>QHSA01000048.1 GCA_003220315.1 Candidatus Rokuibacteriota bacterium
AGGCGCGCGAGTTCCTCTGGGAGCTGGTCGAGGACGTGACGGGCGCGCGGCTCACGATCTCGTACGGGCGCGTGGGCGGCGTCAAGGCGGACCTGCCCAACGGCTTCACCGAGCGGACGGCCAAGGCGTTCAAGGAGACCCGCGAGGTCCTCGACGAGGTCCACCGCCTCCTGACTGGCAACCGCATCTTCATGGACCGCATGGTCAGCGTCGGCGCGCTCAGCCGCGAGGAGACGATCGCGTACGCGATCACGGGTCCGCTGCTCCGCGCGGTCGGTGTCCCTTACGACGTGCGGCGGGCGCGGCCCTACGATGTGTACGACCGGCTCGTGTTCGAGATCCCGACACAGAAGGACGGCGACAACTACGCCCGGTACCTCGTCCGGATGGCCGAGATGGAGCAGTCCATGCGGATCGTGGAGCAGGCGCTCGCACTGATCCCGGGCGGCCCGATCAACGTGGACGCCGCCGGGCGCCCGATCGATCCCGCGGCGTACGTGGACCGGGGCAAGCAGGGCAAGACGGAGGGGCTGCTCCTCGTGCCGATCACGCTCTCGCCCAACCTCCAGGGCTCGGAGCGGCCGGCCCACGAGCGGGTCAATGCGCCCGACAAGCGGATCGTCCTGCCGCCGAAGGAGACGACGTACGGGTCGATCGAGGGGCTGATGAACCACTTCATGCTCATCATGGAGGGCTACGGCATCCGGCCGCCGCGGGGCGAGGCGTATTTCGCGGTCGAGGGGGCGAACGGCGAGCTCGGCTTCTACGTCGTGTCCGACGGCAGCGACCGGCCGTACCGGGTCCGCTGTCGGCCGCCCTGCCTACCGCCGATGGCGGCGCTCCATCGGATGATCGAGGGCCAGATGGTCGCGGACCTGGTCCCGACGTTCGGCTCGGTGAACATGATCGGCGGCGAGCTGGACCGGTGAGCGGACGGGATCGGACGGACGGAGCCACACGCGCCTCCAGCAGGCCACCCACCGATCACGCCGGGCTCGAGGTCCCCGCTCCAACGGTCGCGTTCTCCGCCGAGCAGCTCGGGGAAGTCCGCCGGCTCCAGGGGCTCTATCCGGACCGGCGGGCGGCGCTCCTGCCCGTGCTCCACCTGGCGCAGGAGACGTTCGGCTACATCTCGCTCGAGGTCGAGAGGTACGTTGCCGGGCTCTTCGACCTGACGCCGGCCCACGTGCACGAGGTGGTGACGTTCTACACGATGTTCTTCCGCGCGCCGAAAGGCCGCCACGTCGTCGCCGTCTGCCACAACCTCTCCTGCCACCTGGCCGGCGCGCCCGCGATCGTCGCCCACCTCCAGGGCCGCCTTGGCATCCACGTCGGCGAGACCACGGCTGACGGCCGGGTGACGCTCCAGTCGGTCGAGTGTCTCTGCGCCTGCGAGCACGCGCCGATGATGCAGGTGGACGACCGCTACGAGTTCGGCCTGACGCCCGAGAAGGTCGACCGGATCCTCGAGGGTCTCCGGTGACGGCCGAGAAGATCCTCACGCGCAATTTCGAGCGTGCCGACTCGCACACGCTCACGGCGTACCTCGAGACCGGCGGCTACACCGCCTGGCAGAAGGCCCAGACGCTCCCGCCTGCGGCGATCACCGAGGAGGTCAAGCAGTCCAACCTCCGCGGGCTCGGCGGTGCGGGCTTCCCGACGGGGACGAAGTGGTCGTTCATCCCGAAGAACCACACGGGGCCCGTGTACCTCGTCATCAACGCCGACGAGGGCGAGCCCGGGACGTTCAAGGACCGCTACCTGCTCGAGCGCGACCCGCACGCGCTCATCGAGGGGATGCTCATCGCGGCGCGGGCGATCCGCTCGGCGACCGGCTTCGTGTACGTCCGTGGGGAATACGTCGAGCCGTATCGGCGCTTTTCGACCGCCGTGAGCGAGGCGTACGACGCCGGCTATCTCGGCAAGGGATTCGACGTCGTCGTGCATCGAGGCGCGGGTGCCTACATCTGTGGTGAAGAAACCGGACTGATCTCTTCGCTGGAAGGGAAGAAGGGCTGGCCCAAGCTGAAGCCTCCTTTTCCAGCGATCAAGGGCGCCTTCGGCGCACCGACGATCGTGAACAACGTGGAGACGATCTGCCACGTGCCGCACATCATCACCCGGGGCGCCGGGTGGTTCGCGTCGCTCGGCACGAAGACCCAGGGCGGCACGCGAATGTACTCGGTCTCCGGGCGCGTCAGACGGCCGGGCGTCTACGAGGCCTCGGTGGCGATCACCCTACGTCGGCTCATCGACGAGCTGGCGGACGGGGTCACGGGCAACGGGCGACTCAAGGCGGTCGTCCCCGGTGGCGCGTCGGCGGCGATCCTCCGTGCCGACGAGATCGACGTCACGATGGACGTGGACGGGCTCCGCAACGCCGGCACGATGGCGGGCTCGGCGGGCGTGATCGTGATGGACGAGACGGTGTCGATCCCCGAGGCGCTGATGGTCGTCGCGCGGTTCTACGCGCATGAGAGCTGCGGGCAGTGTACGCCCTGCCGCGAGTCGACCGGCTGGATCTATAAGATGGTCCGTCGGATCGTCGAGGGGCGGGGGCGGAAGGACGACCTCGACACGATCCTGGACGTGGCTCGACGGGGCGCCGGCACGACGATCTGCGCCTTTTACGACGGCGCCGTCGGGCCCTACATCTCCTACATCGAGAAGTTCCGGGGGGAGTTCGAAGCCCTGATTGACGGCGCGGGCGCGCGGGTCGTCGCCACGCCCGCGTCCCGCGCGGCCACCGCGCATGCCTAAGCTCACGATCAACGGCCACGCGGTCGAGGTCCCGCCCGGGACGAACCTCATCGAGGCGGCGCGGAGGGTCGGCGTCGAGATCCCGCACTACTGCTACCATCCCGGCCTCTCGATCGCCGGGCAATGCCGCCTCTGCATGGTGGACATCGAGAAGACACCCCGGCCCACGATCGCCTGCAACACGCTGGCGGCTGAGGGGATGGTCGTGGCGACCGAGACCGACCGCGTCAAGGAGACGCGGAAGTCGATCATGGAGTTTCACCTGATCAACCACCCGCTCGACTGCCCGGTGTGCGACCAGGCGGGCGAGTGCTGGCTACAGATCTACTACATGGAGCACGGCCTCTACGACCCGCGCATGCGAGACGAGAAGGTGCACAAGCCGAAGGCGGTGCCCCTCGGCCCGCACGTCATGCTGGACGCGGAGCGGTGCATCCTCTGCTCGCGCTGCGTGCGGTTTTGCGACGAGGTCACGCGCACGGGTGAGCTCGGCATCTTCGACCGCGGCGATCACTCGGAGATCGGGCTCTTCCCGGGGACGGAGCTCGCCAACAAGTACTCCGGCAACGTCGTGGACATCTGCCCGGTGGGCGCCCTCACCGACCGCGACTTCCGCTTCGCGGTGCGCGTCTGGTACCTGGACAGCGCGAAGTCCGTCTGTCCGGGCTGCGCGCGCGGCTGCAACATCGAGGTGCACGTGAACCGCCGGCGCCCGCACCACAACGAGGGGCGCCGCGTGGCGCGCCTCAAGCCGCGCTTCAACGCGGACGTCAACCGCTGGTGGATCTGTGACGCCGGCCGCTACGGGTTCGCGTTCGTGGACGACAAGACGCGGCTCGTGGCGCCGGCGCGGCGTGAGGACGGCGCGGTGGGCGACGCCACGTGGGAGGAGGCGATCGGCGCGGTCGCCGGCGCGCTCCGCCGCTTCGCGCCCGACGAGATCGGCGTCTTCGCCTCGCCGAAGATGGCGAACGAGGATCTCTGGGCGCTCCGGCGCGTCCTCGAGGCGCCCGGGATCCGGCGCGTCGCCTTCCGCGTGCCCCCCCGGGAGCCCGGCGACGCGGACACCCTGCTGATCCGGAGCGACAAGAACCCGAACTCCCACGGCGCCGCCCTGCTCGGGCTCGACGGCGACGGCGCGGCCATCCTCGCCGCGGCCCGCGCCCGACAGGTGAAGTGCCTCTGGGTCTTCGGCCACGATCTCCTCGCGGGCGCCTGGCCGGAGGCCGAGACCGACGCCGCGCTGCGCGCGCTCCCGCTCCTGATCTTCACCGGGACCAACGCCAACGCCACGAGCGAGCGCGCCCACTGGGTCCTGCCGGCCGCCGCGTGGGTGGAGCGGGAGGGAACGTATACGAACTTCGAGGGACGGGTGCAACGCTTCCGCCAGGCGGTCGAGCCCCTCGGCCAGGCGCTCCCCGAGTGGGACATCCTGGGCCGCGTGCTGCGGGCACTCGGCGTGGAGGTCGGCGCGACGCGGGCCGAGCGGTGGTTCCGCGAGCTCGCCGCCGCCGTCCCGGCCTTCGCCGGGCTCACCTACCAAGCCATCGGTGACACGGGAGCGGTGCTGAGCGCCCCGACCGCAGGCCACCCACGGTCGGAGCCGGCCTCGCGGACCCCGCTACAATGAGCGCAACGGACCTCGGCATCGCCTTCGGGCGCGTCGCCTTCGTCATGCTCTTCGTCCTCAACCTGGGCGGGCTGCTCACGTGGGTGGAGCGCAAGCAGTCGGCGATCATGCAGGACCGCATCGGGGCCAACCGCGCGTCGATCCTCGGGCTTCGCCTGCTGGGATTGTTCCACCCCCTCGCCGACGCGATCAAGATGCTCACGAAAGAAGACTTCCGCCCGGCGCGCGCCGACCGGTTCCTGTTCGGCTTGGCACCATTCGTCTCGGTCTTCTGCGCGCTCGTCGCCTTCGCGGCGATCCCCTTCGGTGACGTGCTCCGCGTGGCGGGGCGCGAGGTCCCGCTGCAGGCGGTGACGCTGAACGTCGGGATCCTCTACGTGTTCGCGATGCTCTCGCTCGGCGTCTACGGCGTGATGATGGCCGGCTGGTCGTCGGCGAACAACTTTGCGCTCCTGGGTGGCCAGCGCGCAGCGGCCCTCATGATCTCCGCGGAGATCGCGATCGGCGCCTCGATCATGGGCGTGGTGATGATCTACGGCTCGCTGAACATGCAGGACATTGTCCGCGGTCAGGGCGACTATCTCCTCTGGGGCTGGCTCCCCAAGTGGGGCATCGTCACCCAACTCCCGGCGTTCGTCATCTTCCTCACCGCCGGCATCGCCGCCACCAAGCGGATCCCCTTCGACATGCCGGAGGGCGAGTCCGAGATCATCGGCTACTTCGTCGAATACAGCGGGATGAAGTTCGGGATGTTCGCGATGGCCGATTTCCTGGAGACCGTGGTCATCGCGGGGATGACGACCTCGCTCTTCCTCGGTGGGTGGCAGGTCCCCTACCTCGCCGCGGACGGCTTCCGGTTCCCGTGGGGCGGCGCGGTCCTTCTGCCCCACCTGCTCGTCGTCCTCCTGCAGGTGGGCGCGTTCGTCGTCAAGGTCTGCGCGATGATCTTCTTCATGATGCTCGTCCGGTGGACGCTGCCCCGCTTCCGTTACGACCAGGCGATGCGTCTGGGCTGGCTCGGACTCTTCCCGCTGTCGATCCTGAACATCGTCGTCACCGGGCTCGGGCTCCTGCTCTTTGGGGAGCCGGCGTGAACCTCCGGCAGCGCTTTTACCTCGCGGAGGTTTTGTCGGGGCTCGCTCTCACGGCCGCCCACTTCTTCCGCAACATGGGCCGCCACATCGCCCACGCGCTCGGGCGGTCGGACGCGCGGGGCGCAGTCACGATCCAGTACCCCGAGGAGCGCCGGCCGTACTCGCCGCGTCTCAGGAGCCTCCATCGGCTCGTGCGACGCGAGGACGGCTCGCCGCGCTGCGTGGCATGCATGATGTGCGAGACCGTGTGCCCGGCGCGCTGCATCTACATCGTCGCGGACGAGCACCCGAACCCGGAGATCGAGAAGGTCCCCGCGCGCTTCGATATCGACCTGGGCAAGTGCGTCTTCTGCGGCTACTGTGTGGAGGCGTGCCCGGAGGACGCGATCCGGATGGACACGGGCGTGTTAGAGTTCTCCGCCTACAGCCGGGACGGGATGATCTACACGAAGGAGACGCTGCTGGCCCTCGAGCCCGCGGGCCCCGACGGCCGTCCGACCTCGCCGGTCCCGATCCCGGCGGATCGGAGGCCGTGATGGCGTACGCGGCCTTCTTCGTCGTC
>QHSA01000049.1 GCA_003220315.1 Candidatus Rokuibacteriota bacterium
CGTCGGACGTTCCCGCGGGCGAGCACGAGGCGAGTGCGGGGGCGGTGGCCGATGTGCCGGGGGTCGACGAGACCCGTTCCCTTCAACCGGCGACGGACCCTACGTGCCCAGATGGAGCCCAGCCGCAACGGGGCAGCGGACGCGTGCCGCGTGGTCGAGCGATCCCTGACGCACCGGCCCCTGCCCCGGCACTGGTGCTCTACACGTCCGGGAGCACGGGCCGGCCGAAGGGCGCGGTTATGTCGCACGCGGCGCTCACGTTCGCCAACGAGTCATGGGCCGGGCCGGTCATGGGGCTCACGCCCGGCGACGTCGTCCTGGCGACGCTCCCCCTCTCCCACTCATTCGGCCTGAACGGCGCGCTCCTGGCCCCTCTGCTGGCGGGCGCCTCGGTCGTCCTCGTCGAGCGCTTCGCGCCCGAGGCGGTGCTCGAGGCGATCGGCCGTTACGGGGTGACCGTCTTCCCCGGCGTGGCGACCATGTTCCGGCGGCTCCTCGAGAGCCCCACCCTCGCCGGAGCCGATCTCTCCCGCATGCGGCTTGCGGTCTCGGGCGCGGCTCCGTGTCCGTGGGAGCTGGCCGAGGAATGGCGCCAGCGGACCGGGATCCGGATCGTCCGTGGCTACGGGATGACGGAGCTGTTCCGGCCGATCTCCTATCTGGCCCGCGACGCCACCGAGTCCCCGGAGGCGATCGGGCGGGCGGTCCCCGGAGTCGAGGTCAGGACCGTGGACGACGCGGGCCGCGCGTTGCCCGCCGGCGAGGTCGGCGAGCTCTGGATCAAGAGTCCCGCCGCGATGCAGGGGTACGTGAACGATCCCGAGGAGACGCGCGGGGTCCTGACCTCCGACGGCTGGTTCAGGACCGGGGACCTGGCGACGATGTCCCCCGACGGTCTCGTGCGGATCGTCGGGCGCAAGCGCGAGCGGATCCTGCGCGGTGGCCACTCGGTCTTCCCCCAGGAGGTCGAGGCGGTTCTCCTCACCCACCCGGAGGTCGCCGAGGCCGCGGTCGTCGGCGTGCCGCACCCCGCGCTCGGCGAGGAGGTCCACGCCTTCGTCGCCCTCCGGCCCGGCGCCGGCGCCGACGCGGGCGCGCTCGTCCTCTACTGCCGGGAGCGGCTCGCCGCCTTCAAGTACCCCCGCCAGGTCACGATCGTGCCCGCGCTGCCCCGGAGCGCCGCCGGAAAGATCCTCAGGTCGAGCCTCCGCGGCCCTCGCTGAGGCGGTCCGCCGGCACCCGACGCCCCGGCGCGCCCTCGAGGTGGCTTCATGATCTCTTCGGCCGGCCATCATGATTGCTTGTCATGGTAATCATGATGGCGTAGCATCGCTATCATGAACCGCCCCTTACAGGTCTACCTCGACGCGCGAGACCTCAAGCGCCTGGAGGCGTGGACGCGCGAGCGCGGATGGACGAAGTCGCAGGCGATCCGGGCCGCCGTTCGTGCTCTCACCCGCCCGGCCGGCGAGGATCCCTTGCTGGCGCTGAGCGGGACGATCGATGGACTCCCGCCAGACTGCAGCGAGCAGTTCGACCGGTACCTCCAGGAGGCGTTCGTTGCGGAGAAATCGGCCCGGCCCCGGGGCCGGACGCGGCACGTCCGACCGGCTGTTCGTCGATAGCAGCGCCTGGATTGCGCTGCTGAGCGCGCGCGACCGCCACCACGGAGAAGCGGACGCGATGTTTCGCCGCGCGGCGGCGCAGCGCGTCCGTTTGGTCACCACGAACCTGGTCCTCGCCGAGGTGCACCGGCTCCTGCTCCTCCGGGCGGGCGCACGGCCGGCGGCGCGCGCGCTGGACCGGCTCGAGGCGAGCCCCCTCACGGTCGTCGAGTTCGCCACCGCCGAGCATCACCGAGCTGCGCGGCTCTGGCTCGAACGGCTGAGAGGCCGGCCCGTCAATTACACGGACGCCGTCAGCTTCGCCGTCATGGAGGCGACGCGGTGCGCCGCGGCGATGAGCTTCGAGCGTGACTTCGCGCGGGCGGGGTTCACGCTCTGCCGGGGTCGGCTCCCAGAGCCTAGCGCAGCAGTCGCCGCAGCTCGGCCATCGCGCCCGCATACGCGCTGAGCCTCTTGAGCGCGACGTCCTTCCCCACCAGGTCGACGACCGCATCGAACCGTCGCCGCGCCTCCGCGACGTCGACCCGGAGAAGCGCGAGCTCGCCCAGATAGAAGTATGCCTCAGCTGTCTGGACCCGCGCGATGCGCGGGTCGGCAGACCGCGCAGCGCCGAGCACGTGCTCGGGCGTGGCCACCCCCAAGTACAGCGCGACGACCTTTCCCGGCCAGCCGGTGAGATCCAGACCTCGGCTGCTCCGCTCAAGCTCGGGGCGCCCGTCGCCGCCGGCTCTCGTCCGGGCCAGGTAAAGCCAGATCGCGCCGTCCGCGTCGCGCGCTTGGGCGAGATCGGACGCCGCGTCGGCGAAGCGCCCGAGGTAGAAGCGCATCCGCCCACGGGCACTGAGTGTCGGCACGCCGACCGCGCCCAACCCGACCGCCGCGTCGACGTCCTCGAGGGCGCGAGCATAGTCGCCTTCGCCGCTGTGCAAGGAGCCGCGACGCAGACGGTGATGCCAGTTCTGCGGATCGAGGCGGATCGCAACGTCAAGGTCTCGGATCGCTCGGTCGAACTCCCCCCGGACCTCGTAGACCGCGGCCCGACCCACATAGACATTCGGGTCGCCGGGGGACTGTTTGAGGGCGACGTCGAACTCCTGGATCGCGCGACCATCGTCGCCCTTGCCGACGTATGCGGCCGCCCGGTTGAGGACGGCGAGCGGGCAGGCCGGACAGACACGGAGCGCGGCGTCGAAATCCCGGATCGCGAGGTCGTACTGGTGCTTCGCGTTGTACGCAATTCCGCGCCCGATCAGCGCGTGTGGGTCCTCCGGATCGAGCCGCGCGGCCTCGTTGTAGTCCGCGATCGCGCGGTCGTAATCGCCCTTGTAAACGAGCGCCCTACCGCGGTTCCTGAAGGCCGCGGCATACTTGGGGTTCAATCGAAGCGCCTCGGTGTAGTCCCGAATCGCACGGTCGTAATCGCGTTTGCTCGCGTAGGCGTTGCCCCGGTTGTTGAACGCGAAGAAGAGGTCCGGATGCGGAAGGTCGCCGCTCTCGATCGCCCGTGTGTAGTACATGATGGCGCCGTCGAAATCCTGGCGCTGGCCGGCCTCCCACGCCTCGCGGAAGTGCCGGGGTCCCTGACCCAGGGCGGCCGCCGGGGATCCGAGGAGCAGAGCCAGAACGACCGCGAAAATCAGCATTCGCCGCTGGCCGAGTGTCGCTAGCGCTCGAGCTCGACCAGGTACTCGCGGATCCGCTTGGCGTCCGGGGCGTCGGGCTTGAGCGCCAGGTATTTCCGGAACGCCTCCCGAGCCCGGTCGGTCTCCTTCTGCTGATAGTAGAGGAACCCGAGCTGGCGGAACGGGTCGGGGAACGCGGGATCGAGGTCGGCTGAGCGCTCGTAGTGCTCGAGCGCCTTCCTGGCGAAGTCGTCCTTGTCGGCGGCGCCGCGCGCGCGCTGCGATTGCAGCCGGTAGAGGTCACCGTAGTAGAGGTGGAGCGTCGGGTCCTTCGGGGTGATCGCGGCCACGCGATCGAGCTGCGCCTGCGCCAGCTTGAACCGCCCCGCCCGGATGTCGAGGAGCGCGTTCTCCCGGACGACGGTCCGCATCCTGAGACCGAACTCCTCCGAGGTCTTGACCCTGTCGGCGGCGGCCGCCGCCGCGGCGTACTGGGTGTTGACGAGCTCGGTGGTGGTCGTGATCCGCTCCTGGAGCTTCGGATGGCTGCCGAAGAAGAAGGTCTCGAGGCTCCCCCGGTCCTTCGACTCAGACAGGAGGAGCTGGAACACCTTGGGCGCCTCGTTCGGATCGTAGCCCGCGCGGACAAGCTTCTCCATGCCGCCCTGGTCCGCCTCGCGCTCGAGGTCGCGGCCGTAGCCGTTGATCGCGGCGATCGCCGCGAGCTGGAGCCCGATCCCCAGGATCGCGTTCGCCGTCTGGCTCAGGACCGCCGCGCCGACGTAGTCGCCCGACTTCGCGCGCGAGCCCGAGGCGACCGCGACGCCGATGGACGCTGCGACGGCGAGCACGGTGAAGAGGATCTGCTTGTTCGTCGCGTCGCGCGTGAACCGGAGCGCGTGGCGGCTCGTGACGTGGGTCATCTCGTGGCCGAGGATCATCGCGAGCTGAGCCTCGTTGTCGAGCCGGCTCAGGAGCCCCGAGTGCACGTAGACGCGGCCGTTCGGCATCGCGAACGCGTTGAGCGTCGGGTCGCTCATCACGCCGAACCTGAACCCAGGCCCCCCGGCCGCGCGCACCTCGTCGGGCAGGAGCCGGTCGCCGAGCTTGCCGAGGTATTCCTCCAGGAGCGGGTCGTCGTAGATCTTCGCCTTCTTGGCGAGCGCCTCCTCTTCCTTCTCGGCCTGCGACCACAGGCGGACTTCGTCGGACTCGGGCTTGAAGGGCTTGCCGCCGGCGCCGATCGGGGGGACGTTCCGGGTCGCGCACGAGGCGGCGAGGAGGGACGCGATCAGGACCCATGCGAGACAACGGTAGGGCGCGCCCCAGCGGTGCGTCGGCATGCTCATCGTCGACCCCGGCTCCCGTCCTCAGTTCCGCGACGCCATCGTCCGGTGGAGCCTCACGAGCGCGGCCGATCGCTCGCGCAGGAGCGCCGCGTCCCCGGTCTGGATCACGAGGAGCCGGTCGATCACGGCGAGCGCCTTCCCCCACTCCTGACGCTGCGCATAGACGCCCTTGAGGTTGTTGAGCATGCGCGCCACGATCCCGCTCCGGGTCGCCCTGGCGAAGTGGGCCTCCGTCAGCTTCACCGGCCGCCCTACCGCACGTGCGACGATCGCTTCGGCCTCCCTCCGGTTGATCTCCCGCCCGCCGCCGAAGGGGTCCACCACGACGTCGCCGCCGTCCACGGGGGCCGTGACCACGAAGTGCGCCGGCAGGCCAACGCCCTCGATCGCCAGCCCCACCCGCCGCCCCACCTCCATCGTAACCACCGAGAGCGTGATCGGGATCCCCAGGCGCCGCGTGAGGACGTCGTTCAGAAAGGTGTTGCGCGGGTCGTAGTATTCCTCGCCGTTGCCGCGGAAGCCTTCCTCCTCGAAGAGGAAGGCCCGCAGCCGGTCGAACGCGCGTCGTCCCTTGAGCGCTCCGGCGCCGGAGCGCTCGGCCAGGTCGTCGAGTCTGGCGAGCCAGGGTTCGGCCTGGAGGTCGGGATACTCGATGCGGGCGATCGCCAGCGCCGCCCGGCCGAGGTCGATCTGCCCGTCGGGCCGCCGGAGGAGGTCACCGAACTCGCCCAGCGGATCAGCAGCCAGGGGCGTGATGGATCCCCGCCGTCGCGAGCGCCGTGCGCCCGAGCTCCTCCGCGAGCTCGAGCGTGCGTCGCGACGCCCGCGTCGCGGCGGCCTGCGCCTCGGGCGTCGTCGCGAGGCGCAGGAGGAGCGTGCGGCCGAGCTCGTGGTGGTAGCGCTCGTCCGGCTCGATCACGTCGCGGTACAACGCCGCGGTCTCCGCGTCGCCGGCCGCCTCGCAGAACCCGATGAACTGGCGGTTCTTGACGACCGCGATCGCCTCGCGCGTGAACTGGCCGGCCGCCACGCGCTCCACGGTGGACGTGAGCTTGTCGAGGTACTGGAAGAGCGGGCCCCCGCCCTTGGCCAGCGGGTCGAACGACCGCGCGTCCCCGCCGAGCGCGCGGAGCCGCTCCGCGATCATCCGATAGTGCTTGGCCTCGTCGCCAACCTGCCGGGCGAGCGCGAGCTTCACGTCCACCGCGTCGGTCGTCACGAGCCAGCGGGCCGCGATCTCGGTGGCCTCGAGCTCGTTCCGGAGCGCGACCCTGAGGAGGTTCGGAACATTCAGATCGCCCTCCACCTCGGGCCGGAGCGTGTCGTCCGGCGCCAGGCGGCTCAGGAGGCTCTGGTTCTGGGCGTCGAGCTCGGCGACGAACTGCTCGGCCGTCATGATCCGATCCCTCCCTGCAGGAGCGCGGCGAGCTCCTGCGTGAGCGTCTCCTTGGTGACGACGCGCCGGCAGCGCGCGTGCCACGGCTGCGTCTCGCGCGCGCGCGCGTGCGTCGTGAAACCGAGGACGGGCACCCGCGCGACCTCCGCCGTCTCGAGAATGCGATCGTAGTCGAAGCCGGCGGTGAGATCCACGAGCGCGAAGCGCGGGCCTCGGGCCAGAGCGGCCTCGACCTCGGCGGTCGTCCGTGCGAACTCGACCGCGACCCCGGTCAGTCTCCCCGTCTCCCGGATGCGAGAGACGAAGAACAGGTCGCTGACGACCGCCAGCACGGGCTCGGCGGCTCGAGCGCCGGCGCCGGGTCTTGCCGCCTCGGAGCCCACGGACGAGTCCGGCTCGCGGCCTCCCGTTGGGGGGTGTCGGGGCGAAGCGGCGCTCGCTCCCCCCGACGTTAAATCAATCGGCTTGTTCACGGGTGCCGAGCCAGTGCCTGTTCCACTCGGCGATGTGGGCGAGCGTCGAGAGGTCGCGCATCCGGTCCAGGTACACCACGCCGTTCAGGTGGTCGCTCTCGTGCTGGATGACGCGCGCGAAGAAGTCCTTGGCGATCAGGCTCACGGCCCGCGCGTCACGGTCGTAGCCCTCGAGGCGGACCGAGCCGTAGCGCGGCACGACCCCACGCAGGTCGGGGACCGAGAGGCAGCCCTCCCATCCATCCTCCATCTCCTCGCCGATCGGCGTGACGACGGGGTTGATGACGACCGTGAGGGGGATCTGCGGCGCGTCGGGGTAGCGCGGGTTGGCGAGCACCTCGATGACCGCGATCTGTCGCAGGGTGTGCACCTGATTCGCGGCGAGGCCCGCGCCGTCGTACTCGCGCATGGTCTCGACCATGTCGTCGATGAGCCGCTGGATCTCCGGCGAGCCGATCTCGTCCCGCGGGACGGGTTTCGCCACCTGGCGGAGGACGGGATGGCCGAGGCGCGCGACTTTCAGGATCGCCATGGTGTCCCCGATTCTAGCACGCGGCTAAGGCGTCTCGACCTTTCCCACCTGGCGCACACCCTCCGCGAGCGTCACGCCCGCCGCTCGCGATAGCCCACGATCTCGAGGAGGTTGCCGTCGGGGTCGAGGAAGTAGAGACAGTCGTGGTCGCCCCAGTCGATCGGTGCGTGGTAGGGGATCCCGCGCGTGGCGAAGAGCGCCTGGGCGGCGACGAGGTCCGCGTGGCTGACCTCGAAGGCGTGGTGCGACTTGCCGAGCGGGTTCTCGATCTGGTCGAGCCCGCCCGGCTCGCGGTCGGGCTTGAAGAAAAGGGCACAGCCGCCGTCGCCGTAGCTGAGGAGCAGCTGGTCCGGCAGGCGCATCCGCACCGTCATGCCGAGGACCTCGGTATAGAAGCGCTCGGCGCGCGCCAGGTCGGCGACGTCCACGCCGAAGTGGTCGAGCCGCCTCACCCTCATCCGGCGTCCGCGCCCTCGATCCGGTCGAGCGCCCACTGCGCGGCGCGTCTGACCTCGAGGTCCGCGTCGCAGAGCGCGCGCCTGAGCGCCGGGACGGCGTGCCAGTCGCGACGGTTGCCGAGGACGAGCGCGGCGTTCCTCAGGAGGCCGGCGCGCTTCGTGCGCGTGAGGGCACTCCCGCGGAAGCGGGCGCGGAAGGCGTCCCCGTCGAGATCGAGCAGCGCCTCGAGCGGCGGGAAGGGGCTCCCCGGCGCCAGCGCGGGCTCCCGGGCACGCGCGGCCTTCCGGTTCCAGGGGCACACCTCCTGACACACGTCGCACCCGAACACCCACTCCCCGATGGCTTCCCCGTCCGCCTCGGAGATGTCGCCCCGGTGCTCGATCGTGAGGTACGCGATGCACCGCCGCGCGTCGAGCGCGTACGGGCCGACGAACGCCTGCGTCGGGCACGCGTCGAGACACGCGGTACAGGTGCCGCACCGGTCGGGCTCGCGCGCGTCCCACTCGAGCTCGGCGGTCGTGAGCACGACGCCGATGAAGAACCAGGAGCCGAGCGCCCCGTCGAGCAGGTTGGTGTTCTTGCCGATCCAGCCGAGCCCGGCGCGTGCCGCCAGGTCGCGCTCGAGCACCGCGCTCGTGTCGACGGCCGCGCGGCACCGGACGTCGGCGCCGCCCGCCCGGGCGATGTACTCCCCGAGCTCGACGAGCCGCGGCCGCATGACGTCGTGGTAGTCGCGCCCCCGCGCGTACCGTGCGACGGGCGCCCAGCTCGGGTCGTCGTCGTCGCGCGCGTACACGAGCGCGACGGCAACGACAGATCGACACCCGGGCAAGAGCCGGTCGGGATCGAGCCGGTCCTGGCGCCCATGCGCGAGGTAGTCCATCGTCCCCGCGTGGCCGGCCGCGAGCCAGCGCTCGAAGGCGGGGCCGTGCTCGGGCGGTTCGGCCGGCCCGACGGCCACGCGGTCGAACCCGAGCTCGCGCGCCCGCGCCTTGACCGCCCCCGCGAGCGCCAGGCCGACGAGCGTCACGCCTTGCGCGCCTTGACGACGAGGCGGGCGCGGGTGAGCGTCCGGCCGCCCTCCTCGAGGAACTTCACGTAGCGGAACCAGCGACCGTCCGCCTTCCACTGCTCCCGCAGCGCCACCGCGGCGGCGAGCGCCTGCTCGACCGACTCGAAGGTCGCGACCTCCCGCTCGACCTCGAGGTGCTCGATCGCGAAGCCGCACCGCCTGAGGAGACGCCTGACCCCCGCCTCACCGTAGGCGAAGCGCGACGGGCGGCCGGTCTCCTTCCACTGGTCGGTGTGGAACGCCACGAAGGCGAACACGCCGCCCGGGCGAAGGACGCGCCCCGCCCGCTCGGCGATCGCGTCCGACACGCAGAGGTGGGCCACGACCATCTCGGGCTTGAACGGCGCGTACTCCTCGACCTCCACGTCGCCGACGACGAACCTGACGTTCGCGAGCCCGGCGGCCGCCGCGCGCTTCCGCGCCTCGGCGATCGCCCGCGCGTCGCGGTCGACGCCGACGATGGCGTGGCACAGGGGGCCCAGCGCGAGCGCGAGCGGCCCCGTGCCCGTGCCCACGTCGAGCACCGTCAACTCCTTGAGCGGCTCCGCCCGGAGGAGCTCGAGGAAGGTCGGGCTGAGCCCCTCGGCGGTCTCACCCGGTGACAGCGCCATCCGACGCCGAGGAGACGAGGCGCGCGTACTTCGCCAACACGCCCCACGTGTAGCGCGGCTTCGGCGGCTTCACCGCGGAGAGCCGCTTCCGGAGCTCGGCCGCCGACAGCTCGACGTCCAGCCGGCGCTTCTTGACGTCGAGCACGATCCTGTCGCCGTTCCTCACGCCGGCGATCGGCCCGCCGACCGCGGCCTCCGGCGCGACGTGGGCGACCATGAGACCGTGCGTGGCGCCCGAGAAGCGGCCGTCGGTCATCAGCGCGACGCTCGACCCGAGGCCGGCCCCCTGGAGCGCGCCCGTCACGTGGAGCATCTCCCGCATGCCCGGGCCGCCCTTGGGCCCCTCGTAGCGGATGACAATGAAGTCGCCCGCTCGGATCTTGCCCCCCTTGACCGCCCCGAACGCGTCCTCCTCGCGGTCGAACACGCGCGCCGTGCCCCGGAACACCTCCTCGGCGTGGCCCGCGACCTTCGCCACGCACCCCTCCGGCGCGAGGTTGCCGCGCAGGATCGCCATGCCGCCGTGGCGCGCGATCGGGTCGGCGAGCGCGCGGATGACCTTCTGGCCCGGGGTCTCGCGCGCGGCGCTCGCCTCGGCGCCGATCGTGCGGCCGGTCACGGTCGTCTCGGTCGCGTGCAGCAGGCCGGCGTCGAGCAGCCGCTTGGCGACCACCGCCATGCCGCCCGCCTCGTACATTTCGGGCGCCGTGTAGCTCCCCCACGGCTTGAGGTCGGCGAGTAGCGGCGTCCGGCGCGAGACGGTGTCGAACTCGTCGATCGTGAGCTTCACGCCGGCCTCCTTCGCCACGGCGAGGAGGTGGAGGACGGCGTTGGTCGAGCCGCCCGTCGCCATCACGCCGGCGATCGCGTTCTGGAGCGCCCGCTTGGTGATGATCTGCCGTGGCAGCACACCCCGCTTCAGCACGTCCATGACGAGCTTGCCGGTCTCGAACGCGATCTCCTCCTTGCGCGGATCCATGGCGGGCACGTCGTTGAACCCCATCGGCGAGACCCCGAGCATCTCGAACGCGGTCGCCATCGTGTTGGCCGTGAACTGGCCGCCGCAAGCGCCCCCGCCCGGGCACGCCCGGCCCTCGATCGCGCCGAGCTCCTGGGCGTTGATCTTGCCCGCGTTGAACGCGCCGATCGCCTCGAAGACGTCCTGGATCGTCAGCCGGCGGCCCTTGTACTCGCCGTAGAGGATCGAGCCGCCGTAGAGCATCACGCTCGGGAGGTTGAGCCGCGCCATGGCCATGACCATCGCGGGGATCGTCTTGTCGCAGCCGGAGATCCCGACGAAGCCGTCCATGAGGTGCCCGCGCACGACCAGCTCGACGGAGTCGGCGACGGTCTCGCGGCTGATGAGCGAGGCCTTCATGCCCTCGGTCCCCATCGCGATCCCGTCGGTGACCGTGATCGAGTTGAACTCGATCGGCGTTCCGCCCGCCGCCCGGACCCCTTCCTTCACCTTCTCGGCCATCTTCCGGTGGTTCCAGTTGCACGGGGTGATCTCGATCCAGCAGTGCCCGACGCCGATCAGCGGCTTTTTCAAGTCGTCGTCGGTGAAGCCGATCGCCTTGAAAAACGCGCGGGCCGCGGCGCGATCGGGCCCGTCGAGGATGGTCCGGCTCTTGTGGCGGGGGTCGAGCGTCATGCTCTGGTCTCCTTTGTGCGCTTCGCGACGAGGTACGTGAAGCGGCCCCGCTGCACCACCTCGCCGCGCTGGTCGACGACCTCGCGCTCCTCGACGACGACGCCGGCGTCGCGCATCGGCCGCTTCGTCACGACCCGCGACCGGCTCATGATCGTGTCGCCGACACGAACGGAGCGCAGCACCTGCCAGTCGAGGCCCATGAACGCGAGCACGACCAGCGGAGGCTTCGGCACCCGCCAGCCCAGTCCCGTCGTGAAGCAGAGCGGCAGGACGTCCGGGACCGCGCCGCCGTCGGCGGCGAGCTCGCGCGTGAGCCCGAGGTAGATCGCCACGTGGGCCGACGTGATGGTCAGGCCCGGCGTCTCCTCGACGTGCTCCAACGGGACGTCCTCGAAGTAGGAGCCCGTCATGGCCGGGGCCGGCGCTCGATCATCAGGTCGGTCTCCCCCTCCTGGACGACCTCACCACGCTGGTTGAGCACGCTCCGCTGCACGGTGACGAGGCCGCGGTCGGGCTTCGGGGTCTCCTTCTTGCCGATGACCTTCGCACGCAGGCGGATCGTGTCGCCGATCTTGATCGGTCCCTTGAACTTCCACCGGAGCCCGACGAACGCGAGCGTCGCGTACGCCTGGGTGGCGCGCGTGAAGAGGCCCGCCTGGATCGCCAGGCCGAGGAGGCCGTGGGCGATCCGCTCGCCGAAGATCGACTGCTTCATGATCTCCGCGTCCGTGTGGAGCACGTTGTAGTCGCCGGACAGCCCCGCGAAGATCACGATGTCCGCCTCGGTGACGGTCCGTCCCGGCGACTCGTACTCCTCGCCCAGCTCGATGTCGTCGAAGTAGCGCCGCAGCTCGCCCATGCAGCAGCAAAGGATAGCATGGGGAGGGGGCGGGCTCCGGGCGCGTGTCGTTCCGCGCCGAGGAGCCCGCCCCTCCCCGTGCTAGCCGACGAGCTGGTTCCGCACGATCGCGGCGCCCGCCGCGAGCGCCCCGAGCTTGCCCCGCGCGGCCTCCCGGCCGAGCGGCACCATGCCGCAGTTCGTGCACGGGTAGAGGCGCTCGGGCGGCACGAACGCCATGGCCCGGCGGATCGTCGCGGCGACCTCGTCGGGCGTCTCGACCCGGGCGGTGGCGACGTCCACCGCGCCGACCAGCACGTCCTTGCCCGCGAGGAGGCGGAGCAGCTCGAGCGGCACGCGCGAGCCCGCGCACTCGAGCGAGACCTGGTCGATCCGGCTCCGGGCGAGGAGCGGGAACGTCGTCTCATACTGGCGCCACTCGCGGCCGAGCGTCGCCTTCCAGTCGAGGTTGGCCTGGATGCCGTAGCCGTAGCAGATATGGACGGCGGTCGTGCAGCGCACGCCTTCGAGCGCCCGGTGGAGGGCCTCGATCCCCCACGCCGCCACGTCGTCCATATAGACGTTGAACGCGGGCTCGTCGAGCTGGAGGACGTCGAGCCCGAGCGCGGCGAGCTCCCGCGCCTCCTCGTTGAGGAGTCGCGCGAACTCCAGCGCGAGCCGCCGGCGGTCGCGGTAGTGCTCGTCGGCGAGCGTGTCCACGATCGTCATGGGCCCCGGCAGCGTGAACTTGAGCCTCCGCGTCGTGTGGGCCCGCGCGAAGGCGACCTCCGCCGCGTGGGCCGGCGCCCGGCGGCGGAGCGGCCCGGTGACGGTGGGCACCTCGGCCTTGTAGCGGTCCGCGCGGATGCCGATCGTGACGCGGCGGGCGAAGTCGACGCCCTCGACGTGCTCGAGGAAGCCGTGGACGAAGTGCTGCCGGCCCTGCTCGCCGTCGGTGACGATGTCGATGCCCGCGGTCTCCTGCTCGCGGAGCGCGACCAGCACGGCGTCGCGCTGGCCCTCCGCGAGGGCCGCGCCCGCCAGGCGCCACGGCGCCCAGAGCCTCCCCGGCTCCGCGAGCCAGGAGGGCTTGGGCAGACTGCCGGCGATCGTCGTCAGGAGCACGGGGCGGTTCTAGCAGAAGGGCTTGCGGCCGTCCACCGCGATTCACGGACCTCGATTGCCCGCGCTCGAACCGCGGTTTATCCGACACGCTCACTGGGCGAAGAGGGCGGTCGCCGCCTTCCCGAGCATGACGGTGCCCCGCACCTCCTGGTCGAAGAGCGGGACGACGGCGCGCACGCTCCCGTCGAACTTCTCCCGGATGGTCTTGAGGTGGTCGTCCTGCATACGCATCCGGTTCATCACGAACT
>QHSA01000086.1 GCA_003220315.1 Candidatus Rokuibacteriota bacterium
CGGTGGTGGCGCTCCCCACGTACATATCACTCGCCTTGAAGGCGTAGGCGCGAGCGTTCTGGAAGACAGGATTTCCGAGCACGTCGAACGTGAAGAGGTTGCCCGTCACGTAAATCTGGCCATCGGAGCCGGTGACAGCTCGGGGGAAGTCGAGCAAGGAATTGAACGCGGGCTGGATGTTGAAGGCGTAGACGAACCAGGTCCCGGAGGGATCGCCAGTCGTGGTGACCGCGACGCAGAGACTTGAAATCAAGAAGAACCGATCGAACGAGATCATGGAGAGCATGAAGCGGTCGTGCGCGGCGTCGTAGTCGAGGGAGGGATCCGAGACCAGCCCGAAGACATCGTTGGCGCCCGTATAGCAGTTGGGGTTATGCCCGAAGAACACGTCGAGGCTGGCCGCAGACACGACGTTCGTCACGCTGGAGAGCTGGCCGGTCGCGTCGTAGGTCTTGGTCCAGACGCTCAGCTCGTCATTCACCGCCTCCACAATGTACGTGGGGCTCACGGCAATGGCGCCGTCGGGGGGCTCGGCGAACGACTGCTCCTCGTTGATCCCGTCGAACCCGGTGACCACGGTGGAAGCAACGAGCGGGTTGATCGTAGGCGTCGACGGAGTCGGCGCAAAGATCGCCGCCTCCTCTTTCGCCCGAGCCAGGCTGTCGGCGCCTCGGTGGTGCAGGAAGGGCTTGAGGCTCCGATGACCGTGCCTCTGGGGATGGCCGAGCCGCCCTGAATCCACGAGGGGCGCCACGACCGGGGTTTCAGCGGCGGCCCGGCCAGCCACCGCGAGCTGGGCGAGGACGACGAGACTCGCCGCGAGGGCGACTCGCGCGTTGACACGGCCATTCAGCATGCGCGCCTCCTGCGCCTGGGTCTGGCCCAGGCATCACCGGGTGACCGGCCCAGCGGCCGGCGGGACGCGAGACGGCAGGATTCATGCCAGCGATGATGGTGGGCGACAACACTGTGTGAATTCTGAAGAGCCGGACGAGGCGAGCCGCTCGGTCCCGAGGAAGAACGGCAGCGCGCAGGTCAGGAAGGCACGCCGCCGACGAACGAGAGCGATCGCCTTGACACCGGTTGAGCGAGCCGACTAGTCTCGGCTCGCCGTCGATGGACTTCGAATTCTCCCCGGCCCAAGAAGCGTTTCGCACCGAGCTCCGCGGCTGGCTCGCGGCGAACCTTCCTGCCGACCTCTGTCTCGACGATCCGGCCGACGACCGGGTCGCGTCCGATCGCGAGACGTTCGAGCGCCGCCGCGCGTGGCAGAAGACGATGCACGCCGCCGGCTGGGTCGGGATCACCTGGCCGAAGGAGTACGGGGGCCGCGGCGCCGGGCTGATCGAGCGGGTCATCTGGGACGAGGAGTACGCCGCGGCGCGGGCGCCCGTCCTGCCCGGGAGCATGGGTCTCAACCTGGTCGGGCCCACGATCATCCACTGGGGCGCCGACGCGCAGAAGCGCCGTCACCTGTCCGCGATTCTCAACGCCGACGAGATCTGGTGCCAGGGCTTCTCCGAGCCCAACGCGGGCTCGGATCTCGCGAGCCTCCGGACGCGCGCGGTGGATCGAGGCGATCACTACGTCGTCGACGGCCAGAAGGTGTGGACGTCCGGCGCGCACTTCGCCCACTGGATCATCCTGCTCGCCCGCACCGACCCCGACGCGCCGAAGCACCAGGGGATCAGCTGCCTCCTCGTGCCCATGACGACGCCGGGCATCACCGTGCGGCCGCTCGTGCTGATGACGGGCCACCACCACTTCAACGAGGTCTTCTTCACCGACGTCGTCGTGCCGAAGACGAGCCTGCTCGGCCCGGTGAATCAGGGCTGGAAGGTCGCGACGACGACGCTCATGTACGAGCGTCACTCCGCCGGCGGCCGGAACCACACGGCGCAGATCGCCCGTCTCATGGCGCTGGCGCGGCAGCTGTCCATCGACGGGAGGCCGGCGTGGGCGCACCCGTGGATCCGCCAGCGGCTCGTCCAGCTCGCGATCGCCTCTGAGGCGCTCAAGTACACGCGGCTCCGGAGCCTCACGCGCCAGCTCCGCGGCGAGCCCCCCGGGCCCGAGGGCTCGATCCTGAAGCTCACCGGCTCGGAGCTCGGCGTGCGGATCGCGGAGGTCGCCGGCGAGCTGCTCGGCATGCACGTGCTGGTGAACGCGCCCTCCGTCATCGTGCCGGACGCGCCGCGGTGGTTCAATCGCGTGCTGGCGGCGCGGCAGTACACGATCTCGGCCGGCACGAGCGAGATCCAGCGCAACATCATCGGCGAGCGGGTGCTCGGCCTGCCGAAGGGCTAGATCCGAGCCTCCCTGAGGAGCGCGGGCGGAGCCCGCGCCCGAACGGCCGTTGCTCCGACGCTCGGCGAGCCGATCGGCGGGTGGCAGGCGGTGGCGCCCCCGTCAACGACGAGCCACGTCCCGGTGATCCAGGACGACTCGTCCGAGGCGAGGAACAGGATCGCGCGGGCAACGTCCTCGGGCATCCCGACCCGTCCGAGCGGGATGTTCTTGCCCCAGCGCGCGAGGATCTCGTTCGGATCGTCTTCGGGCGTGAGCCGACTCATCGGCATCGGGGTCCAGATGCGGCCCGGGCACACCGCGTTGACGCGGATGCCGTCCGGCGCGTAATCGAGCGCCATGTTCTTCGTGAGGAGGTTCACGCCCCCCTTGGCGGCGTTGTAGGGCGCGAGCTTCGGGTCGCCCACGTCCCGGCCACCGACGACACGTGCACGATGGAGCCGCCGCGGCCGGCCCTCACCATCTCGAGGAGCGCGAAGCGCGAGACGAGGAACACGCCGGTGAGATCGACGTTCAGGAGCCGCTCCCAGTCCTCGACGGACACGGAGGTCACCGACGCGTTGCGCACGATGATGCCCGCGTTGTTGACGAGCACGTCGATCCCGCCGAGCCCCGTCACGGTCGCCTGGACCATGCGCTCGGCGTTCGCCGGCGACGACACGTCGCCCTGGACGGAGACCGCCCGCCCGCCGGCGGCCAGGACGCGCCGGACCGTCTCCTCCAATTCGGCCTGTCGCCGACCGGCGACCATCACCGCCGCGCCCTCCCGCGCGAAGAGCTCGGCCGTGGCGCGGCCGATCCCCGTCCCGCCACCCGTGATCAACGCCCGCTTCCCCGCCAGTCGCATCGGGCCCAAATCTACCTCATCACCCGGCCTCCCGGTCCGCCGGCGGTTGAGGTACCCTACGGCTCGTCATCCGGGCGGCCTCGCCATCCCGTCCACCGAGAGAGAGGAACGCATGGACCTCGATCGCCCGCTGCCCAATCCCATCACGCCCGAGGCCCGGCCCTTCTGGGACGGCCTGCGGGAGCGGAAGCTCCTCCTGCCCCGCTGCCAGGCGTGCGGTCACGTCTTCTTCTACCCGCGCGTCCTGTGCCCGCGCTGCCACGCGCGCGACATCACCTGGATCCAGGCGAGCGGCAAGGGCAGGCTCCACGCGTTCGAGATCGCCTATCAGGCCTTCCACAAGGCGTGGAAGGTCAAGCCGCCCTACGTGCTGGCCATGGTCGAGCTCGCGGAGGGCCCGCGCCTGATGTCGAACCTCGTCAACGTCGAGCCGGATCCCCGGGCCATCAAGTGCGACATGCCGGTACGGGTCGTGTTCTCGAAGCTGACCGACGAGGTCACGCTGCCACTGTTCGAGCCGGGACGGTGACCGCCATGGCTGATCTGAACACGCTCTCCAATTCGGTCTGCGTCGTCGGCGCGGACGAGAGCGACGAGATCGGCAACCTCCCGGGGAAGAGCCAGCTCACGCTCCACCTCGAGGCGATCACCAACGCCGTCCACGACGCCGGGCTCAAGGTCACCGATGTGGACGGCATCTTCACCGCCGGACAGCACTCGCCCGCGCTGCTCGGCGAGGCGCTCGGCATCACTCCGCGTTACGTGGATGGCACCACCGTGGGCGGGTGCTCCTTCATCATCGAGGTCGGCCACGCGTTGGCCGCCCTCCACCACGGCCTCTGCCACGTGGCGGTCATCTCGCACGGCGAGTCTGGCCGCTCGGGCGTCGGCGTGAGCCCGCGGCGCGACACGAGCCTCACCGGGCAGTTCGAGGCGCCGTTCGGCTTCGGCGGGGCTCCGACGCTCTTCGGCATGATCACCACGCGTCACATGCACGTGTACGGCACCACGCTCGAGCAGTGGGCGCAGGTCGCCGTCTCCACGCGCCAGTGGGCGATGCTCAACCCGAAGGCGCTCCGCCGGGAGCCCATCACGGTGGCCGACGTCCTCAACTCGAGGCCGGTCGTCTACCCGTTCAACCTCCTGAACATCTGCCTCGTCACCGACGCGGGCGGTGCCGTCGTGCTCACGCGCGCCGATCGCGCCAAGGACTGCGCCAAGAAGCCCGTGTACGTGCGCGGCGTGGGCGAGGCCACCGAGCACGTCATGCTCACCCAGATGCGGGACCTCACGTTCAGCGAGGCGACGCATCTCGCCGGGGAAAAGGCGTTCCGCATGGCCGGCGTCACCCCGCGAGATTTCGACCACATCATGCTCTACGACGCCTTCACCTCCGGGCCGCCCATCATGCTGGAGTCGCTCGGCATCGCCGCGCGCGGCGAGGGCGTGCACTTCTTCGCAGAGGGCCGCGCGACGCCGGGCGGCAAGCTCCCGATCAACACGAACGGGGGCGGTCTTTCCTACACCCATTCGGGGATGTACGGCATCTTCCCGATCATCGAGGCCACGCGGCAGCTCCGCGGCGAGTGCGGCCCGCGCCAGGTGCCGAACGTGAGGCTCTCACTCGTCAACGGCATGGGCGGCATGCTCTCCGCCGCCGGCACGCTCGTCCTGTCGAACGAGAAGACGTGAGCGCTCAGGCGTTTCCCTGATTGACAGGCGCGGTCGGGTCCGAGAAGTTCCGAAGCCGTAGCACCACGGACTACCAGAACGAACGGAAAGGGGGAGAGAGTATGAACGCTTCCGCTCGACGGGTCGTTGCGGTCGGTGTGCTCTTCGCGGGTCTCGGCTTCATCGCAATCGCGGATGCAGACGAGTTGTTCCAGGCTCGGCTGACCGGCGATCAAGAGGTACCCGCTGTGGCGGCGGACACTACCGGGCGGTTCGAGATCCTGGTCAACAAGGACGCCACGGCTGGCGAGTACACGCTCCGCGTGAACAGCGGCGTGCGGGTCACCCAGTCTCACTTCCACTGTGGCCCGGCCGGCGTCAACGGCCCGGTCATCGTGTTCCTCGCCGGCTTCCGAGGCGAGGGGTGGGACGTCGACGGGAAATGGGTGAGCAACGCGACGATCACCGACGCCAACGTCATCCTCACCACGACTCCGTGCGGGGCGACCTTGTCACAGATCCTCGAGGCGGCCAGGAACGGCAACGTGTACGTCAACGTACACTCGGTGGCACATCCGGGCGGCGTCGCCCGGGGTCAGCTCGAGCCAGCCAGCGCCAACTGACCGCCGCTAGAGCAACGCCGCGATCGCCCGACCGACCTCGGTGGTCGACGCCCGACCACCGAGGTCGCGTGTCAGCGTCTTGCCTTCCTCCACCAGACGCTCGATCGCCGCGACGACCGCGCGCGCCGCCTCGGCGTGGCCCAGGTGCTCGAGCATCATCGCGCCCGTCCAGATCTGCGCGATGGGATTCGCGATCCCCTTGCCGGCGATGTCGGGGGCGGAGCCGTGCACGGGCTCGAACATCGACGGGTACTCCTTCTCGGGGTTGATGTTACCGCCCGGCGCCAGCCCGATGGAGCCGGCGATCGCGGGTCCGAGATCGGAGAGGATGTCGCCGAAGAGGTTCGAGGCGACGACGACGTCGAACCAGTCTGGATGCTGAACGAAGTGGGCGGCCAGGATGTCGATGTGGTACTGGGCGGTCACGACGCTCGGATACGCCGTCGCGATGGCGGCGAAACGCTCGTCCCAGAAGGGCATGCTGTGGATGATCCCGTTCGACTTGGTCGCCGAGGTCACGTGACGGCGGGGCCGCGTGAGGGCCAGCTCGAACGCGTAGCGCACGACGCGGTCACAACCCCGGCGCGTGAAGATCGCCTGCTGGACGGCGAGCTCCTCCGGCGTGTCCCGGTAGAGCCGTCCGCCGATCTCCGAATACTCGCCCTCGTTGTTCTCGCGTACGATCAGCATGTCGATGTCGGCCGGCCCTCGTCCGGCGAGCGGTGACCTCACGCCCTTGAGCAGGCGCACCGGACGCAGATTGATGTACTGACGGAAGCCGCGGCGGATCGGGATCAAGAGCCCCCAGAGCGAAACGTGGTCGGGCACGCCGGGGAATCCGACCGCGCCGAGAAAGATCGCCTCGAATTGCCGGAGCGCGTCGAGACCATCCTGGGGCATCATCCGTCCGGTCTTCGTGTAGCGCTCGCAGCTCCAGTCGAAGGTCGTCCAGGCGAGGTCGAAGCCGAACCGGCGCCCGACGGCGTCGAGGACGCGCTGGCCCTCGGGCACGACCTCCTTGCCGATCCCATCGCCAGGAATGACGGCGATCGTGTGTCTCATGCGGTCTTCATCTCGGCGAAGACGTTCTTGGCCGTCAGCAGCGCCTCTCGGATGATGGGCAGCCCCACGTAGCCCGACAGGTGGAGCAGCACCTCGGTCAGCTCGTCCTCGGTCCAGCCCTGGCGCAGCGCCATTCTCACATGGATCGCCAGCTCGGGCTCGCGCCCCGTGGCCGCGTCCGACACGACGCAGACGAGCGTGCGCGTCTTGAGGTCGAGCCCCGGTCGCGCCCACAGGGCGCCGAAGACGGTCTCGGTGGCGAGGTCGATGAACTTGCGCATCGTGGGATCGTTGTACGTCGTCCGATTCGCCTGCTGCACGTAGTCGTCGCCCAGCAGCTGACGGCGGATCTCGCGGCCCCGTCGGTAGGTCTCGCTCTCGGCCATGGCGCCTCCCTCCTGAATGAACGGCGAGGCCTTAGCCTACGCGAAGCCACCGGCAAGTCAAAACCGGCCCACCGGACGGTTGGGCGCCGCGACCGCGAGCCCGCGATTGCGGGTGCGTCCGCGTGCAGCCGGGGGTGGGGTGTCCGTGTCCAAAGGGCTGACCGGATGGCACCACTGTGTCGGGCCGCTGACGCCTGGACCCCTCGAAGCCGGCTCAACGATCGCTAGCTAACTGGTCGAAAACGTGTCGCTGGTTGCCTATTGGTCGGGTCTGGCACCCCCATTGCGTCCCCTCTTCCTGGCTGTATGTGGCTGTATTCATATCCATCCATACTACTGTCTACCAGTCACCAGAACGGAGGAGCGGTCTTGGAGCAGTGGGGGCCGGTGAGCCAGAGTCCCGTGGGGCAGGAGGTGACATCCCTGCGCACGCGTCTCTCTACGCCGCCCATGCTCGGGCTCGCCGTGCTGGTGCTCACGATCGTCCCCGCGTACCTGCTGTCGCGGCCGAACGCCACTGACACCGCGCGCACCGTCGTGAGCATCGCGCGCAGTAACGATTCCGCCGAGGCCGCGACGGACGAGTTCACCGCGGTCGAGATCGAGGCGCACATCCGAGCGGTCGCCATCCGCTATCGCATCGCGCCCCTCCTGGTGGCGGCGATCGTCGAGGCCGAATCCGAGTTCAACCCTCGAGCCGTATCGCGCAAGGGCGCCCGCGGCCTGATGCAGTTGATGCCGCTGACCGCCTCGAGCCTCCGGGTGGAGGACACCTTCGATCCCTACAAGAACATCGAAGGTGGCGTTCGCCACCTCCGTCGCCTGATGAACCGGTACAACGGCAACCTCCCGCTCGTCCTCGCGGCCTACAACGCGGGCGAGCAGGCGGTCGCGGTGTATCGCGGAGTCCCGCCCTATCGCGAAACCCGCCGCTACGTCGCCCGCATCCTGCGGCGCATCGGCCACAGGGAAGCGAGCCCCGTCGGGACGCGGGCCACAGGGCGAGCCCCCGAGGCGGTGACTGTGGCGAACCCTGACAGGATCGCAGGACCGGCGCGCGAGGCGCTCGAGCGGCGAACCCGCATGGAGATCGACCGCAGACCCGCGGCTCCGTCCAGCGGGGGTCGGCAGAGCGGCGACGAGCAGCCCGACGCGGCGGTCTCCCACATCGATCGCCCAGGACTTCAAGGCCCCTAATCAAGGAGGACTCAGATGATTGACCGGCTCATCGCCGCATTCCCGGAGGCGTGGCGCGGGGTCGCGGAGCTCGCCGCGGCGCCGATCGCCTGGCTGCCTCGGCTCCAGCAGATCCTGATCGGCTTTTTCCTCGACTCGGCGTCCGGCTGGGCGGTGGCGGCCAAGTGTGCCCTGCTGCTCTTTCCCGTGCTTCTCGGCGTCGCCGCCGCGTGGTGCACGGGGCTCGCCGTCTACACGCTACCGTTCCG
Source organism: Candidatus Rokuibacteriota bacterium (assembly GCA_003220315.1). Classification (GTDB taxonomy): domain Bacteria; phylum Methylomirabilota; class Methylomirabilia; order Rokubacteriales; family CSP1-6; genus 20CM-2-70-11. Next base: position 8,342 of record QHSA01000086.1, read on the forward strand.
ATCGGGGCGGATCCACTTCATCTCGACCCTCCTGATGGCGTGGTGGGACGCCGCGCGCGCGGTCTGGATGTTCTGGGTCGGCATGATCCGGGTCGGGGCCGTGCTTGTCGGCTGGCTCGTGACGCTGGCCCACCTCGCCGTGAAGCTCGTCTTCGGCGCCGCCCGCCAGCTCGTCACCCTGCCGATGGCGGTGACGGGCCGGATGACGGACCATTACTTCCGGCCCGGCGTGCCCTGGCTCGCCTTCGTGATGCTTCTCTTCTGGTGCGCGCTCGAGGCCACGATCTTCACGTTCACGCTGATGCCGACCCTGTCGCAGGTGCTCGCCGACCTCGCCGGCAGCGACCAGGTCCCAAAGGCGACCGGGGCGCTGCTCTGGCTCTTCCTGCTCTTCCTGATCATGGGCAGCTTCGCCTGCGTCCAGGCGCTCGTCGACGCGGTCAAGAAGCGAGAGGTCAAGTTCATCGTCCAGATCGTCCTGGTCGAGCTCTTCGTCATGTTCTTCGAGGTGATGTTCCTCTACCGCGAGATGGTCGACGCCATCACGCCCTGGATCGTCCAGCAGACCGGGGAGAAGTTCCACCCCGGCCTCGCGTTCACCCTGGGGGTCGCGACGTTCGGGTGGGTCGGCATCCGCGGCATGACGTGGTTCCTGTTCGGCCAGTACGGAACGCCCCCGCTGCTCGCCGTCATCTCGCGGCAGCCGATGGAGACGCCTGAAGGTCGACCGGTGAAGGTCACCTCCGAGCCGGCCTGGTGGCGGGAGCCGCTCGCCGATCTCAAGCGCGAGATCGGCTGGCTCCACGAAAAGAGCGACGAGCTCCTCGAGTATCTGGGCCTGCCCGTTCTGCACCTTTTCGCCGCTGCGCTGAACTTCGGCATGGTCCTGGCGACGGCCCGGCCGGTCTTCAACCTGCCGTTCAAGAGCCTGAAGGAGATGATGGAGGCGCGGGAGGCCCTGACGGCGACGATGCACCTGCAGCCGAGAAGGCAGGGCAACCTGTGAGCCGCCGCTCCGGCTCGCTCAGCGTCGCGCTCCTTGGTGGCGCCCTGCTCGCGACGACGGCCATGGCGCAGCCGGCGACCGATCACAGGTTACGGGAGAGCTTGTTCGTCGGGGTGGACACGAGCGGGTCCTTCGTCCAGGCGGGGGACTATGGCCCCGCCATGACCTTCCTCGGGTACTACCTCTATGGTCACCTCAACGGCCTCGGCGGGCTCGGCCAGCCGCGCGAGCTGTTCGTCGCCGCGATCGGGGGCAAGGAGGCGAGCGAGCCCAAGGCCTTCCACCCGATCCTCGACTTCGCTGGCAAGGACATCACCCAGATCGAGGCGGACCTCAAGCGCTGGTTCCCGCCCACCGACACGCTCACGGACTTCAACGTCTTCTTCGCCCAGGTGGCCCGGATCGCCAAGGAGCGCAACCTCGTCTTGAGCCCGATCACGGTGCTGCTGGTGACCGACGGTATTCCCGACGTGCCGGTCCCGGGCGTCAAGCCCGGCTCGGCGGCGATGTACCAGAGGATCGACCTCGGTCCGCTCGAGTACCTGTCGCGGAACCTCACCGTGCGGCTGATCTATCCGAACCCCAAGGTGGGGGAGCACTGGCGGAAGGAAGTCCCGCGGCAACGTGTCAAGCTCTGGACGACCGAGTCTGAGGTGATGAAGGGCTGGCGCGCTCAGCTGGTCGCCGGGGTCGATCCGGGCGACCAGGCGCGCCTGTGGAAGTGGGTGCGGGATAACGTCGACTTCCGGGTCCGCTTGCGCCCGCTCTGAGCAAGCCATGACGCGTCAAGGAGGCGCGCACACTATGAAATGGCCCCTGCTCCTGCTCAGCGTGATCGCTCTGGTTCTCTCGCCAGGCCTGACCCTGTCGCAGTCGAAGACGACCACCGAGCCCAGCGCAGCCAAGGCCAAGGACACCCGCGGTGGCGGCCACTTCATGAAGGACTCGTGGATCACGACCAAGACGAAGACCAAGCTCATCGCGGACGGCCGCACGAAGGCGCGGCGCATCACCGTCGACACGACGGACGGTGTCGTCTCGCTGCTCGGCAAGGTGGGCAGCAACGAGGAGCGAATCGCCGCCGAAGAGATCGCGAAGAACGTGAAGGGCGTGAGGGGCGTCAAGAATGCCCTGCAGATCGTTCCCGACACGGCCCGCAAGACGGTGGACGCCAAGGACGACGAGATCGAGAAGGCCGTCATGGACCGCCTCAAGAAGGACCAGCCCCTCAAGGAAGCCGACATCAAGGTCCGCTCGGATGCGGGTGTGGTCACCCTGATGGGGAAGGTGCCGGACGCGCGGGTGAAGAACCGCGCCGGCGACGTGACGCGCCAGATCCCCGGCGTCAAAATGGTCAGAAACGAGCTTCGCTGAAGAAGAAGCCGAGCAGACAGGCCGAGCGTCGGAGCTCTGCGAGACGGCTGAGGGGCGGATCACGATGCGATATCACTTCTCCGGCGTCGCCGGCGCCGGGATGAACCCGCTCGCCTCCCTGGTGCGGGCGCGCGGTCACGACGTCCAGGGCTCCGACCGCTCGTTCGACCAGGGGAAGAACCAGGACATCGCCGCGCGGCTCCGACTGTTGGGAATCCAGCTCGCGCCACACGACGGGACCGCCGTCACGCGAGCGATCGACCGCTTCGTCTATTCGGCGGCGGTCGAGGCCGACACACCCGAGATGCGAGCGGCGGGCGCGCTCGGCCTCGACCGCGTCTCCCGCTCGCAACTCCTGGCCGAGGTCGTCAACGCCGGCGGCCCGGGCGTCGCCGTCGCGGGCACGAGCGGCAAGAGCACCATCGTCGGTATGGTGGCCTGGCTCGTGCGCGAGGCGGGCGTGCCCGCCACCGTGCTGGGCGGCGCCGCGCTCGTGGACGAGGGCACGGGCGGCTGCTTCATCGCCGGCCCCGCCGAGGGCCCCGTCGTGGCCGAGGCCTGCGAGTCCGACGGCACGCTCGTCGGCTATCGGCCCGCGCTCGGTCTCGTCCACAACGTGAGCCGCGACCACGCGGAGCTGGACGCGCTTCGCCCTCAGTTCGCGGCCTTCGCCGAGAACTGCGGCCGTCTTCTCGTCAACGGGGCGTGTCCGGAGGCGGCCGCGCTCGGGCGCCGATTCAAGGCATCCACGTACGGTGTCCCGCCCGGCGTCGACACGCGCCTGTGGGTCACCAGCGTCGGCCCCCGCCGCGCCACGGGCGTGCTGCGGGTCGAGGGCAGCAACGTCGTGATCGACATCCCGCAGCCCGGGCTCCACAACCTCGAGAATGCCGCCGCCGCCACGCTGGTCGCGCTCGAGCTCGGCGTCGATCCGCTCAAGGTCGAGGCCTTGCTCGCACGCTTCCCCGGCGTCGCGCGCCGGTTCGAGGCGGTGGGCACGACCGCGAGCGGCATCCGCGTCGTGGACGACTACGCGCACAATGGCGAGAAGATCCGCGCGGCCGTCACCACGGCGCAAGCCAGCGCGCCGCGCGTCGTCGTCGTCTTTCAGCCCCACGGGTTCGGCCCGGCCCGCTTTCTGCGCCCCGAGCTCAAGGAGCTTCTCCCGAGACTTCTGCGGCCTCAGGACCGCTTCTGCTACGCGGAGGTCTTCTACGCGGGCGGCACGGTTGCGAAGGACGTCTCGGGCCGAGTCCTGGCGAGTGACCTGCCCGAAGGCTTGCGCTGTGGGTACGCCCGGGACCACGACGCCGTTCGCCAGTGGGTGCTCAGCGAGGCGCAGGCCGGCGACACCGTGCTCATCATGGGCGCGCGGGATCCCGACCTTTCCCGCCTCGCGCGCAAGGTGTTCGAGTCACTGTCGGTCTGGGCGTCCTCGACACGAAGCAAGGTGCCGAACCGGCTTTAGTTCACTCGGAGGGGGGCTTCGCCCCCCTTCCGAAGCCTCCCCCCAAGCATCGTTGCGCCGGCGAAGCCGGCGCTCGAACCGCGGCTAGTCCGACCCTCTTCTAGCGGCGCGGCGCGGGCGCGACGCTCAGGCGACCGCCGTTCCCGGGCGGCGCCGTCCCCGTCCACCCCGTCGCCCTCGCCGCCGGCGTCGCCGGGTCGCCGGCTCGGGCTCGCGCCCCTCGCCCGCCGCCGCCGGAATGGGCTCCGGGAGCGCTGCCGCCCCCTCCTCCAGCGTGATCATGCCCGTCGGGCTCACGGCGAGCTCCTTGATCCGCCGGAGCCGCGTGACGAGGCGAGGCGACCCGGGCGGTCGGCTGAAGCCCCGCGCCTTGAGCGCCCGGGCCACCGTGTCGAGCAGGACGGCGCCATTCGGCGAGTGTTGGGCGAGCTCGCGGACGACCTGGACGAGCTCGTCGTGGGGCGCGGTGTGCGCCTCGCCGGCGTGCGCCGCGTGCGCCGGCTCGTGGTGGCGCGGCTCGGCGCGTCGCGGCTCGGCAGGAGCCGCGGGAGCGCGCCGGCCTCGACGACCCCGCCGCCCGCGGCGTCGGACCGTCCCGCCCGCCGTGTCGGCCTCGACCCGTGGCTCCTGGGGCGTGCCGGTGAGCGTGCGATAGGAGAGCCGGCGGAACGCGATGCCGAGCGCGGCCGCCACGTCACCCACGGCGTCGAACGCGCGGTCGTCCGACACGATCTCCAGCACGTCGCCGGGCCGGGCACCGGCCAGCCACACCCCCGCGCTCACCGCGATCCGCAGGTCGCTCCAGTCCTTGACCCCGGTGGAGGGCGCGCTGTGAACGAGCTGGGCACCATGCCGGGCGAGCAGGCGTGCCGTGTCGGGGCCGATCACCCGCCAGTTCCCGACCGCCACGAGCTCGGTGCGCCGTCCCACGCGATCGATGGCGAGGTGCTCGATGACCCGCGCGATGTGGACGGGCTGGCTCGCGTTCTCGACGTCGTAGAAGATCGCGTGCCGGGTCGTCGGGCGCGGCGGCTCCGGCGCGGGCGGCGGCACACGCGCGGCGAACTCGCGCTCGGGCGTCGCGAGCGGGACGACGGGCTCGTGCTCGATGACGGGCTCGAGCTCGACCCCCGGCGTGGCCTCGATGGCGGGCGCGTCGATCACGGGATCGGAGACCGGCGTGATCTCGGGAGCGGGGCTCGTCTTGGCAGCGCCGCGGCGGCCGTGCCGCCGCGCGCTCAGGCTTTCCATGCGAGCATCATAAACCGTCACGCATCGAAGCGTGCGCGTTGATCGAGCGCCTCGCTGATCCCCACCAGCTCCTCGTACTCCTGCATCCAGTAGCGATGGTCCCGGAAGTTCGGGAAGGCGGGAGGGAACGCGGGATCGTCCCACCGCCGCGCGATCCAGCCCGACATGTACACGATGCGCAGCGCCCGCAACGGCTCGCAGAGGGCGAGGGTCGAGCGGTCGAACTCACGGAAGAGCTGGTACCCCTCCAGGAGATCCTCGCGCCCCCGGCGGGCCTCTTCGGAGTCGCCGCGCGCGAGGAGCCAGAGGTCCTGAACGGGTGGGCCGACGAGGCAGTCGTCGAAGTCGACGAGAATCGGGGAGTCGGAGGTCCAGAGCATGTTGCCCCAGTGCAGGTCGCCGTGGATGCGCTGCGCGCGCGTGGCCGTGAGCGGCGCGGCGACGGCGTCGGCGATGTGGAGCGCCACGTCACGATAGCGCGGCGCCAGCGACCCGGGGATGAAGTTGCCCTTCATCAAGGTCTCGACCGGCTCGCGGATGCGGCTCGTCACGTCGAGCCGCGGCCGGTGAGGCGCATCGCGCGCGGCGCCCACCGCGTGCATCCGGCCGATGGTCCGGCCGATCCGACGCCGGCTCTCCGCATCGAGCTCGTCGAGCGTGCGCCCGCGGACCTTCGGGAAGGCGGCGTAGTAGATCCCTTCGATCTCGCCGAGCGTCCCGCCGGTGCCGAGGTCGAGCGGCGCCACGGCCGGCACCTCGGCGGCCGCCAGGTCCGCCAGGAAGGCGTGCTCGTCGAGGATCGCCGCGCGCGACCAGCGGCCCGGGCGATAGAACTTTACGACGAGGCGCCGCTCGTCCTCCAGCTCCACCTCGTAGACGCGGTTCTCGAAGGCGCGCAGCGGCAGGCAGCGGCCGGTGCAGCGGAGGCCTCCCACCTCGACCGCCTCGAGCACACGGTCCGGGGTGAGGGAGAAGAAGGTCGCGCGGGGCTCGTCTGGAGAGCGGCTCAGTGCCCTTCGGCCTTCTCGATCTTCGCCCAGGTGTCGCGGAGCCCGACGGTGCGGTTGAGGACCAGGCCCGAGGGCGACGACTCGAGCGAGTCGACGCAGAAGTACCCCTGGCGCTCGAACTGGTAGCGCGACCCGGGCTCCGCGCCGGCGAGGAAGGGCTCGACTCGGCACCCGGTGAGCACCTCGAGCGAGTGCCTGTTCAGGACAGACTTGAAGTCCTCGACCTCGTCGGGCTTGGGGACCGAGAAGAGGTTGTCGTACAGGCGCACCTCGGCGCGGACGGAATGGGACGCCGAGACCCAGTGGATGGTCCCCTTCACCTTGCGCCCCCGCGCATCGCCGCCGCGGCTCGCGGGGTCGTACGTACAGCGCACCTCCGTGACCGCGCCCGCCGCGTCGCGAACCACGCCGGTGCACTTGACGATGTAGGCGTAACGCAGGCGCACCTCGACGCCGGGCGAGAGCCGGAAGTACTTGGGCGGCGGAGGGTCGCGGAAGTCGTCCTGCTCGATGCAGAGGACGCGTGAGAACGGCACCTTGCGCGTGCCAGCCAGCGAGTCCTCGGGGTTGTTGACGGCTTCGAGCTCCTCCACCTGCCCCTCGGGATAGTTCTCGATCACGAGGCGCAGCGGCCGGAGCACCGCCATCCGGCGGAGGGCTCGCCGGTTCAGGTCCTCGCGGACGCAGTGCTCGAGGAGCGCCACGTCCACGAGGTTGTCGGCCTTGGCGATGCCGATGCGCTCGCAGAAGTCGCGGATGGCCTCCGGGGTGTAGCCGCGACGGCGCAGGCCCGCGAGCGTCGGCATGCGCGGGTCGTCCCAGCCCGACACCAGTCCCTCCTCCACGAGCGTGAGGAGCCTTCGCTTCGACATGACCGTGTGGGAGAGGTTCAGGCGTGCGAACTCGATCTGCCGCGGGTGATAGATGCCGAGCGCGTCGAGGTACCAGTCGTAGAGTGGGCGGTGGTCCTCGTACTCGAGCGTGCAGAGCGAATGCGTGACGCCCTCGATCGAGTCGGACTGGCCATGGGCCCAGTCGTACATGGGGTAGATGCACCACGCGTCACCCGTGCGGTGATGCGAGGTCTTCCGGATCCGGTACATGACCGGATCGCGCAGATTCAGGTTGCCCGCGGCCATATCGATCTTGGCGCGCAGCGTCTTGGTGCCGTCGGGGAACTCGCCGCGACGCATGCGCTCGAAGAGGTCCAGGTTCTCCACGACGCTCCGGCTGCGGTAGGGGCTCTCCTTGCCCGGCTGGGTCAGGGTCCCCCGGTACTCGGCGACCTGGTCCGCCGAGAGGTCGTCCACGTAGGCGCGGCCCGCTCTGATGAGCTGGACGGCCCAGTCGTACAGCTGCTGGAAGTAGTCGCTCGCGTAGTAGAGGTGCGCACCCCAGTCGAAGCCGAGCCAGCGCACGTCACACATGATCGCGTCGACGTACTCCTGGCTCTCCTTCGCCGGGTTCGTGTCGTCGAACCGGAGATGGCAGCGTCCGCCGAACTCCAGCGCCAGCCCGAAGTCGAGAGCGATCGCCTTGGCGTGGCCGATGTGGAGGTACCCGTTCGGCTCGGGCGGAAAGCGCGTGACGACACCCTTGAAGCGGCCGGTCTGGAGGTCCTCGACGACCGCGTCGCGGATGAAGTGGGAGGGCTTCTCGCGGGGCTCCTCACTCATCCGGTAGATGGTATCACCACACCGTCTCGACGAGACGGCTCCTGCGCAGCTTCGCGTCGCGTGTGACCAAGGGGAGGCCCTCTGCGCGAGAGGTCGCGGCGATAATGCGGTCGATTGGGTCCCGAGGGAAGTCGTCGGCGAACTGCACGACGAGGAGCGCCACGGCGGGCGTGATGTCCTTGATCACCACGCCCGTTTCCTCGACCAGCCCTGTCAACGCCGTCTCCGACGTTCCGCGGAACCCGAGGCGGTGATGCGCCATCAGCCAGGCCATCTCCAGGAGGCTGACGGACGCGATGGCGAGCCCGCCTGACTTGAGCGCTCGATCGATGGCCGCCCGGGCTGGGGCCGAGAGTCGGTCCGGGCGCGTGCCGAGCCAAAACCAGGTGTGGGTGTCGAGAAGGATCACCGCGTCGCCTTGTGCGACTGCGGCCGCGCCCGTTTCCGCTTCCGAGGCTCGTGGCCCAAGTTCGCTGCCCAGGGAAGGCGAGCCATGTCCCACTTCTCGAATGGGGGAAAGACGGCGGTCTGCTCGACATCACCGATGATAGTGAAGCGATCCGCCATGCAGCCGAACACGTCCTTTCTGGGTTCGTCGGGTGGCACCAGCTTCGCCACCGGCTTCCCCTTCTTGGTGATGACCACGGGTGTCCGGTACTTCTTGACTTCTTCCATCACCCGCAGGCACCGGGCCTTGAACTCGCCCGCCGGCATCGTCTTCATGGTCTCCTCCATGGGATCATGGTCACAACATTATGACCATGATAGCATCGGGAGCTCCCACGGGGGGCAGGAATGCTCGCGGCGCGCCCCCGTCAGCAGCGGGCGGAATCGGTGATGAGGAGCCGGACGGTGCCGCTCGTCGGGTCGTACTCGAAGTCGTTCCCGCCGCACTGGAATCGCGGCGGACTCTGGAAGAGCGCGAGCACGGCGGCCTTGTCGGGGGGCCACTGACCGTTCTGCGCCTGGTAGGTGCGCACCGTGTCCCGGACCGTGGCGAGGGTGGACTGGTCGGCCAAGAGCCGTGCGTTCGCGATCGGACGCTCCTCCTGGATCTTCTCGACCGTCCGGGCGGTGGAGCCGAGGTAGCGGACGAGAAGAAAGCCGGCGAACGCCACGACGACCAGCACGAGCACGACCTCGATGAGGCCGAACCCGCGCGCAACGGTCCACCGTCGGGGAAGGATCATCGCGCTCACATTATCCCATTCCGGGCTCCCGGGGAAAGCTGGGAGCGCGAGCACGCCACGATCCTCGCCGACCGAGCCGACCGAGCAGTTGACGGACCGCCGCGGGGCGCATAGAGTGGCGCGCCTGTGACCGATTCGGGGCGCCTCTCCTACGGCTGGGTCGTCGTCGCGGCACTCTGTGTCACCGAGGTCGTCTCGTGGGGCATCCTCTACTACGGCTTCCCCGTCCTGCTCCGCCCGATGGAGGCCGACCTCGGCTGGTCGCGCGTCGAGATCACCGGTGCCTTCTCGGTGGGCATGGGCGTGGCGGCGCTCGCCGCGCTGCCGGTCGGGCGCTGGATCGACCGCCACGGCGCCCGCGCGCTCATGACGCTGGGCTCGTGTCTGGCGACGGCGCTCCTCCTCGTCTGGTCGCGGGTCGAGAGCCTTCCCGAGCTCTACGCGGTCTGGTCCCTGATGGGCCTCGCGCTCGCCGCGACGCTCTACGAGCCCGCCTTCGCCGCGGTCGTCGGCTGGTTCGCGACGCGCGGGAGGGACAAGGCGCTCCTCACCGTCACGCTGGCCGGCGCGCTCGCGAGTACCATCTTCATGCCGCTCGAGGCCTGGCTCGTCACACGGCTCGGCTGGCGGGGCGCGCTGCTCGCCCTCGCCGTCATCCTAGCCGTGCTCACCATTCCGCTCCACGCGCTCATGCTCCGGCCGGCCCCGCGGCGCGGGTCGGGCACGCCCGGCGCCGACCGCGCGGACGGGCGCGTGCCGGGCCTGACGCTCCGCGCGTCCGCGCGGATGGCGGTCTTCTGGGTGCTGGTGGTCGCGTTCTTCGTCGCCAACTTCGCGACGAACTCGGTCACCATCCACCTCATCCCCTATCTCAGCGACCGCGGCTACTCCCCGACCCTGGCGGCGGTGATGATCGGCTGGATGGGCGCCATGCAGCTCCCCGCGCGGCTCGTCTTTGCGCCGATCGCCGCGCGCTTCGGCCACCGGGCGGTCACCGCCGTGATCTTCTTCGTCCAGGCGGTTTCGCTCGCCCAGCTCGCGCTGGCGGCGCGCCTGCCGACGCTCGTGCCGATGGTGGTCATGCTCGGCGCCGCCAACGGCATGGCGACACTGGCGCGGGCGACGATCATCGCGGAGATCTTCGGGCCGCGCCACTACGGCTCCATCAGCGGGGCCATCGCGCTCGGGGCCAACGGCGCGCGCGCCATCGCGCCCGTCGGCGCCGCGCTTCTCACGGTGGCGCTCGGCGGCTACGAGCGCGTCTTCGGGCTCCTGGCCGCGGCGCTCGTGGTGGCGGGCCTCGGCGTCGTGGCGACGCCGGCCGGGCACGGCGAGGGCGACGAAATGAGGTAGGGTACGAGGATGAGCGCCGGGTTCACCCGCGTCGACGGCTGCGATCTCTGCCGTGCCGCGCGGATCACCCCGTGGTATTACGAGGACGAGATCTGCTGGATCGCGGAGTGCGAGATCTGCGAGGTGCCCATGGTGGTCTGGCGGTATCACGGGACCACGCCCCCCGACCAGCACGTCGCGCACATGCGCGAGCGTTTGACGGAAGTCGCCGCGAAGCAGTTCGGGGAGTTCTGGGTGGACGACCACATGCGGAACATCCCGGACCACTGGCACGCCCACGGCCGACCCGCGGGCGGCTTCTTCGGCCACGGCTTCCGGAGGAGGACGACATGAGGCGGCCTGCGTCCGCTCCGGGGCTCGCGCTCGCTGCCGTCCTGGCGGCGGGTTGTGCCGTGGCGCCTCCCGCTCCGCCGGCGCCTGTCGCCGCCACCACGCCCGCCGCCGCGCTCCCCGAGCTGATCGCGCTGAGCCACTTCTTCGCCAGCCGCGAGGCCACCTGGGGCTACCGCGTCTCGCCGGACGGCACGCGACTCGGGTGGATCGCCTCCCACGGCGGCCGCCACACCGTCCACGTTCGCACGCTGGGCGCGGACGATGCCCGTCCGATCGACACGCGGTCGCCGCGGACGATTTACTGGTTTACGTGGGCGCGCGACAGCCGCCACGTCCTGTACCTTCAGGACCAGAACGGCGACGAGAATCATCACGTGTACCTCGCGTCGATCGAGCGCCCGAACGACCCGCCCGTCGATCTCACCCCCGCCCCCGGCACCCGTGCCTGGCTCGATCGCGTGATCAGCTCCGACCCCGACCACCTCGTCATCGCGTGGAACAAGCGCGACAGGGCCGTGTTCGATCTCTACCGAGTGAATCTCACCACGCGCGAGCATGCGTTGATCGCGGAGAATCCCGGCGACGTCACGGACTGGCTGACGGATTGGGCGGGACGCGTGCGCGCGCGGATCCGCCACGTCGGCCCCGCCGAGCGGCATCTGGAGGTCCTCCGTGACGGCGGTTGGGCGGTGCTGCAGCGCCTCGACCTCGAGGAATTCAACCTCCAGATGCTCGGCCTCACGCCCGACGACCGCGGGCTCTGGCTCCTCTCGAGCCGGGGGCGCGACCGGCTCTCGCTGGTCCGCGTGGACGTCGCGAGCGGGTCGGAGTCGCTCGTGTACGACGACCCCGAGCTCGACCTCGAGTGGGTGGGCATGAGCGAGCGGACACGAGAGCCGCTCGCCGTCGTCACGTACCCCGGTCGCCAGGCGATCCGTTTCTTCGACGCGGCGCTCGAGGCGGACCTGGCGGTTTTCCGGCGGCATTCGCCGACGGGCCTTCGCCTCCTGAGCTTCGACGACGGTGAGCGCCTCGTGACCGTCGAGGTGTTCACCGAGAAGGGCTACGAGAATCATCTCGTCGATCGGCGGACGGGGGAGACACACCTTCTCGGTCGTTCGCAGATGGTCCCCTTCGCGAACGCGCTGGGCACGACCGAGCCGATAACGCTGAGTGCCCGCGACGGCGTCCGCCTCCACGGGTACATGACGCGCCCGTCCGGCTTCGGCGCCCCGGGACCGATGGTGCTCGTCGTCCACGGCGGCCACTGGGCCCGCGACTACTGGAGCTACGCGCCCGTCGTTCAGTTCCTGGCCAACCGAGGCTACGCGGTCCTCCAGGTGAACTACCGCGGCTCGACCGGCTACGGACGTGCCTTCCGTGAGCTGGCGGTCGGCGAGTACGCAGGCAAGATGCACGACGACCTGATCGACGCCGTGAGATGGGCGGCCGCCGGCGGCGTCGCCGATCCGGCGCGGGTGGCGATCTACGGTGGCAGCTACGGCGGCTATGCAGCGCTCGTCGGTATGACGTTCACGCCCGATGTCTTCGCCTGCGGTGTCGACGTCGTGGGCATCTCGAACCTGGTCTCGTTCTACGAGACCGTGCCGCCGTACTGGAAGTCATCCGTCATGCCGCTCTTTCACAAATACGTCGGCGACCCGCGCCGCCCCGAGGATCGCCGGCGCATGGAGGCGAAGTCGCCGCTGTTCAAGGCGGACCAGGTCAGGCGCCCCCTGCTCATCATCCACGGCGCGAGGGACATCCGCGTCAACGTCCGCGAGTCCGAGCAGATGATCACCGCCCTCAACCAGGCCGGGAAAGACGTGCGCTCCGTCGTCTTCCCCGACGAAGGGCACCGGCGCGAGTACGGCAACTGGCGAAACGCGCTCCGCCACTACTCGGAGGTGGAGAGCTTCCTCGCCGGCTGCCTCGGCGGCCGCAGGTCCGGGTCATGAGGACGATCGACATCGTACCGACCTTCGAGGGCTGGCAAGCGGCCGCCCGCGCCCTCTTGCGCGAGGGCGTCGCCCCGGGGGAGGTGGGCTGGCGCGAGGCGTCGCCCGGCGAGGCGCCGACGGATCGAGCGCACGAGGCGCCGACGCCCGGTGCCACCCGCGTGCCGCGCCAGTTCTTGGACCTGGCGCGGCAGGCGGCGGGCGCCGCCGATCCCGCGCGCTGGCACGTGCTGTACGACGTGCTCTGGCGGCTCGTCCGCGAGAACCGCGATCTCCTGAACGACCCGCGCGACCCGCAGGTGCGAAGGCTCAACGCGCTCGCTGCCGACACCCGGCGCGAGGCTCGGCGCGCGGAGACCGACGAGGCGTTGAGGCTCGAGCCGCAGGGCGCGGGCGCCGCGCCCTTCGTTCCCGCGGGCGCGAGCCTCGCCGAGCTCCGGGCGGCGGCGGCGCGCTGCACCGGGTGCGAGCTCTACCGCCGGGCGACCCAGACCGTCTTCGGCCGCGGTCCCGCCGATGCTCGCGTCGTGCTCGTCGGCGAGCAGCCGGGCGATCAAGAGGACCTGAAGGGCGCGCCGTTCGTCGGCCCGGCGGGCGAGGTGCTCGATCGCGCCCTGGCCGCGGTGGGCCTGGACCGCGCGCGGCTCTACGTCACGAACGCTGTGAAGCACTTCAGCTTCGTCGAGCGCGGCAAGCGCCGCATCCACCAGACGCCGCGCCTCAGCGAGATCGCGGCCTGCCGGCCCTGGATGGAGGCCGAGGTCGCGGCGCTCAAGCCCGAGGTGCTGGTGTGCCTCGGCGCGACAGCCGCGCGCGCGATCGTCGGCGCCGACTTCCGGCTGTTACGGGATCGGGGCCGGTTCTTTCCGACGCGCTGGAGCGAGAAGACGATCGCCACGCTGCACCCCTCCGCCGTCTTGCGCGGTGAGGACGAGACGGAGCAGGCGCGGCTCTACGGGATACTGGTCGAGGACCTCCGGCGCGTGGCGGGGGTCTAAGGAGAGCCCGATGACTGTCGATCGTTCGTATATCGCCGAGAACGATACGCAGCGCGAGCGGCTGCGCTCGCTCGTCCGCCGACTGACCGACCAGGAGCTCGGCCGCCCGAT
>QHSA01000301.1 GCA_003220315.1 Candidatus Rokuibacteriota bacterium
GTTCCTTGTAAAGCGTCACGGGGAAGCGCCCGAGCCCGTAGACGGAGACTCCTCCCTTCTCACTGACCTTTATCGAAACGCCGCGCGTCGCCCGGGCCTTCAGCGCCGCGTTCTCCGCCTTGAGTCGCTCGACCTCTGCGTGCAGCGCGTCGTCAACCATCGTCGTTCTCCTCACGGCCAGCATCTCACATCGACATGAAGCCCGGGACCGTAGTCGTTGCCCTTTTAGCCGGGATTCTCGCCGTCTTCAAGCGCCGTGAATCGACTTCCAACCGATAGCCCCCTCAACCCCCGTCGACCGGCCCGGCCGAGCGTCACGGTTGCGCCGGGCGACGTCGGCGTTTAGATTGCGGTCGATGCGCGTGGCCATCCTGCCGTCGGGCGCGTTGTTCGCCGACGCGGCATCCAGCGACGACGAGGCGAGCGACGGCCTGTCCGCCGCGGCCCGCGTCCGGGTCGCGCGCGCGTTCGCTCGGGGGCCCGGACACGCCCTGCTCGACCTGGGCGCGACCGAGCTCGACGCGCCGCTCTCCCCTCCGCTCACCTTCCTCCGTGACCTCGGCCGCGCGTTCGTGACCCGGCTCTGCGCCGTGCCCGATCTGGAGGAGCGGCGCGAGCGCGCCGAGGTCGACTGCCCCCCGGACGAGCGCGCCCGGCTAGCCGGCGCCGTGCCCCCAATGGACGGCGGGGAGTACGTCGACGCCGAGTGGGTCGCCGCGCGCTGGGCCGACCTCAACCGCGCGTTCGCCGAAGAGATCCGCGCGCACCGCGGTTCGGTCGGGAACTGGCTGAGCGCGCGCCACCCCTCATGGCACGCCGTCGGCAAGGTGTGCCTGCACCTGGCCGAGAACCGCGGGGACGAGGAGCACCCCTTCGCCTTCCTCGCCACCTACGCAGCGCGGGCGAGCGCCGGCGGCAAGGTGCGGCATCGCCCGCTGGCGCGGGCGCTCGAGGAGTCCTCCGCGCGCGGCGATCGGCAGGCGCTGCTCCATCTCCTGGTGCCGCTGCAGCGGGCGGCCGAGCAGACCAAGTGGCTCGCGGAGCTGATCGACTCGGGCGCGATCTACGAGGCGATGGCCTGGACGCCCGCCGAGGCGCACCGCTTCCTGCGCGCCATCCCGGCCTTCGAAGCGGCCGGGCTGGTCGTGCGCGTCCCCGACTGGTGGCGCCCGCGGCGCCCGCCGCGGCCCGAGGTGACGGTGCGCGTCGGCGAGAAGAAGCCGAGTGCTCTCGGCATGGACGCGTTGCTCGACTTCTCGGTCGCTGTCGCGTTGGGCGACGAGAAGCTCACGGCCGCGGAGGTGCGCCAGCTCCTGGCGTCGTCCGAGCTTCGCGGCTCGCTGCGACCCTATCAGAAGGTGGGCGTGTCGTGGCTCGCCTTTGCCTCGTCGCTGCGGCTCGGCGTCTGCCTGGCCGACGACATGGGGCTCGGCAAAACCATCCAGGTGCTGGGGCTCCTGCTCCTGCACAAGCGGCGAGGGCGGGGCGGTGACCCGCCGCATCTGCTCGTGGCGCCGGCATCGCTCCTCGCCAACTGGCAGGCCGAGATCGAGCGCTTCGCGCCGTCGCTGGCGACGCTCGTCGCCCATCCCTCTGCCATGCCCGCGCGCGAGCTGGCCCAGCTGGCCGGCGCCGACCTCGGCTCCACCGACCTCGTTATCACCACCTACGGGACCCTGGCGCGCGTCGAGCCGCTCCGGGCCCGCCAGTGGTCGCTGGCGATCCTCGACGAGGCGCAGGCGATCAAGAACCCCGGGGCCCGGCAGACGCAAGCGGTCAAGGCGCTGAAGGCGCACGCGCGCATCGCGCTCACCGGCACGCCCGTCGAGAACCGTCTCGGCGACCTCTGGTCGATCTACGACTTCCTCGACCCGGGCCTGCTGGGCTCGGCACGCGAGTTCTCCGCGTTCGCCAAGGGGCTGGCCGACCGCACGGACGACAGCTACGCGCCCCTGCGCCGCCTGATCCAGCCTTATCTCCTGCGCCGGCTCAAAACCGACCGCGCCATCGTGGCCGACCTGCCCGACAAGACCGAGGTGAAGGCGTTCTGCCTCCTCTCAAGCGCACAGGCCGCGCTCTATCAGAAGACGGTCGACGAGCTGGAGCGCGCCATCGCGGGGCTCACGCAGGGAATCGAGCGGCGCGGTCTGGTGCTCGCCTATCTCATGCGCTTCAAGCAGATCTGCAACCACCCCGCGCACTGGCTGGGCGAAGGTGCGTGGGACGAGGCGGGCAGCGGCAAGCTCGCGCGGCTGCGCGAGATCGTCGACGCGGTGGCGGCGAAGCAGGAAAAGGTGCTCGTGTTCACGCAATTTCGCGAGGCGACCGAGCCGCTGGCAGCGTTCCTGACGGGCCTGTTCGGCCGCCCCGGCCTCGTGCTGCACGGTAGCACGCCGGTCCGTGCTCGCGGCGGGCTCGTGCGCCGCTTCCAGGAGGACGCAACGGTGCCGTTCTTCGTGCTCTCCGTGAAGGCGGGCGGCACCGGCCTCAACCTCACCGCGGCCTCACACGTGGTGCACTTCGACCGGTGGTGGAATCCCGCGGTCGAGGACCAGGCGACCGACCGCGCCTATCGCATCGGCCAGCACAAGAACGTGCTCGTCCACAAGCTCGTGTGCCGCGGCACCGTCGAGGAGCGCATCGACCGACTCATCGAGG
>QHSA01000050.1 GCA_003220315.1 Candidatus Rokuibacteriota bacterium
CTATTCGGAAACCGTCGACTTGCTCGGAACATTCCCGAAGCGGAGGCTCCTCGGCGCCGTTGGCAGCTACCTGTCCGACAACATTCGAGTCGCCGCGGAGTATGCCAACGAGCAGGACTATTCGAAGACGCTGCGCGGGACGGGCAGAGATTCTGACGCTTGGACCCTACGGCTGACCTACGAGTGGTAAAGGGTGACCGGTCCGGCTAGTCCCTGAGCCCGACCCACTCGCCGCCCTCGACCTGCCGGTAACCGCGGTCGCGCATGCAGTAGCGGTAGGCCCGCTTGTTGACCGGTATGCCGATGTTGACGCCACGCCTCGCCTCGAGGCCACACGCTGAGCTGTCCCGGTTGAAGTCCTCGAGAGTGGCGCCTGGCTTGGTCCAGTGCTTCTCAGCGCAGCCGGTCACGAGAATGGCCGTCAGGATCGCGAGCCACAGGTAACGCATGGCCGTGGCTCAGTGTAGCCTGTCGGCTCGCGTCAGTCGTCGTCGTCCTTGCGTCCTCCGTGAGCGGGGACCGCCACGACCTTGCCCGTGGCGGGGTCAACCAGAACCTTCTGCGGGGCCAGGTCTTTGACCACCTTCACCTCGAACAGCGCCGAGCCGTACTGGCTTTTCAGCGCGGCCCCGACTGCCCTGCCGCCGGTCCCCTTCTCCGCCGTCTCGATGGCGTCCGCGAGCGTCATCGAAGGCGCTTCGAGCAGGGCGAACGCGGCCTGGTCTTTTCGTTGGTCGTCCCGATCGAAGACGTTGGCGATGGAAGCGATAAACCCCGGCGTGTCCACTCGCAGGACGTTCCCGGAGACAGGATCGACGAGGACTGTGGCCGACCCGTCCTTCGAGACCGTCTTGATCTCGTACACATAAACGCCCCTTTCGCGATCCGTCTCGGCCTTCCTGGCGCGCCCGCCGGTCTGCTTCTCGGCGACGCGGACGGCGTGCGCCAGGGGGGTCGGCGCCTGTCCGCTGCCGCCGACGGGCCGCACCGGCTGCGGCGCTGGGCCTTGGGCGATCGAGGTCGTCGCCCCGAGAGCGAGCGTCGCGGCTCCTGCGAGAAGCCCACCCCGAAGCAACGCGCGGCGGGACAGTCCGTGAGTCGGAGCGTTCATCGCTGTCCTCCGCCCTCGCGTGCGACGCGCTCTTTCTTGGGACCGTCGGCTCTCCCGACCTTCACGAGCTTCAGCGACCCGTCCTGCACCAGCCCGATACCGGGAGCGTAGTGCTTGTACTCCGTGGTGAACCGTTGCAGGGGAGTCGTCTCCTCCACCTTCAAACAGTTCGTGAACTCTCCGGCCGGAGTCTTGACCGTCTCGCTCACACTGACGATCGTGGCGCGATCCATCGCGACCGTGGGGGCGACCTCCTGGTGGTACCGGGCACCCAGCAAGGCCCGCCCCGGCATCATGAGGCCGAACTTGCCGCCGTTGACGCCCGAGAGCCACGTCCCATCGTGACTCACGAGCCGGCCGTCTTTGTACATGTCGACGTCTTCGCCGAAGTAGAAGACGTCGTTGGTCCGCTTGCTGATCGCGAAGTAATTCCTGGCGACCTCGACCAGCTGGCCGCCCTTGGTTTCGCGCTCCTCCACCACCCGCGTCTCCACGCCGTCGATCTTCTTGACCTCGTTCAGGACGGTGATCGTCAGCCGAGCATTGCCGCCCTCGAGAACCAGGGAATAGCCCGGTTCCAGGATGAAGTAGGGGTTGCGGCCGGTGGAGGCGAGTTCGTCCGGCTCCACCATGAACGCCGTGGTCCACGCGCCGGAGCCCGTGCACGCTCCGAGCGTCAGGACGACGACTCCGGCTGCGACGATCAACGGGAGCCACAGAGCTCTGCGCATGAGGGAACTCCTTTTCACCGGCTCGTCCGGATCATCCCGGTGCCGGGGGTGTAGTACGTGTACTTCGTGGTGAGACGCTGCCAGAGCGTCGTCTCCTCCACCGTCGAACAGTTCGTGACCTTCCCGGCCGGAGTGCTGACGGTCTTGCAGGCGAGCTCGCCGGGCTCCGTCAGGAAGACTGTCGCCCAGGTGCCGGACCCGAGCAGCGCTCCGAGCATCAGCACCGCGACCCCGACCGCGACGATTAACGGGCGCCACGGAATTCTGCGCATCATGAAGCTCCTTTCTTTGTGTCGTGAGCCGCGCCGTCTGATCCTGTGTTGACTCTAGACGCGGGTGCCTGAACCTGGCCTGAGCCCGGTGTTCATGAGGCGTTCAGATGGTCGGCGATGACCTATCATAGCCTCCTGCCCCCACGAGCCTCCTTCGTTGTTTGTGAGCACGGTGCGAGACTGGCGGAGCATCCCTGAACCACCCCTGACCTCGCCGTTCATCTGCCGTTCAGGTGGGGCTGCGGTATCATGCAACATGGGTTCCAGGCGCAGTGTGAGCCTCCTCGCTGTTGCCCTGGCTCTCGCTCTCGCTTGGGCGGCGGCGGTGATGGCCGACGATGATCACGCACGCGCCAGGGCGGCCCGCGAGGCCGGCCTGATCGTGTCCCTTCAGGCGATCCTGGACCGGGTGCAGGCGGACTTCATCGGATCTCCGGTCGAAGTGGAGCTCGAGGAAGACGAGGGTCCCTGGATCTACAAGGTCAAGCTGCTGACGCCGGCCGGGGCGATCGTGAAGCTCGAGTATGATGCCCGCGACGGACGGCTGCTTCGGGTCAAGGGCCGCGGCGCCGAGGCGGCGCGGCGGCAGCGGCAGGACTGATGCGGATCCTGATCGTCGAGGACGACCCGGCGCTCAGCCGGCAGCTGGCGGAGACGCTGTCGCGCGCCGGGGACGCGGTCGATTGCGCCCGCGACGGCGAGGAGGGGCACTTCCTCGGGGACACCGAGCCCTACGACGCCGTCGTCCTCGATCTCGGCCTGCCACGGCTCGATGGGATCACGGTGCTCAGGCGGTGGCGGGCCGAAGGGCGCGCCATGCCGGTCTTGATCCTGACGGCGCGTGGCAGTTGGCCCGAGAAGGTGCAGGGGATCGATGCCGGCGCCGACGACTATCTCGCCAAGCCGTTCCAGATGGAGGAGCTCCTCGCGCGACTCCGCGCCCTGATCCGTCGCGCTCACGGACACGTCACGACCGAGCTGACGTGCGACAGCGTGACGCTCGACACCCGCTCGGGCAAGGTGACGGTGAGTGGATGCCCCGTCGATCTCTCGGCGCACGAGTACCGGGTGCTCCGCTATCTGATGCACCGCCAGGGCCAGGTCGTCTCGCGCAGCGAGCTGATCGAGCACATCTACGCGCAGGACTTCGACCGTGACTCCAACACGATCGAGGTCTTCGTCGCTCGGCTCCGGCGAAAGCTCGGGGTGAACGTCATCAGGACGGTCCGCGGGCTCGGCTACCGGCTGGAAGCGCCGTCGTGATCCCCCTGAATTCCCTGCGATTCCGGCTCCTCGCCGGCGCGGTCGTCTGGATCTCACTCGCTCTCGCCGTGGCCGGCACCCTCCTGACGGCCCTGTTCCGGGCCCATGTCGAGCGCCGGCTCGAGACCGAGCTGACGATCCAGCTCGAACAAATCGCGGCAGCGCTGGAGCGCCCGGGCTCGGGACCGGTCGTCCTGACGCATCAGCCGAGCGACCCGCGATTCCGCAGGCCATATTCGGGATCCTACTGGCAGGTCGAAGGGCCCGACGGGCCGATCTTCCGCTCGCGGTCGCTGTGGGATGTGGTCCTCCGCCTGCCGCTCGATTCACCCGCGGACGGCGGGGTCCACCGCCACCGGGTCCCGGGTCCCGACGGGCAGAGGCTGATTGCCGTGGAACGGACCGTCACGCTTCCCGATGTCCCAGAGCCCTACCGCGTGGTCGTCGCCGCGGACGAACGGGAGCTGACGGCGGCGGACGCGGCGTTCAGGCGCACGCTCGGCCTGTCCCTTGGCGTCCTGGCCTTGGCCCTGTTGGCGGCCGTCGCGATCCAGGTCCGGATCGGGCTCAGGCCGCTCCACCGGCTCCGCGCCGGCGTGGCGGCGATCCGCGAAGGACGGATCAAGCGGCTCGAGGGCCAGTTCCCAACCGAGACCCAGCCGCTGGTCGAGGATCTCAACGCGCTTCTTCAACGCAACGAGGAGGTCGTGGCCCGTGGCCGCATCCAGGCCGGTAATCTCGCGCATGGCTTGAAGACTCCGCTGAGCATCCTGGCGAACGAGATCGATCGGCTCGCCGCCGACGGGGCCCCACAGCTTGCCGCGTCGATGCGAGGCCAGATCACCACGATGAAACAGCAGATCGATTACCAGCTGGCCCGGGCGCGCGCCGCCGCATCCCTCGACGTGCCGGGGGCGCGCGTG
Source organism: Candidatus Rokuibacteriota bacterium (assembly GCA_003220315.1). Taxonomy (GTDB): domain Bacteria; phylum Methylomirabilota; class Methylomirabilia; order Rokubacteriales; family CSP1-6; genus 20CM-2-70-11. Next base: position 4,301 of record QHSA01000050.1, read on the forward strand.
CCGGTGGCGCCATCCGTCGCGGCGATCCAGCGCACCCTGGAGCATCTCTATGTCGGTCGCGATCTGCAGTTCGCGATCGACATCCCGGCCGAGCATGTCTTCCGCGGCGAGCAGCAGGACCTCGAGGAAATGCTCGGCAACCTGATGGACAACGCCTGCAAGTGGGCCCGTCGCCGGGTCGCGGCGACGAGCCGCCGCGACGATGGTCGCCTGACGATCACGGTCGAGGACGATGGCCCTGGCTTGCCGGCGGAGCAACTGCCGTATGCTCTCGCCCCGGGGGCGCGGTTCGATGAGAAGGTGCCGGGAACCGGCCTGGGGCTGGCGATCGTGCGCGATCTGGCGAGCCTCTACAGCGGTTCCATCGCGCTCGGGCACTCCAGCCTCGGCGGGCTGCAGGCGGCGTTGACCCTGCCGGCTGGCTAGCGAATCGACTGCGACTCCCGAGGGAGGCGGAGCTCGGCTGCTGACCATGGTCGGCGGCGAGGAGGAGCCGTGAGATGGCACGGATGACCGGCGGCGAGGCGCTTGTGAAGCAGCTCTACCGGGAAGGCGTGCGTGTGGTGTTCGGCCTGCCCGGCGTCCAGCTCTACGGCGTGGTGGCCGCGCTCCGGGACGAGCCGGGCATCCGCTTCGTCGTCACGCGTCACGAGGCGGCCACGAGCTACATGGCCGACGGGTATGCCCGAGCCGGCGCGACCTTTGGCACCGCCCTCGTCGTGCCGGGGCCCGGACTCCTCAACGCGTCCGCCGGCCTCAGCACGGCCTACGCCGCCTCCTCGCCGGTGCTGATGCTCGCGGGCCAGGTCCCCAAGGCCCAGCTCGGGAAGAACATCGGCGTCCTCCACGAGGTCAACGATCAGCTCGACGCGATCGCGCCGGTCACGAAGTGGCGGAGGCGCGTCCTCGAGGTCGCCGACGTCGCGGGCGCCGCCCACGAGGCGGTCGAGCAGCTCCGGACTGGGCGGCCGCGGCCCGTCCACCTCGAGATGCCGCCCGACACGATGGAGAGCGAGGGGGAGGTGGAGCTCGTCGAGCCGAGCCGCGCCGAGCGTCCCGCGGCGGCCGGGTCGGAGATCGACCGAGCGGCCGGGATGCTCCTCGCCGCCGAGCGCCCCGTGATCTACGCGGGCGGCGGCGTCCACCTCTCCGGCTGCCATGACGCGCTCGCCGCCGCGGCCGAGTACCTCCAGGCGGGCGTCGTCCAGTCGCCTGAGGGCAAGGGCTCGATCGGCGACGCGAGCGACCTCTCGCTCGGGGCCGGGCTCTGGCCGCAGAGCGCGCTCCGGCGGTACCTCGAAGCGGCCGACGTGATCCTCGTCGTCGGCAGCCGCCTGGCACTCGCCGCGCCGAAGCCCGAGCAGCAGGTGATCCAGGTCGACGTGGATACCGGGGAGATCGGGCGTAACCACGCGAAGACCTTCGCGCTCGCGGGCGACGCCCGCGCGACGCTCGAGCACCTGCTGGAGCGCCTCCGCGCGAGCGCGCCGCCGCGACGCTCGCGCAAGGCCGAGCGGGAGGCGTTGCGCGCCGAGATCGCGGCGAGCATGACCCAGGAGCCGAACGCGTCCATCCTCAGGTCGCTGCGTGGGGGCGCGCCGGAGGACGCGATCGTCGTCGCAGGCATGACCCAGATCGGCTACTACTCGCGCCCGTTCTGGCCGGTGTACCAGCCGCGGACCTACCTCACGTCGTCCTACTCGGGGAACCTCGGCTACGAGTACCCGACCGCGCTCGGCGCCAAGGTCGCGTGCCCCAAGCGTCCCGTGGTCGCGATCTGCGGGGACGGCGGTTTCCTCTACAACGCGCAGGAGCTGGCGACGGCGGTGCTCCACCGGATCAACGTCGTCGCCGT
>QHSA01000051.1 GCA_003220315.1 Candidatus Rokuibacteriota bacterium
CGAGCCCTTCTCGCTGGTCATCTTCGGCGCGTCGGGCGACCTGACGCGGCGCAAGCTCATGCCCGCCCTCTGGAGCCTCTACGCGGGGCGTGTGCTCCCCGAGCCGTTCACCATCATCGCGACCGCACGGACCGGGATGACGGACGACGAATTCCGCGTGCGTACGCGCGCGGCGATCGGGGAATTCGCTCGGGTCCAGCCGCCCTCCGAGGCTGTGTGGGAGCGCTTCGCCACGGCGCTCGTGTATGTCGCCGGCGATCCCGCCGACGCGGGGCTCTACCCGCGGATCGAGCGCGCGCTGAAGGACGCCGAGGCGGCCCGGACGGGAGCGGCGAACCGGCTCTTCTACTGTGCGACGCCGCCGAGCCTCTACGACGACATCATCGTGAACCTCGGACGCTCGGGTCTGGCGCGCCCGGCGACTGGCGGCTTCACGCGGATCATCGTGGAGAAGCCGTTCGGGCGCGACTCCGCGAGCGCCCGTGCGTTGGGCCGGCAGCTCGCGAGCGCCTTCCACGAGGAACAGGTCTACCGGATCGACCACTACCTCGGCAAGGAAACGGTGCAGAACATCCTCGTGTTCCGCTTCGCCAACGGCATCTTCGAGCCGCTGTGGAACCGGAACCATGTGGCCGAGGTCCAGGTGACCGTGGCCGAGTCGATCGGCGTCGAGACGCGTGGCGCGTACTACGAGGAGGCGGGGGCGCTCCGCGACATGATGCAGAATCACCTGCTCCAGCTCCTCTGTCTGATCGCCATGGAGCCCCCGGCGACGTTCGACGCGGGCCCGGTGCGCGACGAGAAGAACAAGGTCATGCACGCGATCCGGCCGATCGAGCCCGCGCGGGTCTCGGAATCGGCCCTGCGCGGCCAGTACGGCCCCGGCTTCGCCGAGGGCAAGCCGGTCCCCGGCTACCGCCAGGAGAAGGGCGTCGCGCCCGACTCGAAGACCGAGACCTACGCCGCGCTCCGGCTCCTCGTGGACAACTGGCGGTGGGCGGGCGTGCCGTTCTACCTGCGCACGGGCAAGCGCCTCGCGAAGCGCGTGAGCGAGATCGCGATCCGGTTCCACCACACGCCGCACCTGATCTTCCGTCGGAGCCCGGCGGGCGTCGAGGCGAACTCGCTGGTGATCCGGATCCAGCCCGACGAGGGCATGGCGCTCACGGTCGCCGCGAAGACGCCCGGGCCCGACTTGAGACTCGGCCCCGTGCGGCTCGACTTCCGTTACGGCGAGGTCTTCGGCGGCGAGCCGCCCGAGGCGTACGAGCGGCTCCTGCTCGACGCCATCCATGGCGACGCGACGCTCTATGCGCCGGGCGACTGGGTCGAGAAGGCGTGGCAACTCCTCGGACCGGTCCTCGACGTGTGGGGAGAGGCGCCGGGACCGCCTCTCTACCCGTACGAGGCGGGCTCCTGGGGACCGGCGGAAGCCGACGCGTTCATCGCCCGGGACGGCGGCGCCTGGCGCCGACCCTAGTTGATTCGGAGGGAGCGAGCGCGCGGACTAGCGCGGAGTACTCGAGGGCGGAAGGGCGCGGCTTGCCGTGACCTCGACGTAGGTGAAAAACCCGAACAAGCCCTCCCAGACGCGGACCTCGAGCGAGCTCCCCGCCTTCTCGTAGATCTGGGTGGTGCCGCGGTCCTCCACGCTCGTGCTGCTGACGTGGCGCCAGCCGTTGGCCTCAAGCGTCGCGCGCAGCGCGGTGCCGAGGCTCCCGGGTTCGAGCCGGCTGCGATAGACCAGACGGGCCGCCTTGACCGTGGGCGACTCGATGATCGTCGACTTCTCCGCGAGGTACGTGAGCCCCCTCGGGAGGGGGATGTCTTCGAACTCGCTCCGGACAGCCTTGGAGGATGTGGCGCACGCGCCGAGAAGCAGCAGGGCGAGCAGCGGGCAAAGGAGTTTTGGGAGTCTCATGGCCCCAAGCCTAGCAGGCGCGCCGCCGCACGGCAAAAGGATTTGGCTGGCGCTACGGCACCCGGATGAGCCGCGCGAAGTCCGCCTCGACGGCGCGCGCGACCTCGCGGAGCTGCTCCGGCACCAGGTCCTCGTCGAGGATCAGCACCACGATAGCGCGGCCCCGCTTCTCCCTCCGCCCGACGTGCATCGACGCGATGTTGACGTTCTGTCGTCCGAGGATCGAGCCGATCTTGCCGACCATGCCCGGCCGGTCCTCATAGGAGAGGACCAGGATGTGGCCCTCGGGCGTGAACTCGATGTCGAGGTCGCGCAGACGCACGATTCGAGGCTGACCGTCGAAGACGGTGCCGGCGATGATCTTGCGCCCACCGCGCGTGTGCGTCGTGATGGTCAGCACGCTCGTGTAGCCCGCGGTCTCCGTCTCTCGCGTGACGTGGACCTCGACACCGCGCTCGGCCGCCACGAGCCGCGCGTTGACGAGATTCACGGGGCCCGCCATCACGGGGGCCAGAAGCCCCGCGAGCACCGCACGCGCGAGCAGCTCGGGATCCGCCTCGGCGATCGCGCCCGCGAGGGTCACCTCGAGGCGCTCGAGGGGCTCGGGGTCGAGCTGGACGCTGAAGCGTCCGAGCCGATCGGCGAGCGCCACGAAGGGCCTGAGCTCGGCGACGGCCGCGGGGTCGCCGAGCGGGATGTTCACGGCGTGCTCGACGAGCCCGCCGTCGCGGAACGCCACGAGCTGCCGGGCGACGTCCACCGCGACGTTCACCTGCGCCTCGCCGGAGTTGGCGCCGAGGTGCGGCGTGACGACGACACGCGGGTGCTGGATGAGCCGCCGGAGGGGTTCGCCGGCGGGCGGCTCTTCGCTCCAGACGTCGATCGCGACGCCGGCGACGTGCTCGGACTCGAGCGCCGCGAGGAGATCGGCCTCGTTGACGATCCCGCCGCGCGCGCAGTTCACGAGTCGCACCCCGCGCTTCATCCGGGCGAGCTCGCGCGCGGCCACCATGTTCTCGGTCTCGGGCGTGAGCGGCACGTGGAAGGTGACGACGTCGGCCTCGCGCAGGAGCGTCTCGAAGTCCACCGCCCGGGCGCCGAGGTCCTTCGCGCGGCTCTCGGGGATGTACGGATCGTACACGACGACGTCCGTCTCGAACCCGCGCAGGCGCACCGCGACACGCGAGCCGACCTTGCCGAGCCCGACGACGCCGACAGTCTTCCGGTAGAGCTCGGCGCCGTAGATCCCCCGATTCCACTCCAGGGCCTTGAGCCGCGCGTGCGCCTCGGGGATGCGGCGCACCAGCGCCAGGAGCATGCCGAGCGTGTGCTCGGCGGCGGAGACGACGTTGCCGTACGGCGCGTTGCAGACCACGATGCCCCGGCGGGAGCACGCCTCGACGTCGACGTTGTCCACGCCGACGCCCGCGCGCCCGACGATCCGGAGGCGCGGCGCGTGGTCGAGGAGCTCGGCGGTGACGGCCGTGCCCGAGCGCGTGATGAGCCCCTCGTAGTCGGGGAGGCGCGCGCGGAGCTCGGCGGGCGACGCCTTCGCCAGCTCGTCCACATCGACCCCGTGCTCGCGCAGGTACGCGAGCCCCTCGGGAGCGATCGCCTCGACCACGAGGACGCGCATGGTTCAGCCCTGGATCGAGAAGCCGCCGTCCACCGGGATGGCCGTTCCGGTGACGAAGTCGGAGGCGGGGCTGGCGAGGAAGACCGCGATGCCCGCCATGTCGTCGATTGCGCCCCAGCGGCCCGCCGGCGTACGCTGGAGGACCCGCTCGTGCAGGCCCGTGATCTCCTGCCGCGCCCGGCGAGTCAGCGCGGTGTCGATCCAACCCGGCAGCACCGCATTGACCTGGATGTTGTCCTGCGCCCAGGCCGAGGCGCACGCCCTGGTGAACTGCACGATCCCGCCCTTGGAGGCCGCGTACGCCGGCGCGAAGCCGGCGCCGAAGATCGACATCATCGAGCCGATGTTGATGATCTTGCCGCGACCGGTCGCCTTCATCGCGGGGTACGCGGCATGCGAGCAGAGGTAGGCGCTCGTGAGGTTGGTGTCGAGCACCTGACGCCACTCGGCGAGCGTCACCTCGTGCGGGGGCTTGCGGATGTTGGTGCCGGCGTTGTTGACGAGGATGTCGAGCCGGTCGAAGGTGTCGAGCGTCGCCCGGATCAAACGCCCGACCGACGCCTCGTCGGTCACGTCCGTCGTGACGGCGCGCGCCCCGGGCCCGAGCGCCTCGAGCTCCTTCACCGCGTCCTTCGACTTCGCCTCGTCGCGCGCCGCGACCACCACGCGCGCGCCGGCCCGAGCGAGGCCGCGCGCCATGCCGAGCCCGATGCCGCCGTTGCCACCCGTGACGATCGCCACCCTGCCCGTGAGGTCGAACACGCTATCCTCCGTCGATTGAGACGTGAGGCCATTCTACGTCACCGACTCCTCTCGGGGCGTCGGCGTCGGAGCGCGCCTCAGCCGCGGCGCACCGGCTCCTACTCGTGGGGCCCGGGCGACCGCTTCGGCTCTGCCCGCCGCGGAATCCGCGGCGTTGATCGCAATGAGTGCCCACGTCATCATCGGGGCCTGCCGCCTCGGAATGGTGGCACGCACCGGGATCATGTCATCTCCGCTCCCGCGCCCGCGCTGGCGGGGCGCCTTGCGGCGCGCGCCACGTCCGATGCACCGGGCGCATCTGTGGGGTCAACACGTTCTCCCACCGCGTCCACATGACACGATCGATCCGCAGCTCAAAGAGAATTTCGGACGCGTCGGCCATGTGCTTCGCGTCCCGCAAGACTGCGGCACGCGTCGCCGAATCCTCTACCAGAAGGGCTTGGCCTGCAACGTAGAGCTCGTCGCTTCCGGCCTTCGGCTGGGGAAATGTCTGCAGGGCGTACCGGCCGTCCCGTCGCAGGTCGTGCTGCTTCGGAGACGTGGGTGTGATCAGAACAAAGAGGTGGTCGCCGGACAGCACCGGGCACACCGGATGAAGGCGCGGGGCGCCATCCCTGCGCACCGTCGCGAGAAAGGCCAGCCCTACGCCAAACTGATAGAGCTGGGAGCGCCCGGCATCCGCCAGCTCGGGCTCGGCGGCAGCGAACTCGGCCCACGTGACCATCGAAACCTCCCCGGCGTGACGGACTCGATGATCACGCGTGGCGGCAGCGGGTCGCGCGACTCATCGCTCCTCGCCGAGATCCAGGGGGTCGCGCCTGGGTCCTACGGTACGCATGGTCTCGAAGCCGTCCTCTACCATGTCGCAGTACAACTCCACGCGATTCCCGTCGGGGTCGAGAAAATACACACTCCGCGTCACGTTGTGCTCGATCGTGGCCTCGACCGACACCCCCATCGCCTTCAGCTCCCGGTACGCGGCCTGCAGCTCCTCGAAGCTCCCGAGCTGCCACGCCATGTGGTGCAGACCGGGTTGTGCGGCATTGGGCGTTTCGCCCCTCGCCATTTGGAACAGCGCCAGATCGTGGTGCTCCTTGCCGAAGCTGAGGAACACCGTTCCCCGCTCCGTGTCCTCGTGGGCCACCTGGAGGCCCAGGGTCCGGGTGTAAAAGTCCTTCGACTTGGCGGCGTCGCGGACGTTCAGCACGAGGTGACCGAGCTTCTTTGCCTGAATCATGTTCCTCTCCCGCCACCCGAGGCGTCTGCCCGCGCGTGGCTTCGCCGATCGTCCCGCGCTACGCCGCGGCCTGCTTCACCTCACTGGCGAGACGCTCCATCGCATGCACCATCGCCGCGACGCCGGTCCGCGGCAGGTCGAACGTCATCCACTCGGCGCCGAGGGCCCCCACCCGGCGGACGTCTGACGCCACCTCGGCCACGGAGCCCTGAAACGCGGCGCGGCCGGCGCCCTTCGGCGAGTCCGTGAGGTCGAGAAGGTTACGCGGCGCGAGGCCGAGCGCGTCGCGCCGGCCGCGCTCAGCCGCGAGGTCGCGCAGCGTCGCGAAGCCTTTCTCGATGTCATCGAGACTGAGCGCCAACGGATGCCAGGCGTCACCGAGCTCGGCGCAGCGGCGCACGGCTGGTCCGGACACCGTGCCGGGCGAGCCACCGACCCAGATCGGCGGGTGCGGCCGCTGCGCGGGACGGGGGGAGAACGTGGCGCCGGCGAAGCTCGTGTACGGGCCCTTGTACTCCGGAACATCGCTGGCCCAGGCCGCCTTGATCGCGCGGAGATAGTCGTCGCTCAGGCGGCCGCGCTCCCGGAACGGCAAGCGGAGGTCCACGAACTCGGCCTCGTCCCAGCCCACGCCGACGCCGAAGATGAAGCGCCCGCCCGACGCCTGGTCG
>QHSA01000052.1 GCA_003220315.1 Candidatus Rokuibacteriota bacterium
CGAGCGTCGCGTAGCCGCTCGTGGCGAGTCGCCGCGCAGCGTCGGCGGCCGCCGCGTGACTGGCGAAACGCCCGACGCGCACACGGTGAATTGTGCGTCCGCCGACCTTCGCCTGGAGGACGCCCGCTTCAGCACCAGTACGAGCAAGTTCACGCTGGAGCGCTACGGCTCTCTCTCGAGCACTGAACGCGCCCACCTGGACCGTGAAGGCGGGGTCCCGCGACGGCCGCGCAGAGGCTGACCCATTCGTCTCGCGCGCTAGCGAGGGTTCGCTCGCCGGCGTTTCCTTGATGGCTGGTGGTTGCGTCGCTTGCTCGAGTGGGCGCGACGTCCGTGAACGCAGCACGAGCGGGCCCGAGATCATGAGCAGCGCAACCGACACTGCGAGGGCGGCGCCGCACACGATCACGGCCGTTCGCTTCCACCGAGGCGCTGGCCGATGCGCCTCAGACCACAGGTGGTTGAGCAAGTCCGGCATGAAAGGCCGCACCTCTGGCTGCTTGTCGAGCGCGAGCGCGACAGCGGACTCCACTGAGACGGGAACGGCGCGCCGCCGGCGCATCGGCACGGGCGCCTCCGTCAGATGCTTCTGGAGGATGGCCTCACGCGTCGCCGCGTGGAACGGCGGCACGCCGCACAGCATCTCATAGAGGATGGCGGCGAATGCATAGACGTCCGCCTTGTCGGTCACCGGCGCCTGACGGATCTGCTCGGGCGCGAGGTACTCCGCCGGCGGCTCCGCGGCGACGACGGCCTTCATCGATTCCGAGTCGCGCAAGCAGGCCAGCTCCACGTCCATCAGCTTGACGCGTCCGTCCTCGAGCACCATCACGTTGCAGGGGCGGAGCGCGCCGTGGACGAGGCCCATGCTGTGAAGCGTCTCCACGGATCCCCCGAGGTCGAGCGCCAGGCGGAGCACGGCGCCGACGGCGAGCGGTTTGCCCTCCGACAGGATCTCGCTGAGTCGGCGACCCTTGACGCGCTCCATCGCCACGAAGGGCCGGCCGTGCTCGGTCTGACCGAACGCCAGCACGCGGACCAGCCCCGGATGGGATGTCGATGCCTCGACGATCGATTGGCCCAGGCGCACGATCGTCCGAGCGACCTGGGGCGCGCGAGCGAGCCCGCGGGGCAGCAGCCGGATCGCGACCCGGTGGCCCGTTGCCGTGTCCTCGGCGGCACACACGGCCCCGAAGGCGCCGACCCCGAGCTTGCCGATGATGCGGTAGCGGCCCTGGACACGCCGGCCGATCGGAGCACGGTCGTCGAGCTCGACGACCGGCGCCGCCGTCGGCCCCAGTCGCATCAGTTGCGGCCCGTCACGTTCAGGATCCGCCCCTCGAGCAGGTACACGAGCGGCACATGCTCGTCGCTGCCGCACGACGGGCACGTCGCCTCGCCCAGCTCGAAGCACTCCTCGCACGCCACGCAGACGGCGAGGCCTCGGAGCGGGATCGGGACCCGCGAGAGGGAGCGGACCGCGGCGCTTATCATCGTTCTGAAACCCCCACGAGAGGGTTCCACGCAAAGGGAATACCAAAACCGGAAACGGGCCGGAACCAGTTGCGCTGAAAGGCTTCTCCTGGCGCGGCCCACCAGGCGGGCAGGGCCTTCTGCTCGCTTACGCACCACCCTGGATGGCTGGGCCCTGGTCACCATTTACTGGAAGTCCATGGCAGAATGACGCGATGCCCGATTTCCTCTACGGCACCGCCTGGAAGGAGGATCGCACCCAGGCTCTCACCGAGCTCGCGCTCCGGATGGGCTTCCGGGCCATCGACACCGCCAACCAGCGGCGGCACTACTTCGAGAGCGGAGTCGGTCAGGGGCTCGCCGCCGCCTACCGCGCGGGGGTGGTCACGCGCGCGGATCTTTTCTTACAGACGAAATTCACCTCCCAGCACGGCCAGGATCACCGGCTACCCTACGACCCCGCGGCCGACCTTTCCACGCAGGTCGCCCAGTCGCTGGCCAGCTCGCTCGAGCACCTCGGGGCCGACTACGTCGACAGCTATGTGCTGCACGGGCCCACCTCCGGCTACGGCTGGACGGACGACGACGCCGAGGTCTGGGCGGCGATGGCGAAGGAGCGCGATGCCGGCCGCACGCGGTTCCTCGGCGTGAGCAACGTCTCGCTGCGGCACCTCGAGCAGATGGCGGCCGCCAGCGCCGAGGCCCCGGCGTTCGTCCAGAACCGCTGCTTCGCCCGCCTCGGCTGGGACCGCGATGTTCGATCGTTCTGCATGGCTCGAAAGATCGCCTACCAGGGCTTCTCGCTGCTCACCGCCAACCCGGAGGTGCTGCGCCACCCGCTGGTCACCCGCCTTGCCGCGCGGCTCACGGCCACGCCGGCCCAGGTTGTGTTCCGCTTCGCGCGGGCGGTCGGAATGCTGCCGCTGACAGGCACCTCCAACGCCGAGCACATGAAGCAGGACCTGGCCAGCCGCGACCTGGCGCTCTCCGCCGACGAGGTGCGGGCGATCGAGTCGCTGGCCGGCTGACCGAGGCGAGGCGAGACCCGAGGCCTGATGTATCTCGATTGGCGGCTCTGGAGCTTCACCAGGGGCGTGCGTCTTCGTATCGCTGGCACCGTGGCGCTCGGCCTCCTTCAGGTCATGGCGGGCATCGGCCGCCTGGCGCTCCTCGGCTGGCTGCTCGCCCGCGTCTTCCGGGGCGCCTCCCTCGAATCGCTCGCCGTCCCCATCCTAATGACAGCGGCGGTGATCGTCGTGCGCGGCGGCCTCGAGTACGCGCGTGCGATGATCGCCCACCGGACGACGGCCATCGTGCAGGCGCGCCTGCGCCAGACCATCTACGACCGGGTCGTCGCCCTCGGGCCCGCACATTTCACCCGGGCCCGCACCGGCGACGTCCTCGTCTCGATGGTCGAGGGCGTGCAGCAGCTCGAGGTGTACTTCGGCCAGTACCTCCCGCAGCTCGCGGTGGCCGCGCTGACGCCCGTCCTGATCTTCGCCTTCGTCGCCGCCCTCGATCTTCCGATCGCCCTCGTGCTCCTCGGAGCGACGATCGTCACGCTGCTCGCGCCCGCCCTCTGGCACCGCACGGACAGCCAGGCGAGCCTCGCGCGGTCGAAAGCCTACAGCGCCTTCGCCGCGGAGTTCCTGGACTCGATCCAGGGTCTGGCGACCCTGAAGGCCTTCGGTCAGAGCGCGGCACGGCTCACGATGCTCGAGACCCGCGGGTGGGCGCTCTTCCGGAGCACCATGTGGGTCCTCGGAACCAACACGCTCGCCCGCGGCATCACGGACACCGGCATCGCCGTGGGGGCGGCGGTCGCGCTCGGCTGGGGCGCCTATCGCGTGCGGGCCGGCGAGATGGACCTGTCCGTGCTCCTCGTCATCTTGATGCTGGGCGTGGAGGTGTTTCGCCCCTTGCGCGAGCTCCGCGTCCTGCTTCACCAGGGCATGCTGGGCCTCTCGGCGGCGCAGGGAATCTTCTCCATCCTCGACGCGCAGCCCGCCGTGCGCGACGGCGCGGCGCCGCCCGTCGGGCGCCGACGGCTCGTGCCGACCGTGGAGTTCGACCGCGTCACCTTCGCGTATCCGGGGGGCCGTCATCCTGCGCACGAGGGCCTGAGCTTCACGGTCGGCGCGGGCGAGCGCGTGGGCATCGTGGGGCCCAGCGGCTCGGGCAAGTCGACCATCGCCCGACTGCTCCTGCGCTTCTACGACCCGCAGGGCGGTCGCGTGCTCGTGGGCGGCCACGATGTGTCCACGCTCCCGCTGGCCGAGCTACGGGGCGCGATCGCCGTGGTGAGCCAGGATACCTATCTCTTCCACGGCACCGTCGAGGATAACCTTCGCATGGGTAAGCCTGCCGCGACACCGGCGGAGCTCGGGGCCGCGGCGCGGGCCGCCAACGCCCACGAGTTCATCGAGCGGCTGCCCCAGGGCTACCACACCGTCGTGGGCGAGCGCGGCGTGCGTCTGTCCGGCGGCCAGCGCCAGCGCATCGCCATCGCCCGCGCGCTCCTGCGGGACACGCCGATCCTCATCCTCGACGAAGCCCTGTCGTCGGTCGACGCCGAGAGCGAGGCGGTCATCCAGGAGGCGCTCGATCGGCTGATGCGGGACCGCACCACCCTGATCTTCGCCCACCGCCTCTCGAGCGTGGTCGGCGCGGACCGCATCGTCGCCCTCGAGGACGGGCGGGTCGCAGAGAGCGGGCGACACACCGAGCTGATGGCCCGCCGCGGCGCGTACTACCGGCTGATGGCCGGTCAAGCCCGCGACGGTCTGGCCGCGGCCGACTTCATCGACGCCGTCGAGGCGGCGGCTCTCGATCCGAACGGGGACACCGCTCCGGGCCCCGGAGTCGAACGCCGCCCGGAGGAAGCGGCCGCCGTCGACGGAATCGTGAGGGCCGAGGGCCTGGGCTGGCGCCAGGTGATCGAGATTCTCCTGGGCATCGTCGCCCCGCACCGCGGACGGCTCGTCGTCACCTTCCTCCTCGGCGTCGCGCGCGTGGTGTCGCTGATCGGTGTCGGCGTCGTCAGCGCGCTGATCGTGCTCGCCCTCAAGCGCGGAGCGCCCTTCGGCTGGCTGCTCGTCACCCTGGGCGTGGTGGCGCTGCTGGCCGGCCTCCTGCACTGGCTCGAATCGTGGCTCGCCCACGACATGGCGTTCCGGTTGCTGACGCACATGCGGCTCGATCTCTTTCGAAAGCTGGACGCCCTCGCGCCCGCCTATCTCACACGGCGACGGTCGGGCGACCTGGTGGGAGTGGCGACCCACGACGTGGAGCTCATCGAGTATTTCTTCGCCCACACGATCGCCCCGGCCTGCGTGGCGGTCCTCGTCCCCGCGGGCGTGCTCGCCACGCTGTTCGCCTTCGGCTGGCCGCTGGCGCTCGCCGTGCTGCCCTTTCTCGCCTACACCGCCCTGAGCCCCGTGCTCGCGCGGGCCCGCATCGACCGGCTCGGCTCACGGGCGCGCGAGGCGTCGGGCGAGATGAACGCGCACGCCGTCGATACCGTTCAGGGGCTGGCGGAGATCGTCGCCTTCCAGCAGGAAGGCGCCCGCGGCCTCGCCTTCGCGGCGCGCGCGCGCGCGTACGTGGAGGCGCGCCTGCCCTTCCTGGAGGATCTGACGCGCCAGACCGTGCTTCAGGAGATGGCCACCGGCCTGGGTGGCCTGGCGGTGGTGACCGCGGGGGCCACGCTCGTCGCCGCCGGCCACCTCGACGCCGGCGTGCTCCCACTGCTGACGCTGCTCGCCATGTCGGCGTTCGTCCCCGTGTGGGAGATCGCCCAGGTCGGACGCCAGCTCGCTGACACCCTGGGTGCCACGCGACGGGTCTACGCCGTCCACGCCGAGCCTGTTCCCGTCACCGACGGTCCCGGGGTGATGACGACGCCGACAGCGACGGCGCTGGAGATGGTCCGCGTGCGCTTCGAGTATCCCGGCCGCGCGCGGCCCATCCTCGACGACGTCTCGCTCGCCGTGCCCGCGGGCCGCACGACGGCGCTGGTGGGATCGTCCGGCGCCGGCAAGACGACCATCGCCAGCCTCTTCCTGCGTTTCTGGGATCCGGGCGCGGGCGCCGTGAGACTCTCCGGGCGTGACTTGAAAGACTACCGGCTCGACGAGCTCCGCGGGCAGATCGCCCTGGTGGCGCAGGACACCTACCTCTTCAATGACACGCTCAGGAACAACATCTTGATCGCCCGCCCCACCGCGAGCGAGGCGGAGGTGGCGGAGGCCGTCGCCAAGGCCTCTCTCGATGACTTCGTGCAGGCACTCCCCGACGGGCTCGACACGCCCGTGGGCGAGCGCGGGGCCCAGCTCTCCGGAGGTCAGCGCCAGCGCGTCGCCATCGCGCGCGCCTTTCTCAAGAATGCGCCCGTGCTCATCCTCGACGAGGCCACCTCGCACCTGGACGCCGTCAACGAGCAGGCGGTGCAGGACGCCCTCGCCCTGCTCGCGCGCGACCGCACCACCCTCGTCATCGCCCACCGGCTGTCCACCGTGCGCGACGCCGATCAGATCATCGTCCTCGACGCCGGGCGCGTGGTGGAGACGGGCTCCCACGAGACGCTGGTCGCCCAGGGCGGGCTGTATGCGCGCCTCGTCTCGCGCCAGCTCGGCGCCGCGGCCTCGCCGCGCGCAGGAGGCTGACCGGTCAACGTCGACGCCCACGTTTTCGATTTGAGAGGCGAACCGGCCGGGACATAATGCCTCAACCCCGGCAAGAAATATGAGTGATTCGATCTTCGAGGTCGATCATCTTTCGCTGGCGTATCCGGGAAGTCGTGGGGGGCCCGCGCCGTCGATCCTGGATGACGTCTCCTTCACCGTGGAGCGCGGTCGCGCGCTAACGCTCGTGGGCCCGTCGGGGTCCGGGAAGTCGAGTCTCCTCAGGTGCCTCAACCGTCTCGTCGAGCCGACGTCGGGGACGGTGCGATTCGACGGCCGCGACATCCGATCGTTCGACCCCCGGGCGCTCCGGCGCCGGGTCGCG
>QHSA01000053.1 GCA_003220315.1 Candidatus Rokuibacteriota bacterium
ATGCCGTACCGTCTGGCCGCGTAGCTCGCCGCCGTCACGACGCCTCGGCCGTGGCCCTCCTTGGGGTCGGCTCCGACCACGAGCGGCCGGTCTCGTAGCGCAGGATCCCGCTGCGCCTCGACGGCGGCGTAGAAGGCGTCCATGTCCACGTGCGCGACGATCCTCAGCGAGCCTCCCGTGGGCGTCAGATTGCGCAGGGTCGACGGCTAGTTGAGGATAACGGCCTCTGGTTACCCAGAAAGTTCCTCGCCAACGAAAGCAAAAACACTTTGAACGAAAGCGTTACAAAACGCATTAATATTACGTGATTGCTCCCTAGGCCGATTTCGCAGAGCGTTGGCCGCGCAATGCACAGGAAATGGTACGACTGTGCTCCATAGAGCGACCCCGGAGCGACTTAGCGCGTTCTCCGATAGCGTGTTCGTTGTCCTTATAACAGTGCTGGTTTTGTAACTGCGTCCACCAAAGCTCCCCACCTTTAAGGCGCTTCTGTTGCTCTGGCCCACATGGCTAAGCTACGCAGTGAGCTACCTTTCATCGCCATCGTTTAACATTGCCCTGAAGTCTTACATGACTATCCTCCACTGTCTTCCAAATGAAATATATCTGGAACTTCTAGGATGAGAACATGAAAAAGTCGGGCGCGAGCCAAGGCCAGTCGGCATCGGAGCTCATCTCGAAAAGAATTGCCGAACTCGGGGACTGGCGCGGGGAAACCCTCAGCAGGATGCGCAAGCTCATCAAGGAAGCAGACCCGGACGTCGTCGAGGAGTGGAAGTGGATGGGCACTCCGATTTGGTCGCACGACGGCATCATCTGCACTGGCGAGTCCTACAAGAATGTCGTGAAGCTTACCTTCTCCAAGGGCGCGTCTCTGAAGGATCCGGCCCGTCTCTTCAACTCGAGTCTCGACGGAAACGCACGCCGCGCGATCGACATCCACGAAGGAGAAGAAGTTGACGAGTCGGCCTTCAAGGCGCTCGTTGGCCAAGCGGTCGCCCTCAACAGTTCTGGCAAGTCGAAACCTTCGAAGAAAGCGAAGTCCTAAGGGATTCCTCCCCTGAACGGGTCCGACATTGGGGTGGCGGAGGTGTCGTTCCGACCGAGCGTGCCCAGGTTGAAGATGGCCTCGACAGGAATTCGATTCCCCGAAGACAACGACGGCATAGATCCAAACGCTGATATGAGTCGTTGCGTGTTAGTATCGGGGCGATGAAACTTCGGGGCGGGAAGATTGATTGGGGCTTCGTGGCGGTACTGATCATGGTGTGGGGTACTTCTTCCCAACGCCCTCGGACGTACGCACGGCCTTCTCTCCAAGTATTCAGCGACTCGACCGAGTCTCGGAGAGGGCGACCAACGAAATTGTTGCGTTCCTCGCAGAGCCTCCCCGTATAGCGTTGGAGCCTGACCAAGTGGTGATACCTACGTTTCCGTTTGGCCAGATGGTTGTAAGCGCACCTGCTGGCTGGCACATCGCTGGTGCGTCGCAGACGAATAGCGCACTGACGACAAAGTAACTCCGCCCTTCCTGGCAGTTGTCCTCAGGGAGATTGCTCCATGCGCGAGAAGAAACGCAGGAAGACCGCGCGGAAACGCGCCGCCTTCAAGAAGAAGCAGAAGAAGCGTCGCCTTCGCGCCGCCGGGCGTCTTCGTTAGGGGGCGGCATCCTCGGAGCAAATTGCGCCTCGAGTGGCACCGACTCGTGGCACCCGGCGTTCAAGTTGGTGAAATCACTACCCATGGGCTCGCCCTCTCAAGACCGAGACGCGGGTTCGAATCCCGCTGCCGAGAGTCGGGGACGGCCGTTCGGTTCACGTTGCTCATGGGCCTGCTGTTCGGCCCGGGCCTGACCATTGTCACCGTCCTGCTGATGTTTCGCGGTGAAAGTCGGGTTGCCAGCGGACTGACCGCGACCTTTTCCCTGGTAACCTGGTATGCGCTGTACACGTCGCTCTTTCAACGGCGGCGGATCGTCTTCGATCCCGCAACCGGTACGGTCAAGCTGTTCCGAGGCCGGGCATCGTGCGGCACGCTCTCCCGAAGCGACATTGTCTCGTTGGACCTCAAACCGGTCGAACGGACGGTACCCGGCGTGAGTCTTCAAAACCCTTTTCGCTGGACCAACTATCTCATCTCGGCCCGCCTTCAAGGGGACGGCGACGTGCCCTTCTCGGAATCTCCCATAGAGCGGACGATCACCGAGCTCTACCGCAAGATCCAGCGCGAGTTCATTCGGGTCTCGTGAAAGGGAATCAGCGGAACGCTACTCGGGCTCCCGGCGAAGGCGCGTGAGGCGCTCGTCGGTCGTTCACGCCCCAGTTATTTTCGGGTTGGGGTTAAACTACTGTGCCACGGCAGGGGCAAACGGAAAGGGTTGCGGCGGCGAATGGGACGGCTGCGACGCTGGACGTCTTCCCGGCCTCCTCCTATATAATCGCCGCGCGGTCACCGCCATCGAGCCGTCATCAACGCGTCACGTCGCCCGCGTAGCGTGGGAGGGAAACGATGCCCCTGCGGATCGGACTCATCACGGACATCCACCACGGGCCGGACGTAGACGTTAGGCTTGGAAGCGCGGCGCCCGAGCTGCTGGAGAAGTTTACGCGCCGCATGCGGAACGATTTCCGCCCCGACCTCATCGTGGACCTGGGCGACCGCATCAACGACACGGACCTCGACGCCGACAAGCGACGGCTTGGCGACGTCCGGCGGATGCTCGAGGCGGCTGGGGTGCCGATCCTCTATGCCTGGGGCAATCACGACCTCCTCAACGTTTCTCCACCCGAGGCGCGCGCGATCCTGGGCAAGAAGGCCGACTACGAGTCGCGCGAGATCGGCGATTATCACATCGTGATCCTCAACTCGCAGGACCCGACCATCGAGCGGATCGGCGGTACCCTGTCGGACCCCCAGCTAGACTGGCTCGAGCAGGATCTGAGAACAGGCACCACCCCAGCGATCGTGTTCTGTCATCACCCGCTCGATGAGCAAGACCCGTCGCGGCACTGGTACTTCAGGGATCATCACGACCACGCGTTGGCGAACAACCGCAAGCGGGCGCGGACGATCATCGCTGGCAGCCGGCGGGTAAAGGCTGTGTTCAACGGCCACATGCATCTCAACACCGTCGAGGTGATCGGCGGGGTGCCCTACATCACGCTCATGTCGCTGGTCGACGCCGGCATCACGCGTGGCCCCTCCGGGTGCTGGGGCGAGATCACTCTCGGCGAGGGCGGCAACGTCGAAGTCAAGATTCGCGGACAGCTCTCCATCGCGGTGTCCTTCCGATGAGAAGGAGATGGCTCATGAGGTTTCACCAAGGGACCGTGCTCCTGGTGGCGGTGCTGGGCCTTGCGCGGTCGGTGGGCGCCGCCGAGCCGGTGACCATCGAGTACTGGCACATCAACTCGCCAACGTTCGGCGGGCCGGCGGCCAAGGAGCTAGTGCAACTCTTCGAGGCCAAGCATCCGAACATCAAGGTCGTCGAGAAATTCCAGCCCGGTGTCTACACGGGCCTCATGCAGCAGCTACAGGTCTCGCTGGCCGCCAAGCGCCCGCCCGCCGTCGCGCAGATCGGCTACAACCTCACCGCGTATGCCGCCGGGCAGTTTCCGCACGTGCTGCTCGACAAGTACCGCAAGAGCGATCCTGCGTTCTTCAAGGGCATCCCCGACAACATCATGGCGCTCGGCGTTCTTGGCGGCACCCTGCACGGCATTCCGTTCGGCGTGAGCACGCCGGTGATGTACTACAACGCCGACCTCTTCAAGGCGGCGGGGCTCAACGCCGATCAGCCGCCGCAGACGTGGGACGAATTGCAGCGGCAGGGCGCGATCATCAAGCAGAAGACCGGTAAGCTCGCCGTCTACCTGCAGCAGCCCAACGACGAGTGGATCGACCAGACGTTGATCTGGGGTAACGGCGGCCGGCCGCTGTCCGAGGATGGCAAGCGCATTGGCTGGGATGCGCCGGAGGCGATGGAGGCGATGCAGATGTGGCAGGACATGGTCAACAAGAGCAAGATCGGCGCGAACCTCACATGGGAGGAAGGCCTGCAGGCCTTCCTGTCCGGCCATGTGGCGATGTGTCTGACGACGATCGGGCGTCAGGAGCATATGCGGCGCAACGCAACAGGCTTTCAGGTCCGCGCGGTGCCGGTGCCGCGCTTCGGAAGCAAGCCGCTAGCGACCGCCACCGGCGGCAACGTCCTCATGATCTTCGCCAGCGATCCCGCGCAGGAGAAGGCAGCCTGGGAGTGGATCAAGTTCGTGCTCTCGCCGGAGGGGGCGACCATCTGGACCAAGGGCACCGGCTACCTGCCGCCGCGCGCGGAGCTGGCGAACGACCCGCGCTACCTCAAGCCGTTCTTCGACGAGGCCCCGCTCATGAAGGCCGCGTTGCAGACGTTCCCCTATGCCAAGCCATGGGTAAGCTTTCCGGGGCCGCGCGGGCTCGAGATCACCAAGATTCTCATCAAGGCGCGCGACGAAGTGCTCGAGGGCAAGCGTCCGGCCGAGCTCATCCTGAAGGAGGCCGCCCAGCAGGCCAACGCGCTGCTGCCGAAATGATGGAAGCCACGGCGCTCGGCGCCGCCACCGCGCGCAGCCGCACGCGCGCGTCGCGGCGGTGGCGTGGCGCCGCGGTCGGTCATCTCTATCTGACGCCAGCGATCGTGCTCACCGGCCTCTTCGTGTACTGGCCGCTCGTGGCGAGCACGGTGCTCAGCTTCTATGATTGGAACCTCGTCTCGCCGACGTGGGCCGCCGTCGGTTGGCAGAACTACCGGGAGCTGATCGCGAGTCGCGCGTTCTGGATGTCGCTCGTCAACACGGGCAAGGCGGCCGCCGCCCTGACCGTGCTCACGGTGGGGGTGCCGCTGCTGCTGGCGCTGGCCGTGCAGCGCGTGGGTCCACGGTGGCGCGACCTCTACCGCGTGGTGCTCTTCTCCCCAACAGTGATCTCGATGGCTATTGCGTGCGCGGTGTGGCTCTGGATCTTTCACCCGCTGTACGGCGTACTCAACACGACCCTGCGTCTGGTCGGACTCCAGGGCCCCGCGTGGCTGTCCTCCAGCGATTCGGCGATCTGGGCCATCATCCTCGTGACCGTCTGGAAGACGTTCGGCTTCAACTTCGTCCTCTATATCGCCGGGCTCCTCACCATTCCGCGGGAGATGTACGAGGCCGCGCGTGTGGACGGCGCCTCCGAGCGCCAGCTCGTCTGGCACGTCACGCTGCCACTCCTGGCGCCCACCACGCTCTTCGTTTTTCTGTCCACGTTCATCCTCAGCCCGCAGAACCTGTTCATCCCCACCCAGATCCTCACGCAGGGCGGGCCCAACGAGGCCAGCAACAACGTGGGCTACCTCGTCTACCAGTTGGGTTTCGAGTACTTCCGCGTCGGCTACGCCTCCGCCGCCGCCACGCTGATCTTCCTCGTGTTCCTCGTGCTCACCGCGTTGCAGTTCTACCTCGCGGAGCGCCGGATCCACTATGGGCGCTAGCGCGCGCGGCGTGCACGTGCTGCTCGTGGCCGCCTGTCTCCTCGTCGTCTTTCCGATGTTCTGGATGTTCTCGACGGCCCTGAAGCCGCCGCCGGAGATCTTCGCCGGCACCTTCCGGCTCTGGCCGTCGGCGGCGACGCTGCAGAACTTCACCACGGCGCTGACCCAGGTCCCCATGCTGCGCTTGTTTTGGAACAGCCTCGTGGTCGCGGCGGTGGTGACAGCGGCGCAGATCCTCACCAGCGCCCTCGCCGCCTATGCGTGCGCGATCCTCCGGGTGCCGGGACAGCGCGTGTGGTTCGCGCTGTTTGTGGCGACCATGATGGTACCGTCCCAGGTCACGATGATTCCCAACTACCTGCTGATTGCGCGCTTCGAGCTGCTCAACACCTACACGGCGCTGATTGTGCCGCAGGTGGTGACTGGCTACGGGATCTTCATGCTGCGGCAGACGTTCAAGAATCTGCCAACCAGTCTCGTCGAGGCTGGGATCCTGGACGGGGCGAGCTCGTGGCAGGTCCTGTGGCGCATCGTCGTGCCGACCACACGCACGGCGCTCGCCGCGCTGTCGGTGCTCTTCTTCATCAACACGTGGAATCAATACCTCTGGCCGTTGCTGGTCGCCAACGACAAATACATGCGCACGCTGCCGGTGGGCATGCAGGAGTTCGTCAGCCTCGAGGGCGGGACGAACTGGGGTCCGCTGATGGCCGCCGCCACCATGGCCATCGTGCCCGCGCTGCTGGCGTACGTTGTCGCGCAGCGTTACGTGCTGGAGAGCTTCGTCGCCGCCGGGCTCAAGGAGTAGGAAGGAGTTGTCGCTCCTGGCATGAGAGAGGTGCACTGAGTCATAGCTGCTGGTCCCTCTGTGTGAGCGCTGCGGATCGCGGCCGCTAAGCGCACGAACAAG
>QHSA01000054.1 GCA_003220315.1 Candidatus Rokuibacteriota bacterium
CGCCACGGCCGCTTCCTCTTCGTCGGTCCACAGAGAACGCTGCCACGCCGACAGTATTGGGCATCTGACAGATCACGACGACATCGTACTCTCCGACGCGTGGCGGCCACCGTCAACCCTTTTCGCCCCATGTATGCTGTTGTGTCCCTCTGTTTGCCACGCGACCGGTGACCAAGAGGCTAAGATTGGGCCGTGCGCCTGCCCTTCGCTCCGCCGCTCCAGCCCATGTTGTCGAGCGCCGCCGAAGCCCTGCCCGCCGGGGACGGCTGGCTGTTCGAGCCCAAGTGGGACGGCTTTCGCACGCTGGTGTTTCGCGACGGCGACGAGATCTTGCTGCAGAGCCGAGACGAGAAGCCGCTGAACCGATACTTCCCCGAGCTCCTGGCGCCTCTCGCCGACGCGTTCCCCGAGCGCTGCGTCGTCGATGGCGAGATCGTCATCGTCGGCGTCGGCGGGCTCGACTTCGAGGCGCTGCTCTTGCGCATCCATCCCGCCGTATCGCGGGTGAAGCTCCTGGCCGCGCAGTCGCCGGGCTCGTTCGTGGCCTGGGATCTTCTCGCGCTGGGGGACGAAGACCTGCGCGAGGCCCCGCTCGCCGACCGGCGCGAGCGCCTCGAGCGGGTGTTGGCGGGCGTGACGTCGCCGGTGCACCTGTCACCGGCGACGCGCGACCGTGCCCTCGCCACGGACTGGTTCCGTCGCTTCGAGGGCGCCGGGCTCGACGGTGTCATGGCCAAGCGTCTGGATGCGCCGTACCGCGCGGGCGAGCGCACGATGGTCAAGGTCAAGCACACGCGCACAGCCGACTGCGTGGTCGCCGGCTTCCGCTGGCACAAGAACGGCGTGGGGGCGATGGTCGGCTCGCTCCTGCTGGGCCTCTACGACGACGGTGGCACACTGCACCACGTCGGCGTCACCGCGGCGTTCACCAACGCCGTGCGCAAGCAGCTCGTCGCCGAGCTGGCGCCGCTGCGGAGACACGCGCTCGAAGGCCATCCCTGGCGTGACTGGGCGGAGGCGCAGACGGAAGCGAACGCGACGGGGCAGCGCCTGCCCGGGGCGAGCAGCCGCTGGAACCGCGGCAAGGACCTGCGCTGGGAGCCGCTTCGGCCCGAGCGCGTCTGCGAGGTCGCGTACGACCACATGCAGGGGACGCGCTTCCGGCATGCCGCGCAGTTCGTGCGCTGGCGACCCGACAAGCGACCGCACGACTGCCGCTACGATCAGTTGGAGGTCACGCCCCCCTACGAGCTCGAGCGGGTCTTCGGCGCCCGCTCCCCGGGCCGCCCCGGCTCCGAGCCGCGCCAGGGATCGTAGTCGGGATCGGGCGGTTCCTCGGCAGAGCGCTCGCTTTCGGGGACATGGCGCAAGTTGATCCGGATCCGCGTCCACGTGGATGAGCGGCCGCGCATCGAGTCGACGAGCACGTCGTCGACCTGGAGCCGCGCCGCAGCCTCCGGATGGCGTGCCTTCCACCGTTCGAGGCCGGCGAGCGCGTCCTCTTTGTGCGCTGCCTTGGCGACCGTGATGAGGGGTTGGGTCGACTGCCGGCGGCCGCTCCCTTTCGTCTTGGCGTTCGCGCTCGCCCTGCGTGATGGAGCGACGCGCGGCGGCTCGCCGCGCTGCTTCGTGTAGTGCGGCGGCCAGGGCGCGTCGCCGAGGCCCGCGGCTTCCTGCGCGGCGGACAGCTCGCGCAGCGAGTCGAGCGATCCCGGGGTGGCGTTGATCGCCGCCGACGCGTCGCCGCGTTCGGCCAGACGCGCAGGGGCAGTGACCAACGTGAAGGCGGCGGGATCGCAGCCGGCCACCTCGTCCCATTCGAGGGGCGTCGACACGCGCGCGTCGGGCGTCGGCCGCACCGACCAAGCCGACGCCACGGTGCGGTCCTTGGCGTTCTGGTTGTAATCGAGGAAGACGCCGTGGCGTTCCTCTTTCCACCATTTGCTCGTCGCCTGCCCGGGCGCGCGCCGCTCCACCTCGCGGGCGAGGGCCAGCGTCGCGCGCCGCACCTGGTCGAAGCTCCACCGCCGGTGGATGCGCACGTAGATGTGCATGCCCCGCGATCCCGACGTCTTGGGCCAGCCGCGCAGCCGGCGCTCGTCGAGCACGTCACGGACGATCAGGGCCACGCGCCGCACGTCGTCCCAGCTGGTACCCGGGCCGGGGTCGAGGTCGACGCGCAGCTCGTCGGGGTGCTCGAGATCGTCGGCGCGCACCGGATGCGGGTTCAGGTCGATGCACCCGAGGTTGACGATCCACAGAAGCTGCGCCGCGTCGCGCACGACGATCTCTCGCACCGTCCGGCCGGATGGAAAGCGCAGCTCCACCGTCTCGACCCACTCGGGATGCTGTTCGGGCGCCCGCTTCTGAAAGAAAGGCTCACGCTCCGCGCCGTTCACGTAGCGCTTGAGCACCAGCGGCCGCGCCGCGATCCCCCGCAACGCCGCCTCGGCCACCGCCGCGTAGTACTTCACGAGGTCGAGCTTCGTGTGGCCGGCCTGTGGAAAAATTACCTTGTCCGGGTTGGTGATCACCACCTCCCGACCGGCGATTCCCAGAACGGTCTGCCGCACCTGCCCCATGGGGACAGTGTTGTCAATTCACATTCGGCGCGCAAGGCGCCCGTAGTAGACTTCGAGACCTGAGAGGCGAGGTGTGACCATGGCGAAGAACGGCTTTCGCGTGCTCGATAGCGACATCCACATCATCGAACCGCCGGACCTCTGGGAGCGCTACATCGACGCGCCCTTCAGGCACCAGGCGCCGCGCGGGTTCGCCGACTGGGTGCTCGACCTCCGCATCGAGATCGACGGTAAGCTCATGCCGGCCAACGTCAATTACTCGGCGGATGCCCGCGGCCGATCCGCCCAACGCGACCGTGAGCGGTTTCGCCCCTTCCACGAGCGCGGCTGGAGCCCCGAGGCGCAGCTCGACGCCATGGACCAGGAGGGCATCGACGTCGGCGTCGTCTATCCGACGCGCGGGCTCTTCGCGCAAGGGATCGACGGGATGGAGCCGAAGCTTGCGGCCGCGATCGCCCGCGCCTACAACAACTGGCTCTACGACTTCTGCGCGCTGAACCCGCAGCGCTTGATCGGCGCCGGCATGATCTCGCCGTTCGACATCGACGACGCCGTCGCCGAGGCGCGGCGCTCCGTGAGGGAGCTGGGCTTCAAGGGCATCTTTCTCCGTCCGAACCCCGTCAACGGCCGGAACTGGCACGACGCGTACTACGGGCCGCTCTGGAGCGAGCTGGAGGCGCTCGACGTCCCTCTCGGCTTCCACGAGGGCCTGGGCGCCCACCTGCCACAGGTCGGCGACCGCTTCGGGCGGAACGTGATGCTCCGCCACACCGTCTGTCACCCCGGTGAGCAGATGCTCGCCGCCGTGAGCTTCTGCGGCGGCGGGATCCTCGAGCGCCATCCGCGGCTGCGCGTCGCGTTCCTCGAGGGCAACGCGAGCTGGGTGCCGTTCCTTCTGTGGCGAATGGACGAACACTACGAGTGGCTCGGCGACGTCTTCGCGCGCGACCTGTCGAGGGAGCCGAGCGAGTACTTCAAGGGGCAGTGCTTCGTCTCCGTCGAGTGCGACGAGGAGCCGATCAAAGGGGTCTTCGACCTGATGGGCGTCGCGAACATCGTGTTCTCGACCGACTTTCCCCACCCGGACTGCAAGTACCCGGGCGCGGTCGTGCGGTTCCTTGAGCTCCCGCTGCCCGATGCCGCGAAGCGCGCGATCCTCTGGGACAACTGCGCGAGGTACTACGGCCTCGCCTGAGCGGTAGGTGAGTCGCCGGTCTGCAGCTGATCGCCGCGGGTCAGCTCCACTCGACCCGGTGCCTGATCACGAAGGGAGCGAACAGCCGCGTCACTTGGTGCTCGAGCGCGGCGCGGTCGATGTCCGGCGGCCCCTTCAGGGCGACTCTGGCGACGGTGCCGTGCACTGGGTCGGCTGCCACCTGCACCTCCGGTTCGACCCCGGCGTCGCGCAGCGGCGCGAGCAGGCTCGCGAAGACCCGCCGCGCCGCATCCCACCGCAGTTCGGGCTTGAAGACCTTGCCCACGAGCGTGAGGGGCATGGGATGGATGGGGTAGAGGTTGACCGGGACGGCGGCGCGTTCCGGCGTGCGCTCCCTCACGAAGCGTAAGAGCTCGCTCGCGTCCGCCTGCCGGCCCGGCTTGAGCTGCACGTAGGCCACCGGCAGCTCGCCGGCGTATGGATCCGGCTGGCCCACGACCGCGGCCAGCTCGACGGCCGGATGCTGATAGAGGATCTCCTCGACCGGTAAGGGATCGATGTTGTGCCCGCCGCGGATGATCAGGTCCTTGGCCCGCCCGGTGATCCAGAGGTAGCCGTCGCCGTCGAGTCGCCCGAGGTCGCCCGAGTTCACCCAGCCTTCCTCCACCCACGCGCCCCGGTTGTGTTGATCGCTCATGTACCCGGCGAACACACCGGGGCCGCTCATGGCGACCACGCCGATCTCGTCTACGGCGCAGTCCCGCTCGTACCGTCCCTCGCCGTCCAGCTTCACCACGCGCACCTTCGCATACGGCAGTGGATGGCCCACCGAGCCAAGCCGGACCTCCCGCCACGCGTAGCTCATCGTGTGCACGCTCGAGGTCTCGGTCATGCCGTACACCTCGAGCACGCGGGTGCCGGTGATCGCCTCGATCGCCTTGCCGACCTCCACGGGGATGGCCGAACCGCCGCCCGAGGCGTAGCGCACCGAGCTCAGATCGACGCCGTCGTGCGGCGCGTTGAGCACTGCGGCGAGCACCGTGGGGACCGCTCCCACGACGGCGGCCCGGTAGCGCTCGACGAGCCGCCAGTAGTTCCGGATCACGGCGGGGTTGCGATAGCCCGTCGGCGTCAGGATGACCAGCCGCTGGCCGCTACTGAGGGGCGCCAGCCCCTGCGTCAGCGCGCCCCCCACATGGAACAGGGGCAGCCCGCAGAGAATGGCGGACTGCGGCTGCGACTGGAACATCAGGGTCACGCCCCAGGCTTGGCTCACCTCGTTCTTGTGGGAGTGGCGCACGAGCTTGGGCAAGCCGGTCGTGCCCCCGGTATGAAAGTAAGCCGCCAGCTCGCGGCCCTCGATCTGGCGCTTGCTCGTTAACACTTCGGCCGGATACCTGTCGACCAGGGCATCGAAAGAGTACACACCGTCCCGTTCGTCCCCGGGCCCGAGCACCTGCAGCACACGCTCCAGCGAGGGCACCAGCCGTCGCACCTGCTGGCTCTTGTCCCAGATCTCGGTGCCCGGCATGGGCCCGAGGGTCACGAGGACCTTCGTCCCCGCGGCCTTCAGGATCTCGGCGATCTGCCCCACCTCGAGCATCGGGTTGACGGGGTTGACGATGCCCGCCGCCTCGGCGCCGAACAGCACCATGTAGCTCTGCGGTAGCAGCGGCAGCATGAACGAGACCACGTCCCGCGGACCCACCCCCATGTCGTGGAGCAGGTTGGCCGTCTGCGAGACGCGGCCGAGGTACTGGCGATAGGTGAGCGTCAGCGGTTCCTCCTCCGGCTCGCCCCGAAGCAGGAAGTGGATGGCTGGCTCGTCCGGCGCGAGCGACGCGCCGACGCGCAACGCCTCGTAGGTGCTCTGGACGGCGATGCGCTCGTCATAGGGGATGCGCTCGAAGGCGGCCACCGCCCGCGGATCTTCCAGGTCCGGGTAGGCGTCGCCGATGTACCGGTCCAGCGGATGTCCGTGGCTCATGCGTCCCCTCCCGAGTCGTGGTACGACGGGGTCACAGTATAGTTGACGAGGCCTGGAACGGAAGATCCTTATCCGGAATCATGGGTGGCATGTTCTTCGCAGCGCCTCGTCGCCAACGGTGAAGGTCATCTGTTCCCTGTGCGAGAGAGAGGGCAAGCCCGGTTACCTGGGTGAGCGGGAACCCTTTGATAATTCCGCGGTGACGCACGGCCTCTGCGCGCCTCACACGGAGCTGCTCCTCGAGTCTATTCCATCGAAGTCATTTCCGGATGTCGAAGTGCTCATCGTCGTGGGCCCAAATGGAAGTCGCGGTACGCCCCGGACTCGCCGGCGCGCTTCACACCGGCTTCTGAGGTGCGCCAGGCGTTCTCGTTCGTCGCCGCGGATTCCGCCCAGTATCCCAG
>QHSA01000087.1 GCA_003220315.1 Candidatus Rokuibacteriota bacterium
CGGCGGCGGGCCGGTCATGATCACGCCGATCGCGATGATCCGCGCGGTCCTCCGGAGCGGCGCGCGCGACCTCCACGTGGTGGCATCCTCGACGGGCGGTCTCGGCATCGACTTGATGATCGGCGCCGGGGCCGTCGCCTCGGTGGAGTTCGCCCAGATCGTTCTGAACGAGTTCGGGCCGGCGCCGAACTTCCGCCGCTACGCGGAGAGCGGCCGGCTCCGGTGTCTCGACCACACCTGACCCGGGCTCCTGGCGGGGCTCCAGGCGGGAGCCCAGGGGATCCCGTTCATGCCGGTGCGGGGTCACGTGGGCTCCGACTACGAGCGGCTGCGACCCGAGTTCCGGGTCATCCCGAACCCGTGGTCGCCCTCCGAGCGGATCATGCTCGTGCCGCCGATCGCTCCCGACGTGGCGCTGATCCACGCGATCGCGGCGACGGCAGACGGCATGCTCCTTCTCGACCACATGGAGGACGACGCGCTCCTCGCCCAGGCGTCGCGGGCGGTCGTCGCGTCGACGGAGCGGATCGTCGCGCCGGAGGAGCTCCGTCGCGGCGACGGCGTGATCCTCCAGGGGATCCACGTCACGGCGCTCGTCGAGGCTCCCGGCGGCGCCCGGCCGACGTTCGTCCGCGGCGTCTCCCCCGTCGACGCCGACGCGATCCACGAGTACGTCGCCGCCGCGGTCGACGACGCGACGTTCAAGCGCTACCTTGACCGCTACGTCTACGGCTGACGTCGCGCGATACACCCACGAAGAGCTGATGGCGTGCGTCATCGCCCGCGAGGTGCGCGACGGCGAGACGGTGGCCGTCGGCACGCTCGCCGCGATTCCCGCGTGCGGAGTGCTGCTGGCCCACTTCACCCACGCGCCGCGCACGACGGTCATCATCATCAATCATCCGGACTACTGGCCCTTTGGCGGCGGCTCGAAGGAGTTCTACGATTTCGCCCAGCGGGGGAAGTTCGACCTCTTCTTCCTCTCGGGCGGCGAGATCGACCAGCACGGCAACCTGAACCTCATCACCGTCGGCGACCACGAGCGGCCTCGGGTCCGCTTTCCCGGCGGCGCCGGCGCGGCGATGCTCTACTACATGCCCCGCCGCGTGGTCGTCTTCCGCGCCGACCACTCACCGAGGGTCTTCGTCGAGCGCGTGGACACGGTCACGAGCCCTGGAGCCACGCCGCCCGACGTCGTTCGCCCGGGTGGCCCGTGGAAAGTCGTGACGCCGCTCTGCGTGTTCCGCTACGACCGGCAGAGCGCAGGGCTCGTCGTCGAGTCGCTCCACCCCGGCGTGAGCCGGGAGGAGCTCGGGCGACGGACCGGCTTCACCCCGGCGTACGATGGGGTGACCGGCGTGACTCCCGCGCCGACGCACGCGGAGCTCGAGATTCTCCGGACGCGCGTGAAGGACACCGTGGCCAGGACCTACCCGCGCTTCGCGACGACCGCCTTCGCCCATTAGTCTAGGCGTCTGACGATCCGCTGTTCGACCGCCGCCCTTCGAGCGCCGGCTTTGCCGGCGCAACTGTCCTTGGGGGAGGCCTCGGAGGAGGCCGTCGAGGCCCCCGCCGACGAGTTAGTCTGATCGCCGCAGCAGGAGCCAGCCGTCCTCGCGACGGTAAAGGGTGAATCCAGGGGGCGGCGTCTTCGCCACCTCCCCCACGCGGCCGAGGATCCAGCGGCTCGTGTCCACGCCCGCCGGGAAGATGTGGACTTCCCGGCGGGTCGCGAGGTGGGGGACGAGCCGCTCGTCGACGCTCACCGCGACGTCCGCCGGGATCTCGCGCAGGAGCGCGCCGGCGGCGCGCCGGTCGTCGTTCGGCCACCAGCGCGTCACCATGAAATCGTTCACCGTGCGCGCCGTGAGCACCGCGCTCGCGAGGAAGCCGAACGCGAGCACGCGAGTGGCCGAGACACGCAGCCGGGGCACGGGGCGGGGCCCGCCGCTCGGAACGACACTCGCCCGAACCCCACCCCCTCCCCTCGCCTCGCTCGCCCGCCACTGCCTCAGTCGAGCGTAGCCGTCGACAGAGGCAAGGACGAAGAACGGCAGGACGAACGACTGGTACTGCGAGCGGTAGTTGAACAGGACCGGGTCGAAGCTCAGCAGATTCATCGCGAGGCCGGGGAGCGCCGCGGCGAGCGCGCGCGGCGCCAGGAGGGGCAGGAATCCCAGCGGCGCCAGCATCGCCGCGAGGTACGCGAGCTTGGGCAGCGTCAGCACGATCGGCGCCCACCTCCACGGCCGCGCCACCAGCGTCACGAGGATCTCCGGGACGGATGCGCCGAGATGACGGTAGCGGTCGAGGTGCGGATACGGGCTGCCGCGGAAGTACGGCATGACCCACGTGAGATCGACGAGGAGGACCAGAACGCTCGCGGCGACTACCGCGGCGCCGAGGGCCCAGCGCCGGCGCGCCAGCGCAAGCCAGAGACCGAAGCCGACGACGGCGATCGCGGCGTCCTCCCTGCCCCCGAGCGTCAGCACGAGCGCGAGTACGCACCATCCGTAGCGTTGGGCGTCGAACGCCGCCGCGGCCCACACGAGGAAGGCGACCGCAAACGCCTGCGGGTGGATGTCCCGGATGTTGATGCCGTGGAGCGACGGGTTGGCGAGGTACAGGAGCGCGAGGGCCGCCGCCGGCCGTGCGGCGTCGGACACCGAGTGGAGACGTCGGGCGGCGTAGACGAAGACCGCCACCGCGCCGGAGCAGAGGATGACCGTCTGCGTGAGAACGAGTGCGCTTCCACCCGGGGCCAGGCGCCCGAGTGGGGCGAGGAGGTAGAGGATGGGCGAAAAGTGGTCGCCCCAGGCGTGCATGGCCGGAAGCGTCACGTAGGCGCCGTGGCCGTGGGCGATGGACCACACGACCTGGACGTAGTAGCCGAGGTCGAGCGCGTGGGTCTGGAGCGCCGCGTGCCGGCTCCCGACGACGAAGCCCATCAGGAGCGTGTACGCCGCGACTCCGGCCGCGACGGCGCGCGCCGGGCGCACGCGCGGCAGCGCGATCGGCGCCACGAGCCCGCGGAGCGCCACGACCGTGGCGAGGACGACCAGGAGGTCCTCGGGCCGGTTGAGCGGGAGCCCCCGCACCGTGAAGCCGCCCGTCACGACCACCAAGACGGCCAGGAGGAGGACGCCGGCCGCCAGCGCGTCGAGCGGGCGGGCCAGGCCCGTCACGGCAGGCGGGTGTACCTGGCGCGCAGGCTGTCGAAACGCCGCGAGCGCCGGAGGCCCCGGCGGTGGAGCGTGTACCAGAAGAGGACGGCCAGGATCCGGAGGCCGTAGATCGTGGAGGCGACGAACCCCGCCGACGACGCCTCCGGGAAGTAGCGCGTCGGGACCGCGATCTCAGCGATCCGGAACCGCGTGGCCACGACCTGCGCGATGATCTCCTGGTCGAAGACGAAGCCGTCGGCGTTCGCCCCGAAGTTCACGGTCTCGAGCACCTCGCGGCGGAAGGCGCGGTAGCCCGTGTGGTACTCGGAGAGCCTGAGGCCGAACACCCAATTCTCCACGGCCGTGAGGAGGCGGTTCGGGACGTACTTCCACCACGGCATCCCCTGCCGGAGCGCCGAACCCGTCTTGAGCCGCGAGCCCAGCACCACGTCCGCCTCGCCGCGGAGGATCGGCTCGATGATCTGGGGGACGAGCCGAGGGTCGTACTGGTAGTCGGGGTGGACCATGACCACGATGTCGGCTCCGGCGCGAAGCGCCTCCGCGTAGCAGGTCTTCTGGTTGGCGCCGTAGCCGTAGTTCCGGTTGTGGACGAAGATCTCGAGCCCGAGCTGCCGGGCGATGTCGAGCGTCGCGTCGGTCGAGCCGTCGTCCACGAGGATCACCATGCTGACCGTGTCCTTGGGCAGCTCCTCGTAGGTCATCCGGAGCGTCCGCCCGGCGTTGTAGGCCGGCATCACGACGACGACCTTGGGCTTCCGCGCCTCGTCACTCATGGCGCGCCGTGGCTGCTTTCATAGACTCCCCTCGCCTTCGGCTCCAGCTCGCACGGCCACGCCGCACTTGGGTCGGGCGCGCACGATGAATTGGTACCCGAGCAGTCGCGGGAGGTTCCGCGCGATCACCGCGTTGATCATGTGCGTCGCGGCGACCCAGCGCTTGTGCCAGCTCGTCGGCAACACTTGATAGAGCGGCGCCGGCGTCGCGGTGAACCGCTCGACCACGAGCCCGGCGTCGGCGATGAAGGCGCGAAGCGAGCGCGCGGTGAAGAACCGGAGGTGGCTCCGGTCGAGAATGCCACGGTCGATGTAGTCGAAGCGGCCACACAGGAGCAGGAGCCGGATGTAGAGATGGGCGATGTTCGGCACCGAGGCGATCACGAAGCCCTCCGGCGCCAGGTGCCGGTCGAGCTCGGAGAGCACGCGCAGCGGGTCGACGAGGTGCTCGAGCACGTCCGCGTACACGATCGCGTCGAACGGCCCGTCGAGCAGCGGGATCTCGCGATCCAGGTTCGCCACGACCATCCGCTCGCAGTGCTGAGCGCCGACCTGCGCGAGCGCCGGGTCCCCCTCGACGGCGGTCACGCGCCAGCCGCGCTCCGTGAGCTTCCGACTCAGCAGCGCGTCCGCCGCGCCCACGTCGAGGAGCCGCCGGCCGTTTCCCTGGCCGAGCCAGCGCAGGATGATCGAGTGGCTCGAGTGCGGGTCGGGCTTGAGCACGTAGCGCGTCGTCGGCCTGCTCATCGCCCCATCATCGAGCCGAGGCACGCGGCTCGGCAAGATTCGAGTAGAGCCACCGCCCGCCCGACTGCGCGAGGAGATGGACGCTCCCCGGCGGCAGCGCGCGCACGACCGAGTGTCCGGGGTCCACCGCCGAGAGGAGGAACAACCGCTCGGGCCCGGACCACGCCGACTGCAGGCGCGGCGCGTCCCAGAAGACGTCCCGCGCCTCGGCGAACGTGGCGCCGAACGCCAGGGTCGACGGGAGCCCGTTGACGATACCGATCCGGCCCGGGAGCACGAGGAGCGCCGACGCGCTGTTCTCGATGGCGCCTTCGTGCAGCACGACGTCGCCCGGGCGGACGCGCTCGACCAGGGTCACGGCCAGCGGGCGCACCGAGCGCGCCCGCACGAACTGGGCCCGCCCCTCGGCGGCCACCGTCGGCAGGAACGCGATCGTCGTGGCGAGCGCCACGCCGACGCCGAGCGCGGGCGCCCGCCGCCACAACGCGCCCGCCATCGCGAGGGTCCCGAGCCCGAAGATGACGGCGCCGCGCAGGAGGAGCGGGCGCCACGCGTCCGGCGGCACGCCGGAGGCGTCCGCGCTCCGCGCGGC
Source organism: Candidatus Rokuibacteriota bacterium (assembly GCA_003220315.1). Classification (GTDB taxonomy): domain Bacteria; phylum Methylomirabilota; class Methylomirabilia; order Rokubacteriales; family CSP1-6; genus 20CM-2-70-11. Next base: position 5,298 of record QHSA01000087.1, read on the forward strand.
GAGGTTCCGCGTCGTCACGTCGAGAGCCGCGAGGACGTCCGGTGGAATCCGCGCGACACCGCTCCACGCCGCCACGAACGCGAGCGTGGCGAGGGCGAAGAGCACGAGCAGCGGCCCGAGGAGCGCGGGCGGGCGGGCGGAGCCGGGCGTGGCGTCGATCGTCTCGTCCCACACGCGCGCGACGAGGAGCGCCAGGGCGGGGAACGCGGGGAGCCCGTAGTGCGGGAGCTTGAACGGCGACGCGGTGAAGAACCCGACGACGAACACCGCCCACAGCGCGAACAGGAGCCACAGCCGTGCGGTCGCGTCCTCCCACGGACGACGGAACGCGCGCCCCAGGGCCCACGGCAGCGCGAGCGCCCACGGCAGGAACGCGAGCAGCGTGACGACCAGGAACTCGAGCGAGCCGAGCGACACGTCCTCGTCGGGGAAGAGACGCGGCCCCGCGAAGCGCAGGACGCGGTTGTCGACGAGCGTGTACCAGAGAAAGCCGCGGGTCTCCGCCTCGACGAGCACGTACCACGGCAGGGCGATCGCGACCAGGAGGAGGACGCTCCACCACGGAACCCACAGCGTGAGGGGCCGCTCACCCGTGAGCCAGACGAACATGACGACGACGACCAGCGGCCCCAGCGCGCCCAGGAGGTCCTTCGTGATCGCCGCGAGGCCGAGCGCGGCGTAGAAGAGCGCCAGGCCGCGGCGGCCGCCGCCGCGGTAGGCGATCGCGAAGCCCGCCCACGCCAGCGTGAGCCAGAGGACGAACACGAGGTCGGGCTTGACGACGCGACCGCAGAGGAACATGCCGAGGTTCGCGGCCACCATGAGGCCGGCGAGGAGGCCCGCGCGCGCGCCGCCGAGCATCACGCCCAGGCGCGCCGTCACCGCGGCGACACCGACCGCCGCGAGCGCCGACCAGAGCCGCGCCGCCACCGGCGTCGTCCCGGCGACGGCGAACGAGCCCGACAGGAGCCAGTAGAGGAGCGGCGGTCGGTCCAGGTAGCGCACGCCGTCGACCCGGGGCGTGATCCAGTCGCCGTGCGCCGTCATCTGACGCGCGACCTCCGCGTGCACGCCTTCGGGCGGGTCGACGAACGGCGCCGCGCCGAGGCCCACGAAGTACAGGCCGACCGCGACGACGGCAACGCCGAAGGGGACGCCTCGCACCGGTCTGGCTACCCGCGCGACGCGGTCAGGTGACCTTCACCACGGCCACGGGGGGCAGGCGGCGGAGGAGCTCCGCCAGCGCCTTGTCCAGATAGCCCGGATCCCGGGACTCGAGCGTCACCTTCACCTTGTACTCGGGATTCGAGAACTCCGGATAGGAGCCGAGGAGCAGCAACGGAAAGTCGGTGAGCAACTCGTTCAGGTGCTCGGCGAGCATCCCCTCGCCGATCGACACGAAGACGTTCCTCAGATGGATCGGCTCGCCGCGAAAGCGCTCGCGGAGCGCGTCGAACTTCGCGCGAAAGATCTCGGGTACGCCGGGCAGGATGTACACGTTGCGCATCAGGATCGTCGGGAAGCGCAGGGGCTCGCCGCCGACGAGCTCGGCCCCCTCGGGCGTCTCCGTCATCTTGAGGTGCGCGTCGTTCAGTCGGTCGCGGTCGTGGCCCTCGAGGGCCGCGACGAGGAGCGGGTGGCGCACGACCCCCACGCCCATCGCCCGCGCGACGCCCTCGATCGTCACGTCGTCGTGCGTCGGGCCCACGCCACCCGACGTGAACACCACGTCGTACTCGCGACTGTGGGCCGCCACCTCCCGCGCGATCAACTCGACCTCGTCGGGGATGACCGAGATCCGGCGCACCTCGACGCCCAGCTGGCGGAGCTCGCGGCAGAGGTATGCGGCGTTGGCGTCCGCGATCTTGCCCGACAGGATCTCGTTGCCGATGAGGACGATGCCTGCGGTCTTCGGCATGCCTCCGCGATTCTATCACCGCCGGTCCGCGATGCTACAATGCCCGCGTGCCCGACGCGGCTTCCCTTCGTCTCTCCGGCTGGGCGCTCGTGCTCGGCGCCTCCTCCGGCTTCGGCGAGGCCACGAGCCTGGCGCTGGCGCGCGCCGGGATGAACGTCTTCGGCGTGCACCTGGACCGCAAGGCGACGCTCGCGAACGCCGAGCGCGTCGTCGCCGCGATCCGGGCGCTCGGCCGCGAGGCGCGCTTCTTCAACGTGAACGCCGCCGACCCCGAGCGCCGCGCCGAGGTCGTGACCGAGATGGAGCGCGTCCTCGCCGACCGCGGCGACGCGGGCGCGCTGCGCGTTCTCCTCCACTCGCTCGCGTTCGGCACGCTCACGCCCTACATCGACGACCCGATCAAGGACGCCGTCACGCAGGCCCAGATGGACATGACGCTCGACGTGATGGCGCACAGCCTCGTGTACTGGACGCAGGAGGTCGTGGCGCGCGGGCTCATGACGCGCGGCGGCCGCATCTACGCGATGACGTCGTCGGGCAGCGCGCGCGTCCTGCCCGCCTACGGTCCGGTGTCGGCGGCGAAGGCCGCACTCGAGGCGCACGTCCGCCAGCTCGCCTCGGAGCTGGCGCCGCGGGGGATCGCCGCCAACGCGATCCGCGCCGGTGTCACGGACACGCCGGCGCTGCAGAAGATCCCGGGCCACGAGGCGATCCTCGCCGGTGCCCGGCGGCGCAACCCGAGCGGGCGCCTGACGACGCCGGAGGACGTCGCGCGCGCCATCGTCGCGCTGGCGCATCCCGACACCTACTGGATCACCGGGAACGTCATCGGCGTCGACGGCGGCGAAGAAATCGTCGCGTGACCTACCTCCAGGGGGTGGTGCTCGGCGTCGTCCAGGGGCTCACCGAGTTCCTCCCCGTCTCCTCCTCGGGCCATCTCATCCTGGTCCCGATCGTCTTCGGCTGGCCCGATCAGGGCCTCGCCTTCGACGCGGTCATGCACCTCGGCACGCTCGCGGCGCTTCTCGCCTACTTCCGGCGCGAGCTCGTCGCGCTCGTGACGGGCGAGCTCTCACGCGGGCTCGGCGCGCGCATCCTCGTCGCGACGGTGCCGGGCGCCCTCGTCGGCGTGGCGCTGGGCAAGCTCATCGAGGCGCACCTGCGATCGCCCGGCGTGATCGCCCTCTCGACCGGGGCGTGGGCGCTCGTGATGTGGGTGGCCGACCGGCGCGCGGTCCGCGCCCCCGACGGCGCGGGCGATCCGCTCGAGCGGATCGGCTGGGGTCAGGGGATCGTGATCGGGTGCGCCCAGGCGGTCGCGCTGATCCCGGGCACGTCGCGCTCGGGTATCACGATCACGGCCGGACTGCTGACCGGCGTTGACCGCGCCACGGCGGCGCGCTTCGCGTTTCTGCTCGGGATCCCGATCACCGCGGGCGCGGGCAGCCTGAAGGCGCTTCAGCTCGCGAAGGCCGGCCTCCCGCCCGGCGAGCTCGGGCCGCTCCTCGTCGCGTTGCTCACGGCATTCCTGGCCGGCTGGTGCGCGGTGTGGTTCCTGGTCAGCTACCTCAGAACACGCTCGCTGACGCCGTTCGTGATCTATCGGGTGTTGCTCGCGCTCGCGATCGCTCTCGTCGTCCTCCGCGGCTGAGGGCGGACGCGCGGTCGCTACGTCCGCCGCCACCAGACCTCGCCGGCCCGGAGCGTGAGAACAGGCGTGAAGCGCTGGCGGCCCGTCATGTGCTCGCCGTGCGCGTCCTCGAAGTCGAACTCGCCCGTCTCGAGCGCGAACACCGCGACGTCGGCCACCGCGCCGGGCCCGAGCGTGCCGAGTTGGCCCGCCCGGCCGATCGCCTTCGCCGGGCTGGCCGTCACGGCGCGCACGACCTCGGCGAGCGGCATGCCCAGATTCAGGAACTTCGCCATCGTCGTCGGCAGGTCCTTCACGCAGCCCGCCGCGCCTCCCGACGTCAGGTCGGACGAGATCGTGTCGGGATAGAACCCCTGCTGGATCGCCGCGCGGGCGACGGGGAACTTCACGTGCATCCGGCCGTGCGCCACGTCGAAGACGATGCCGCGCTCGCGCGCCTGGCGGACCTCGCGCCTCACCTGTCCCGTGTCGTCCACGATCCCGTGGCCGCGACCGTGGAGGAAGTGGCTCACGATGTCGCCCGGGCGCAGGAGCGCGAGGAGCTCGCCGAGCGGCACGGGCGGGTTGGTGCAGTGGACCATGACGCGACCGCCGAGCGCGTCGGCGGCGCGCACCGCGCGCCGAAGCGGCTCGAGCCCCGCGTCGCCCACGACCTCGAGCTGGCTCCGGACCTTGATGCCGAGGATCAGGTCGCGGTGATCCTTTCCCGCGCCGATCGCCGCGTCGACGTCGGCGTAGGCGAGGTGATTCAGCTCGCCGATCTTGAGGTACATGAGGCCGATCGCCGAGATGTTGAGGAAGGCGAGCATCCGGACGCGCGACCGCGACAGCACCCACTCGCGCATCCCCTCGAACGTGCCGGCGCCGGTGGAGCCCCCGTCCACCCACGTGGTGACGCCGGTGGCGCGCGCGATGTCGTCGGTCCGCGGCCCGAAGTCCGACGAGCCGACGAAGCAATGCGCGTGGAGGTCGATCAGCCCCGGGAGGACGAGCTTCCCCGAGACCTCCAGGACCGCGTCGCCGGCCGCGGCCAGCCCCGGGCCCACCTCGGCCACGAGCCCGTCGCGCACGCGGACGTCGAGTCGGCCGGAGAGGCCGGCGCCGGGATCGAGGACGTCTCCGCCCTTGAGCAGGAGGCCCAGGGTCAGCTCGCGTCGAGAGCCAGGGCGAACGCGCCGCCCTCGAGGGAACCGGTGGGCCGCTCGGGATTCACGCCCAGACGAGGTCGAAGAGACGGCAGGCGTTCGTCGACAGGTGGTGCATCACGTCGTCGGCGGGCATTTGTTTGAGCTTGGCGATCTCCTCGGCGACGCGGCTCGCGAACCACGGCCCGGAGGGCAGCCCCTCGAACTCGCCGCCGTACTTCCACGGCCCGTCGCTCTCGACCAGCAGCGAGTCGAGCGGCACCCGCGCCACCATCTCGCGGTCGCGCTCCCGGTAGACCACCTCCGGCGTCACCGAGACGTAGTAGCCCGCCTCGACGATGGCCCGCGTCACCTCCGGCGGCGCCTTGTGCCAGTGGAAGACCGCGCGCTCGATCCCGTGCGCCCGGAGCGCCTCGAGCGCGCCGACGGCGGCGCCGTGCGGCGCGTGGAGCGCCACCGGAAGGTCCCAGCGGGACGCGAGCCGGAGCAGGCGGTCGAGGCGGGCCCGGCCGCGCGCGAGGAGCGCGGCGGCGTCGGCCCTGCCCTCGAGCGAGTACCACGGGAGCCCCACCTCGCCGAGCCCGACGATCCGCGAGTGGTGGACCGCGAGCTGGGCGGCCACCAGGTCGAGATCCGCGTCGGTGAGCTGGGTCCAGTCGGGGTGGAACCCGAGACACGCCCAGACGGACTTGGGCGCGGCGCCCGCGGCCGCGAGCGCGTGCGCGTTCGTCTCCGCGTCGCAGCCCACCGCGATCACGCCCCACACGTCGTGCGTGAGCGCCGTCCGCAGCGTCTCGCGGAGGTCGGCGAACGCGGGGTCGTCCAGGTGACAGTGGGTGTCGATGATCATCTCCGAGAGTCTCCCGTCGGCTCCTAGTTCCCCGCCACCACCATGCGGCCGATCATGAGCGTCGGCGACGCGGTCCGTTCGCGCAGCACCAGATCGGCGCCGACCCCGTCGACCGCCTGGAACATCTCGAGGAGGTTGCCGGCCACGGTGATTTCCTCGACCGGATACGCGAGCTCGCCGTTCTCGATCCACAGCCCCACCGCGCCGCGCGAGTAGTCGCCCGTGACGCTGTTGACGCCGAACCCGATCAGCTCCGTCACGTACAGCCCGCGCCGGACGGACCCGATCAACTCCGCCGGCGTCGCGCGGCCCGGCAGGAGCATCAGGTTCGACGTGGACACCGAGACCCCGCTCCCGTCGCGTGTCGCGTGGTGGGTCGACGCCATCCCGAGCTTGCGCGCGCTGTAGGTGTCGAGCAGATACGACTCGAGGACGCCCTCGCGCACCAGCACCGTACGCGCGGTCGGGAGCCCTTCGCCGTCGAAGGGACGTGAGCCGAGGCCGGCGGGGATGAGCGCGTCGTCGACGATCGTCACCGCCGGCGCCGCGACCTTCGTCCCGAGACGGTCGAGGAGAAACGACGCACGCCGGTAGAGGCTCGGGCCGCTCGCCGCCCCCGCGATCGAGCGCAGGAGGCTCGCCGCCGTCTCCGGATCGAAGACGACCGGCACCTCGACGGTCTTGACCTTGCGGGCGCCGAGCCGCCTGACGACGCGCGCCGCGGCCGTGCGGCCGACGGCGACCGGATCTTCGACGCGCGCGCGCTTGCGCGCGGTCGAGTACCAGGAGTCGCGCTGCATCTCGCCGTTCCGGGCGGCGACGGGCGAGACGCTGATCCCGAAGGTCGTCGTCGCGTAGCCCCGCGCGAAGCCGTGCGAGGTGGCGTAGACGTAGCGCGCACGGCGGTCGTAGTACTCGGCGCCCTCGGAGTTGGTGATGCAGGGGTCGCTCTCGAGCGCCGCGGCCTCGCAGCGCCGCGCGACGTCGATCTTCGCCTCGGGCGTCTCGTCCGGGCTCGCGTCCGCGAGGTCGAGGTCCGGTACGCCCCGGATCAGGTCTTGCGGGTCGGGGAGGCCGGCGTGCGGGTCCTCGGCCGTGACCTTCGCGAGCGAGGTCGCCTCGTCGACTACCCGCTCGAGGGACTCGCGCGAGAGGTCCGACGTCGAGGCGGCCGCGGACGCGCGACCGGCGAAGACGCGGAGGGACAGCCGCGCGTCGCGCGCGTGGGTGACCGTTTCGAGGTCGCCGAGCCGGACGACGGCGCTGAAGGCGCTCTCTTCGATCAGGTACCCGTCCGCCGCCGTCGCGCCCTTGGCGACGGCCCGCGTGAGGACGCCGACGAGCAGGTCCTCGTTCACTGTAGCGGAGACCGTGAGGCCGGTGAGACTCGGTGGGTGGCCTGACCCAGGCACGACCCGGCTACGACCGGCTTGGCGCGATTCATTCCACTCGGGGGCCACGCAGGCACGACCCTGCTCCGTTCCTCATGTCCCTACTCATTCCACGGCTTCATACGGCCGTGCCGCCGACGGTCAGGTCGTCGATGCGGATCGTCGGAAGCCCCACACCCACCGGGACCGACTGGCCTTCCTTGCCGCAGGTGCCCACGCCCTCGTCCAGCTTGAGGTCGCGACCGACGCGGACGACGCGCGTCAGCGCCTCGGGGCCATTGCCGATCAGCGTCGCGCCCTTGACCGGCGAGGTCACGCGCCCGTCCTCGACGAGATAGGCCTCGCTCGCCGAGAAGACGAACTTCCCGTTGGTGATGTCGACCTGACCGCCGCCGAAGCTCACCGCGTAGAGCCCACGCCTGACCGACTTGATGATGTCCTCCGGGTCGTCCTCCCCCGCCGGCATGAACGTGTTGGTCATGCGGGGCATCGGCGGGTACGCGTAGGACTCCCGCCGTCCGTTGCCGGTCGCCGCCATCCCCATGAGGCGCGCGTTCAGGCGGTCCTGCATGTAGCCGACGAGGATGCCCTTCTCGATCAGCACCGTCCGCCCCGTCGGCGTGCCCTCGTCGTCGACGTTGAGCGAACCGCGGCGGTTCGGGATCGTCCCGTCGTCGATCACGGTCACGAGCTCGGAGGCGACCTTCTGGCCCATCCGTCCCGCGAACGCCGAGGTTCCCTTGCGGTTGAAGTCGCCCTCGAGGCCGTGGCCGACGGCCTCGTGGAGCAGGATGCCCGGCCAGCCCGGCCCGAGCACGACGGTCATCGTGCCGGCCGGAGCGTCCACGGCGCGGAGCTTGAGGACGGCCTGGCGCGCCGCCTCCCGCGCGAACCGGCGCCAGCGCTCGTCCTCGAGGAAGAAGTCGAGCGCGACGCGCCCGCCGCCGCCGTGGGCGCCGATCTCGCGCTTGCCGCGCTCCTCGGCGATCGCGGTCACGTTGAGTCGCGTCAGCGGCCGGACGTCGCCGACCGTCCAGCCCGAGGCCGTCGCGATCAGCGTCACGACCTCCTCGCTCGTGAGCGACACGATCACCTGCGTGACGCGTGGATCGGCGGCCCGTGCCGCGCCGTCCACCTTTCTCAAGAGGTCGAGCTTCCTCGCGAGGTCGGTCGCGAGCGGCGGCTCGGCGAGCGCGTAGAGATCGTGCGGCCGGCCGCGAGACGGAACGGCAACGACCCCCGAGGTGGACGCGCGGTCGGCGATCGCGCGCGCCTGGCGCGCCGCCTCCTCCAGATTCTGGAGCGAGATGTCATCGGTATGCGCGTAGCCGGTGCGCGTTCCGGACAGCGCCCGGACCCCCGCCCCCTGGCTGACGTGGCGGGAGGCCTTTTTCACCGTTCCTTCCTCGAGTTGGAGCTCTTCGTTCACACGGTACTCGAGGTAGATATCGGCATCGTCGGCGCGTCCGATTAGATTCGAGCCGAGGACGCGTTCGAGAAGGCTCCGCGTGACGTTGAAGCGGTCGGCGAAGAAGCTCTCGGGGCGTGTGCGCGCAAGCTCAGTCATTCGTCACTCGGCTCCATCGGCGGTTCGGAGGGCTCCAATCCTATCGTGGGCGTGCGCCTACCCCAAACTTTTCCGCGTTCAGAGGCTCGCCTCGGACGGCGGGGCCCCAGCCCCGCGACGGCCTGCGGCTCGCACAACCACGGTCTCGATTGTACCCGCCGGGTCCAGCCTAGCGGCGGACCTGAAACCCCTGGATTATCTCGTGGATGCGTCTGAGGCCGACCAGCAGCGACGGCCCCGGCGACAGGATGTCGGTGCCCTCGATCGCGTGGATCTCGCCCGCCTTCACCGCCGTGATCCGGTCCCAGCCCGCGCGGCCCGCGACGGACGCCGCGTCGACGGGCTTGCCGCACCACGACGCGAGGATGATCTCGGGATCCCGGTCGATCACCGCCTGCGGCGAGACGATCCGACCGTGGGCCCCCGGCTCCCCGCGGAGCTCGACGAAGACGTCACGGCCGCCGGCGATCTCGATCAGCTCGGAGACCCAGCGGATGCCGGCGATGAGCGGATCGTGCCACTCCTCGAAGTAGACGCGCGGGCGGTCGGGCCACACCGACGAATACTCCCGGATCTGGTTCACCTCGTCCCGCATGTCCTGGACGAGCCCGCGCGCGGCCTCCGCGTGGCCGATGGCCCCGCCGACGAGGAGGATGGCGCGCAGCACGTCGTCGACGGAGCGCGGGTTCGTGCAGAGCACCGTGACTCCGCTTCCGATCAGGTCGCGGACGACGTCCTTCTGGAGGTCGGAGAACGCGAGCACCAGATCGGGCTCGAGCGCCAGAATCTTGTCGAGCCGGAACGTGGTGAAGCCCCCGACGCGCGCCTTCTCGCGCACGGCCTCGGGCCGGCGCGCCGTGCCGGGAACGCCGACCACCCGGTCGCCGGCGCCCACGAGGTAGGCGATCTCCGCGGTGTCGGCGGTGAGACAGACGATCCGCTGAGGGAACTCGGTCGACGTCTTGCCGTACACGGAGGCTAGCCCTGGTAGACCTCGCGCTTCGCGAGGCCGCGCTGGAAGGCGAGGTACTGCGCGCGCGTCATGGGGGGCCGGGCCTGGGCGAGGACCTCGCGCGCGCCGGCCCCGCCCTCCCAGAGCAGGTCTACCGCCATCGCCGCGAGCGCCTTTGCAGGCACGAGGTACGCGAGCGGCTTGTCGACGATCTCGTAGTCCGCCCCGTGGCCGGTGCCGCGGGCGCCCCCGACGTACGGGTGGAGGACCGGCATCACCATGGAGAGGTCGCCCATATCGGTCGAGCCCGTCCGGTGGCCGATCTGACGGTAGTGCTCCTCGCCGACGAGCGCCGTCGCGTTCGCCTTGAACCAGCCCGCCATGGTCGCGTCGCACGCCATCGGCATGTAGCCGGGCAGCGTCTCGATCTCGACCGTGGCGCCGAGCGCCAGCGCGCCGGCGCGGAGGGCGCGGTCCACTTTCCGGTTGGCGTCCAGGATCGCCTCGACCGTCTTGCCGCGCACGTACGTCTCGATCCGCACCTCGCCCGGGATCACGTTCACCTGCGAGCCGCCGTGGGTGATGATCGGGTGCACGCGGATCGTGTCCTCGTCCTTGAAGGTCTCTCGGATGGCGTTGATCGCCATGAGACCGATCTGGGCGGCGTAGAGCGCGTTGATCCCCGCGTGCGGCGCGCCGCCCGCGTGGGCGGCACGCCCGATGTAGCGCACGGTCTTCACGACGCAACCGTTGTTGGACCCGGGCACCCCCGCCTTGCCGTCCTCCGGCCGCGAGGTCGCGTGGATCATCATCGCGAGGTCGACGTCGTCGAAGTGGCCGAGCCGCAGGAGCTCGGGCTTGCCGCCGAGGAACTCGAGCCTCCCCTGGCGCGCCTGGCCCACGCGCCATTCGATGTCGCCGTATTCCTCCGCCGGAACGGCGAAGAAGGCGACGCGCCCGGCGAGCCGATCGAGCGCCCGGACGTCGACGAGCCCCATCGCCGCTCCCAGCATCGCCGCGATCTGGGCGTTGTGGCCGCAGGCGTGCGCGGCGCCCGTCTGGGGATCGGCCTCGGGATGCCCCGTCACGACCAGCGCGTCCAGCTCCCCGAGCACCGCGAACGTCGGCCCGGCGCCCGCCCGCCCCTCGGCGTCGGCGCGGACGCCCGTCAGCGCGAGCCCCGCGCGCGGGGCCAGGCCCAGCTTCTTGAGCGTCTCCTCGACCAGCCGCGCCGTCTCGACCTCTTTGAAGCCGAGTTCGGGGTGGCGCCGGATCTGCTCACCGAGCCCGATGATCTCCGGGCCGCGTCGATCGATCGCCTCCCACACCCGCCGCTTCAGCTCGTCCTTCGTCATGGGCGTCCCTTTGTTCAGAAGCCGCTCGACATTCTACTGCCACGAGACGGTCTCCGCCGGCATACTGTGGGCATGGATTACCATCACGTGCTGGAAGCCGCCGGCGTCGTGGTCTTCGGCCTGGTCTTTTACTCCTACACGGTCCGGTGGTTTCACCCAAAGGGGCGGCTCGAGGCGTGGTGGCGGCCCGTCATTACCGGCCTCGCGTTCGGCGTCCTGGCCGTCGTGCTCATGATCTCGCGCATCCGGGTGCACGAGGACCTGTTCATCGATGCGCGGGTCGTGCCTATCGCGCTCATCACGCTGATCGAGGGGTGGTGGGCCGGGCTCCTCGCCGCGATCCTGGCCTCCGTCTACCGGGGCTGGCTGGCCGGCACAGGGGCGCTCGCCGGCGTCGTCGGGATCCTGGTCACGGTGGCGGCGGCCGCGCTGGTGCGCGAGTGGGCGCGGCGTGCGGGACGCCTCCGCGCCCACCACGCCCTCGTCCTGGGCGCCGCCGTGTTCGTCGTCACCTTCCTCTCGTTCCTGCTCCTGGGCGCGCGGGGGCTCGAGCTCTTCGTGCCGCTGGCGCTGCCGTTCCTGGTGATGAGCGTCGTCGGGATCGTGTTCGGGGCCTTCCTGTTCCGCGACATCGTGGAGAGTCAGGCCGCCGAGCGGGATCGCCGCGAAGCCGCCGAGCTGCGCGCCGTGACGTCGCTGGCGCGGGCGGCGGCGCACGAGATCAACAACCCCCTCATGATCGTCACGGGCGGGCTTGCCATCCTCGCCAAGCGGCTCGCGTCCGGCAGCGAGGAGGCCCGGTGGGCGGAGCGCGCGAAAGAGGGCGCCGAGCGGATCCGGGAGATCGTCGGGCGCATGAACGAGATCACCGAGGTACGGGAAGCGCCGGAGCAGGGCATGCTCCCGCCGATGCTCGACATCCGCAAGTCGAGTGAGGGCGCCTCGAGCCCGCCGCGCTGACGCGCACCGCCCGGCCAGCTCAGTCCGGACCGATCACGTGGAAGCCCTCGCGCTCGGCGGCCGCCGCCTGGGCCTCGTCGAACGTGACGAACGGGAGGCTGCCGGGGTCGTCCTCGGCCGCCACGACGGCGGCGCCGATCTGAAGTGCGTCCGCCGCTCGGAGCGGGTGGGTCTCGACGATGCGCTCCGCGCGACGGCGGACCAGATCCACCGCGGTGACTTCCGACCAGCGCTCCCACGTCGCCAGGAGTTGCCGCCGCGCGACACGGAGCTGCCGCGCCGCGGTCGCCTCCGAGCGACGTCGCCGTGCGAACGCAGAGAGCAGCTCGACCCGCGTCAGCGTCCAGACGACGACGTCCGGATCGTCACGCAGAAAGCCCGCCGCGGCCCGGGACTGCGATTCGGCGACGAACAGGGGAACCAGCGCCGAGGTGTCCCAGAACCTCACCAGCCAGTCTCTCGCTCTCTGAGCAAATCGCGGAGCACGCTGCCGCGGAGCCGGACGGGCCTGTGCCGCCCGAGCCACGCCGGACGGCCCCCTGTGCCTCGGCGAATGAGCCCGCGGTGCTCAAGGCGCTTGAGACGTTCCCGTACCGCGCCGGTCGTGGAAACGGTCCGCGTGAGCGGGGCAAGCTGGGCGATGGGACGGTCGCGGTCCAACACGAGCACGGATCCTCCGCCCCGAACGTGCTCGAGGTAACGGGACAGGTTGTTCTTCAGCTCGGCAATTCTGGCCTTTTTCATATAGCCATGTTAGCCATGTCATAGCGCCTTCGTCAACACGCGGCCTCAGCCGGCACCGAACCGGTCGGGCAGAAAGTCCTTCACGTCCATGCCCGGATTCCCTTCCGTGATCCACTCGGTCATCAACCGCGCGGTGATCGGGGCGAGCAGGATGCCGTTGCGGAAGTGCGCGGTCGAGACCCAGAGCCCCTCGATGCCGGGCCACGGGCCGAGGATCGGCAGGCCGTCGGGGGCCCACGGGCGGAAGCCGCACCAGGTGCGGGCGATCGGCAGGTCGCGGAGCGACGGCGCCAGCTCGATCGCCGCACGGAGCAGGCCCGCGATCCCCTCGGCGGTCACGGCGCGCTGGAAGCCCGCGCGCTCGACGGTTGCGCCGATCAGGAGCTCGCCCGACGGTCGCGGCACCAGGTACGCTTCACCGTGGACACAGTGCGTGAGCACCGGCGGGGCGTGGGTGAGCGCGATCATCTGACCCCGCCGCGGCTCGACGGGGAGCCGCATCCCGAGCGACCGGACCAGCTCCGAGGTCCACGCGCCCGCGGCGAGGAGGACCGCGTCCCCCTCCACCCGCTCCCCTTCCGCCACGACCGCGCGCGCTCGCCCCCCTTCGACGACCACCCGGGACACGTTGCACGCGGTGTGGAGCTCGACGCCTGCGGCGACCGCCGCCTGGGCATAGGCGAGGACGAGCCGCTGGTTGTTGAGCCAGTGATCCCCCTTGACGAAAATGGCATGGCTGATCTTGGGCGAGAGCGCGGGCTCGAGCGCCTGCACGTCCTGGCCGTCCACCACCTCCACGCCGAGCTCCTTGTTCACCGCCCACACCTCTGCGTCGCGTCGGGTCTGGCTCGCGGACATCGGATAGATCGTGCCGCGCGTGACGTACTCGACGTCGATCCCCGTGCGCTCCTGGAGCTCGCGCACGACGTCCGGGTACAGCCGCCAGCTCGCCCTCGCCAGGCGTGCGAAGGCCGTCTCCGACGACTCACCGAGCAGCGCCAGGAGCCCGGCGGCGGCGCCGGAGGCCTCGGCGCCAGGCGTCGCGCGCTCGAGAAGCGTGACCGCGCAGCCCGCCCGCGCGAGCTCGTACGCCGTCGCGCAGCCGATGATCCCGCCGCCGACGACGACGACCTTCACGACGCCGCCAGCGCCTCCAGGAACCGGCGGGTCGCATCGGCCGGCGAGTCCGCGGCGAGAATGGACGACACGACGGCGACGCCGCGTGCCCCGGCCGCGCGCACGTCCCGGACGCGCGCGGGTGTGATCCCGCCGATCGCGACGACCGGCAGGCGGACGGCGGCCGCGACACGGGCGAGCTTCTCGAGCCCCTGCGGCGGGCCGTACATCCGCTTCGACGGGGTGTCGTAGACCGGGCCGAAGACGAGCCAGTCCGCGCCCTCGACCTCCGCCTCGAGCGCGTCCGACAGGGAGTGGACCGAGGCCCCGACGCGGAGTCGTTTGTCGGCGATGGCGCGGATGTCTTCGATCCTCAGCGAGGTGGAGGTGCGCTGCACGGCGTCGGCACCGACCGTCAGCGCGACGTCGACGCGGTCGTTCACGACCAGGAGCGCGTGGGTGTCGACCGTGATGGAGCGGATGCGCCGGCAGAGGAAGGCCAGGTCCGCGGCGCCCAGGTCCTTCTCCCTCACCTGTATGGCCGGCAGCCCGGCCGCGAGGCAGGCGCCGACGAGGCTCACGAGCTCCCGGCCCCGCGTCTGGGTGCGGTCGGTGACGAGGGTGAGCCTCAGCTCGTCCAATCGGGCACGCCCTCGAGCGGCGAGGACGCGGTCGCGTAGAGCTTCTTGCCGATCCTGCCGGCGCGGTAGGCGAGCCGCCCCGCCTCGATGGCGAGCCGCATCGCGCGCGCCATCGCCACCGGATCGCGGGCGCCGGCGATCGCCGTGTTCATCAGGACGCCTTCGCAGCCGAGCTCCATGGCGATCGCCGCGTCCGAGGCCGTGCCCACGCCCGCGTCGACGATGACGGGCACGGACACCGACTCGAGGATGATCTTGATGTTGTAGGGGTTGCGGATCCCGAGCCCCGAGCCGATCGGCGCGGCCAGTGGCATCACGCACGCCGCGCCCGCCTCCTCGAGCTTCCGGGCGATCACCGGGTCGTCGTTCGTGTACGGCATCACCGTGAACCCGTCGCGCGCGAGCTTCCGCGTCGCCTCGAGCAGCCCCTCGACGTCGGGGAAGAGCGTGCGCGAGTCACCGATGACCTCGAGCTTGATCATCTCGCCGAGCCCCGCCTCGCGCGCGAGGTACGCGGTGCGGACCGCCTCGTCGGCGGTGTAGCACCCCGCCGTGTTCGGCAGGAGCGTGTAGCGCGTGGTGTCCAGGTGCTCCAGGAGCGATTCGCCCGACGGCAGGCTCACCCGCCGAAGCGCGACGGTGATGATCTGGGCGCCGGAGGCCTCGTGGGCCTCCTTCATCACGTCCATGGACGAGTACTTCCCCGTGCCGACGATGAGCCGCGAGGAGAACTCCTTGCCGCCGAGGACCAGATTCGTGTCGTTCATGCTCTCCCCCACCGAACGATGTCACCACTCGCCTCGCGGCTCGACGCCGCTCAGCTCGCACCGCCACCCATCGGTCGCACGATTTCTACCCTGTCGCCCTCGTGGAGGCGTGTCGCCGCGTAGGCGCTCTTGGGCGTGACCTCGCGGTTCACCGCCACCGCGGTGTACTCGCGCGTGACGCCGAGGTGCGTCAGGAGCCCCTCGACCGAAAGACCGTCGGCGACCTCGTGCGCCTTACCGTTCACGATGATCTTCATCGCAGACTCGCCTCGGACGGCGGGGCCCGATTATAGCCTCGCCTCGGACGGCGGGGCCCCAGCCCCGCGACGTCCTGCGGCTCGCACGACCACATAAACAAAACGGCCGCCACCCCGTTCGGGTGCGGCCGTACCGTCACGCGCGCCGTGTTCCCTTCGCCGGTATTATCCGGATCAGGTTCGAGGGGTCCCGGGCCGCACCCGGTTCTCAGGAATCCTCCCCCCACGACGTCAAGCGAAGTATACCACCGCGGGCGC
>QHSA01000088.1 GCA_003220315.1 Candidatus Rokuibacteriota bacterium
AGAAACGCGGGAATCTGGAGCACGTCGAGCACCTCGGCCGCGGGCGCGACCTCCGCCACCTGGTGCACGTCGGAGAGCACGGGCACGCCGAGCGTGTCGCGGACCTTCTTCAAGATGCGGAGCCCCTCGATGAGACCGGGCCCACGGTAGCCGCGGACCGACGAGCGGTTGGCCTTGTCGTAGGACGATTTGTAGATGAAGGGCACGCGTCGGTCGGCCGCGATCGTCGCGATCCGCTCGGCCGTCTCGAGCGCGTGCTTCTCGTTTTCGATCGCGCACGGTCCGCCGATGAGCGCCAGCGGTTGGCCGCCGCCCAGCACGACCCTGCCGATCCGGATTATTGTAGCGGGGGCCGCGAGGTCGCCTTCGGCCGAGGGTGGCCTGCTGGAGGTGCGGCCTGGCTCGGCATCGCCCGATCGGGTCCTGGCCGGTGCGGCTCGGCGTGGCTCCGTCACGCTCGTTCCGGGCTCTGGCGATCGCTTGCGCCGGCGTGGCGGCGTCATGCGCCCGCATGCTCCAGCGCGGCCCGGATGAAGCCGGCGAAGAGTGGGTGCGGATCCCAGGGCCGTGAGCGGAACTCCGGGTGGAACTGCCCGGCCACGAAGTACGGGTGCTCGGGAATCTCGATGATCTCGACGAGCTGCTTCTCGGCCCAGATCCCCGAGATGCGGAGCCCATGCTTCTCGAGCCTGTGGACGTAGTCGTTGTTGACCTCGTACCGGTGGCGGTGCCGCTCCTGAATGATCCCCTGCCCGTACAGGCGTGAGGCGAGGCTGCCCTCGCCGAGCACGATCGGATAGAGGCCGAGGCGCATCGTCCCGCCCTTGTCGGCGATCGTGCGCTGCTCGGGCAGGAGGTCGATGAGGTTGTGGGCGGGGTGGGGCTCGAATTCCGTGGAGTTGGCGCCGGCCAGGCCGCAGACGCTGCGCGCGTACTCGATCACCGCGCACTGCATCCCGAGACAGATCCCGAAGTACGGCACGCCCCGCTCGCGTGCGTAGCGGACCGCCTGGACCTTGCCCTCGATCCCCCGGTCGCCGAAGCCGCCGGGCACCAGGATGCCGTGGACGTCGGCGAAGGGCGCGTCGGCGCCCATCTTCTCGACGTGCTCGGCGTCCACCCATTGGATGTCCACGCGCGCCTCGTTGGCGATCCCGCCGTGGGCGAGCGCCTCGATCAGGCTCTTGTACGAGTCCTTCAGGTCGATGTACTTGCCGACGACGGCGACCCGCGTCGCAGCGCGGGGCGACTTCACGCGACGGACGACGGCCTCCCACCGCGAGAGGTCGCAGGGGCGCGGCTCGAGCCCGAGGAGCTTCGTGACGATCTCGTCGAGGCCCTCCTTGTGGAAGACCAGCGGGACCTCGTAGATGGTCTCCACGTCCTTGGCGGTGATGACCGCCTCCTCCTCGACGTCGCAGAAGAGGGCGATTTTCGACTTGATGCCCGGCGGCAAATAGCGGTCGGTGCGGCAGAGGAGGATGTCCGGCTGGATCCCGATCGCGCGAAGCTCCTTCACGGAGTGCTGTGTCGCCTTGGTCTTGAGCTCCGACGCCGCCTGCATGAACGGCACGAGGGTCAGGTGCACGTAGAGGACGTTCTCGCGGCCGACGTCCTTCTTGAACTGGCGGATCGCCTCGAGAAACGGGAGCCCCTCGATGTCGCCCACGGTCCCGCCGACCTCGACGATGACGACGTCCGTGTCGCGCGCGACGCGACGGATCGACGCCTTGATCTCGTCGGTGATGTGCGGGATCACCTGGACGGTCCGGCCGAGGTAATCACCGCGCCGCTCCTTTTGGATGACGGAGAAGTAGACCTTCCCCGTCGTCACGTTGTGGTCACGCGTCACACGGCCCGAGGTGAACCGCTCGTAGTGCCCGAGGTCGAGGTCGGTCTCACCGCCGTCGTCGGTGACGAACACCTCGCCGTGCTGATACGGGCTCATCGTCCCCGCGTCGACGTTAATGTAAGGGTCCATCTTCTGTAGCGTGACGCGGAGGCCCCGCGCCTCGAGGAGTGACCCGATCGAGGCGGCCGCGAGGCCCTTGCCCAACGACGACACGACGCCGCCCGTCACGAAGATGTATTTCGGGGCCACCTCAGCCTCCCTTCGTCAGCAGTCGCCGGACCTGTTCGATCTCCGTCGCACGGTCCGTGATGCGACCGTCCAACCGCCCGTCCCGCAGCTCGGTGAGGACACGCGCGACTGCCGGCCCGCGCGGGACGCCGAGCGCGATGACCTCGTCCCCGGACAGGGAGACGGGCGCGCGGTCGAGCCCGAGGTACCAATCGAGCGCGGCGCGCGCGTTGCCGTCGCCCACGAGCCAGAGCCAGGCCAGCGCCACGGGAGCGAGCTCGCGGAGCAGGCGCGCACGGGTGCTCGGCGCGCTCGCCGCGGAGAGCCGCGCCAGGCGCGCCCGCCCCTCGCCGAGGGCGTGTCGGAGGCGCGCGAGGGGCTCGCCCGCGAACGCCAGCCGCTCGAGTGCGGCGCTCGCAACCGCCGACGGCTGGTCGGCCGTGAGCGCGAGCGCGCCGAGCTCGACCGGCTCGGCGCCGAGGCCGCGCTGCCGCGCCCACGCGAGCGTCCCGGGCAGCTCGGTGACGAGGCGCCCGGTCGCCGCGGTGAACCGGTAGCGGGGATCCAGGAGACGGAAGGCGCCGCCCCTCCCGAGCCGCGCCAGCGTCTCCGCGGCGTGCGGCTCGACGAGGATCCGCTCGAGTTCGGCGACGATCCGTTGTCCCGAGAGCGCCGCGTACGGCGCGAGGCGGAGCGCGAGCGTCTGCGCCCGGGCGGTCGCCGCATCCGGGGCGAGGCCGAAGCGCGTCGCGTAGCGCGCGGCCCTGAACAGGCGCGTCGGATCCTCCACGTACGACAGCGGGTGGAGCACGCGTAGACGCTGGCGCGCGAGGTCGGCCCGCCCGCCGAGCGGATCGAACAGGCCGAAGGCGCCGGAGTGGAGCTCGACGGCCATCGCGTTGATGGTGAAGTCGCGGCGCCGCAGGTCCGCGTCGATTCCCGCCGGCATCACCCGCGGTAGCGCCCCCCTCGATTCGTAGCGCTCGCTCCGTGCCGTCGCCACGTCGATCCGTCCGACGCGCGGCGCCTGGACGGACGCCGTGAGGAAGCGACGATGCTCGCGGACGACGCCGCCGAGCGCGCGCGCGAGGTCGCGCGCCACGGCCGGACCATCGCCCTCGACGACGATGTCGAGATCGGTGGATGCCACTTCCGCGTCGCGCCAGAGGTCGCGGACCATCCCGCCGACCAGGAACGCGTGCGCCCCCTGCGCCGCCGCGCACCGCCCGATCGACGCGAGCAGCACCTGCGTGTCGGCGGGGAGTCGTCGCGCCACGCGGGGCGCCGTGGGGACGGCGGGCGGCGAGGCCGTCCCGGGTGCGACCGCGCCCACCGGGGGGCCCCGGCGGTCGCGCACGACCACAAGCGGCGCGCCCTGCGCGAGGAGCCGGCGCACCGTCACCTCGCTCGCCGTGGGCTCCACGCGGGGAAGGTCGCGGGCGATGACGGTGGACGCCAGGTCGTCGAGGCCGAGGCGACTCGCTCGGACGAGGTCCTCGCGCAGGACGTACCGCCCGTCCGCGACGACGATCACCGCGTCGCGCTTCCTCGCCAACCGCAAGGCGGCGCCGATGGCGAGTGGCGCGCGCGTCCACGCGACCGCGGCGTTGACGAGGTCGGTCGCCACGAGGCTCACCTGGGGATACACGTGGGCGCGCTTCGCCACCCTCATGCCCTGGGGTGGAAGCGCCGGTACATCCGCGCAAGCGCGGAGGTCGGTAGATGGGTGTAGATCTGGGTCGTTGCGATGTCGGCGTGGCCGAGCATGGCCTGCACGGAGCGCAGGTCGGCGCCGCCCTCGAGGAGATGGCTCGCGAAGGAGTGACGGAGCATGTGCGGCGACACCTGGGCCCGGAGTCCGGCGCGCGTCGCGGCGCGGCGGACGACGATCCAGAGCGACTGGCGCGAGAGCCGCCCCCCGCGAGGGTTCACGAAGAGGCGGCCGCTATCGCGCCGACGCGTGTGGAGCGGCCGGACCTCCCTGAGGTAGCGTGTGACCCAAGCGGAGGCCTCGGCGCCGACCGGCACGAGCCGTTGTTTCTTGCCCTTGCCCGTGCAGACCACGTACCCGGATTGTAGATTGAGATCCTCTCCCCTGAGGTCGAGGCACTCCGAAGCGCGCATCCCTGTCGCGTAGAGGAGCTCGAGGATCGCGCGGTCGCGCACGCCGCGGGGCTCGGCAATGTCCGGCGCCTCGACGAGCGCCGTCACCGTCTCCCGCGACAGCGTCCGGGGCAGCGAGCGCCCGCGCCGCGGGGCCTCGAGGTGCTCCGTGGGGTCGCGCTCGAGCGCCCCCTCACGAAGCAAGTGACGGTAGAGTCCACGCACCGCGGACATCCGGCGCGCGACGCTCGAGGGCCGGAGGCCGCGCCTCCGGAGCCCTGCCAGATACGCGACGAGATCGTCGGGCGCGAGACTTGCGAGGGTGCGGCGGTGGCGGCGGAGGAACTCCGTGAAGTCGGTGAGGTCGCTGCGGTAGGCGGCGAGGGTATTTCGAGACGCCCCCTGCTCCGCTTGCAGGGCGCCGAGATACCCAACGACGACCTCGGTCATAGGGTGACCACGTCGAATCTTATCACGGCGCCCACGAATCGCGAAACCGCCGGGCGGACGGGTAGTGTGTGTTGAGCCACTCCCCGCGGGTGCTCACGCGCCGGGCCTGCTCCGGGGCTCGGCGCGCGGCAGCATCCGGAGGAGCGCGGTGCGCTCCGGAAGATCGAGGACCACGCTGGCCGACCAGAAGAGGCCGACGGCTCCCGCGATCGTTCCCCCGAGCCACAGGACGTCCACCAGGAGTGACCGCGACCCGGGCCACACGAGGACGGCGAGCCCGCACCACACGAGGAGGGGAAGCGACGCCGCGAGCGTCCGGGCCACGCTCGCGACCAGTGCGCGCCCGCCGAGGGGCCCGAGCCGTCGTCGGGCTGCCCAGAGGAGCGCCACGAGGTTGACGTAGGCGCCGACGGACGATGCGCCGGCGAGGCCCGCGTGACCGAGCGGCGCCATCATGACGAGCGCGGCGAGCACGTTGGCGCCGACGGCGACGATGCCGAGGCGAACCGCGGTGCCCGCCTCGCCGAGCGCGTAGAACACCTGCGCGGTGATGCGCGAACCCGCGAAGCCGGCGAGACCGATCGCGTACCACGCGAGCGCGTCGGCGGTGGCGGCCGTCTCGGCGGGCCCGAACTTCCCCCGCTCGAAGAGCACGCGGACGATCGGTGCGCGCAGGACCACGAGGCCGGCCATGGCCGGCAGCGCAATGTACGCGGCGAGGCGGAGCGAGAAGTTCAGGGTGTCGGCCACGGCCCGCGTCTCGCGCGCCGCCGCCTGCCGGGCCATCACGGGCAACGAGGCCGACGCGAGCGCGATCCCGAAGACGCCGAGGGGGAACTCCATGACCCGATCGGCGTAGTAGAGGTACGAGATCGACCCCGGCCGAAGCAGCGAGGCGAGGAGCGTGTTCACGAAGACCATCACCTGCACCGCGGCGAGCCCGAACACCGCGGGCAGGAGCAAACGGAGCAGTCGCGCGAGGGCCGGGTGGCGGAACTGAGATCCGGGCAGGACCAGGAGCCCGGACCGGCGAAGGCTCGGCAGCTGGACCAGGAGCTGGCCGATGCCGCCCAGCAGGACCCCGATCGCGAGCGAGAGGATCGGTGGATCCACCCGCGACGCGAGCAGCGAGATGGCGAGGATCATCCCCACGTTCTGGACGGCGGGGCCGAGCGCGCTGGCGAAGAACCGCCCCTGTGCGTTCAGTGCGCCGGCGGCGAGCGCTGCGAGCCCGACCAAGACGACATACGGGAACATCACGCGCGTGAGGAGCACCGCGAGCCCCCCCCGCGCGGGGTCCTCCGCGATGCCTGGCGCGATCGCCGTCACGAGCCACGGCGCCGTCGCGATGCCGAGCAGCGCCGTCACGCCGAGGGCGACGAGCGCCAGCGCCAAGACCGCGCGGAGCATCCGGAGGACCTCGGGTCGCGACTGCGTCACGAAGTATTCCGAGAAGACGGGGATCATCGCCGTGGACAAGGCCCCCTCGGCGAGGAGGCGTCGCAGGATGTTCGGGATTCGGAACGCGACGAAGAACGCGTCGGTCACCGGCCCGGCGCCGAACACGAGCGCGACGACGATGTCACGGACGAAGCCGACCACGCGGCTCACGAGCGTCGCGCTTCCGATGGACCCGAGCGCCCGGACCACCTGCCGTTCCGTCGAGCTCACCTTGAATTCGTCCCATCGTTCGGGCATGATGCAGCGCGTGCGACGCGCCGCCCCGCCGGCCTCTCGAGGGCCGGGCGCGGCGCGGACCTCACGACGAAAGGAGCGTTCAGGTGGCGAATACGAAGTCGGCGATCAAGCGCATCCGTCAAAACGAGCGACGGCGGCTCCGCAACCGGACCGTGCGGTCCCGGGTGCGTACCCTGATCAAGGCGGCGCGCGCTGCGGAAGGCCCGGCCGCGCCCCCGGCGATCCTCGGAGCGATCCGCGCTCTCGACAAGGCCATGTCGAAGGGCGTGCTTCACGCGAACACCGCGTCCCGCAAGAAGTCCGCGCTCGCTCGCCGACTCGCCGCTCACCGCTGATCCGCGGCCGCGAGCTCGTGGAGCAGCTCTGACGCCGCGCGCGTGAGGCGCGCGCCCCCGTCCGGGCCGTACAGGCTCGCGCACGCGACGTAGGCGCTCCGGCTGTAGTCCTCGGCCGTGAGGAAATACCCGAGGTAGTCGTTCGACACGCCGGCGACGAAGGCGTGCATCCCGGCGGCCTGTCCCGTCTCCTTCACCGCGCGACCGAGCCGGGCCTGGAGTTCGCCCGGGATCGTCACCCAGGCTGTTCCGCCGAGCGCGCCGGCGGTCAGCTCGGTCTCCCGCGGGAGCGTGCGCCCGAGGGGGAGCGTCAGCGCCCTCGGCATCCAGGGACGCGTGCAGTTCCGGAGCGAGAGGGTGGGCGCGGGGAGCCGGACGCGCGCGGTCCGCGTCGTGAGCGTGCTGACGAGCTCGGGGGTGGCGCGCGCCCACGCCTCTTCGACGGCGGTGGCGAGGGTCCGCGCGTCGGCGACGAGCGCGGCCGGGCCGTGGCGCCTGGGGCTCACGTCGCCCACGGCGCCGTTCACGAAGAGGGCCGGGACCCGTAAGCGCCGCTCGAGCTCGCGCGCGGCCACGCCCATGACGTCGCCGGAGTACTTGAGGTTGCGGGCGCCGAGGATCGTCCCGTGGATCGCATAGTTCCACAGGAGCGCAATCGGCGCGCCCGTCGGCGACACGACCCGGAGTACCACGATCTCGGGGTCCACGGGCTGGTCGAGGCGACCGGCCGTCAGCGCGGGTCCGTCGATGCGCGCGGTGCCGATGCGCGACGGCGCCCTCCCAGCCTCGGCTCGCTGTACGGCCTCGACCACCGTGTCGAGGAACGCCCGCAACACCTCCCCGTCGAAGCGGTCGGTCGCCAGGATCCCCATCAGCCACGAGTCCAGGAAGGCACCTGGACCGGAGTGGGTGTGGGACGCCGAGACGATGAGCGTCCCGGGGCGCGACCCCGCGTCCTCGAGCCGTTGCTGGACGGCGTCCACGAACGCCCGATCCACCGCGATGAGATCTACCGTCACCCACGTGAGCCTGGCGGTGGCCGTCTCGACGACGAGCGCCCTGGCGGCCGGCGCGTCGAGCTCGCCCTCGGCCGGCCGGAACCAGAACGCGTGGGGGTGGAGGCCGAGGAGGTCCGGCACGAGCAGGCGGCGTCGGACGCTTCCGTAGCCGGCGAGCGGCGTGCCCGGCGGCACGCGCAGCGGGACCATCGCCGCGCCGGCGCGGAGAGGCTCGACGGCTGGCGCCCCGCGCGCCTCTCGGCGGCCGCCTTCGGCGGACACGGCGTGGCGGGTCTCGATGAACGGCGCGACCGCGATCCACCCGAGACACGCGACGAGGGCGAGTGCCCGCAGCGTCACCTCGCGGCACACAGGTCGGAGACGAGCACGGTCAGCTCCGCACGGGGCTCGCCGCCCGACTTGACCTGCCGCTCGACCTCCCAGCACCGTCGGAGCTTCTCCGCGAGGAGCGCGGCGGGGTCGCCGTGGCCGAGCGCCTCGACCACCGCGGGCGGAAGCCGGAGGGCGCGCGCGATTTCCGCGGGCGGCTGGCCGCGCTCAGCGAGCGTCCGTACCGCCCAGGCCACGCGGAGGTCGCGCGTCAGGAGTACCAGCATGCGCATCGGCTCCTCGATGGCGAGGAGCCGCTCGAGCGTCCGGAGCGCCAGGGGCAGGTCGCGACGCTGCACGGCGCGCGTGAGCTCGAAGATGTCGGCGAGCCGGTGCTCCCCCACGATCGCGCCGACCTCCTTCACCCCCACGCTCCGGTTGTCGGCGCCACCCGCGAGCGCCGCCTTCTTGACCTCACCGAGTAGGACCGCCCCGTCCTCCCCCACCCACTCGATCAGCAGCTTCGCCGCTTCCGCGCTGACCTCGAGATCCTCGGCCGCGGCGCGCTGGCGGAGCCACCCCGCGAGCTCGCGCCCCTGGCGAGCCGGAAGGTCCACGATGTGAGCCGCCGACACGGCCTGGACGAGCCAGTGATCGGTGCGCCGGTCGCGTGAGGCGCGGAGGCCCTCGTCCGCGAGGAGCACCAGGCGCGTCGCGGGGTTCGGGTCACGGGCGTAGGCGCCAAGCGCCTCGGCGTGCCGCGGGCCGAGCGCCTGGGCGTGGCGGACGACGACCAGGCGCACGCCGCCCAGCAGCGGAAGCGTCATCGCCGAGGTGACGACGGCCTGCACATCTGCCTCGCTGCCGTCGAGCACCTCGCGGGCGAGCGCGGCCCCGGCGGGGTCCGGGAAGAGGTGCCGGGTGACGAGCGCGAGCGCATCGTCGAGGAGCTGGGCGTCCGGTCCGTGGAGCAGGAGCACCGGAGGCAGCTCGCCGCGCTCGACGAGTCGCAGGAAGCCCGTGGAGTCCAACGATCAGAAGCGGTCGATCGTGAGGCTCACGATCGCCCGTGCGATGTCCACCGCCGCCGCGCGCAGCGCGGTCTCCTCACGGGAGATCGTCTGTGAGACCGCGCCCACCACGCGGAAGTCGGATTTCTCCTGGAACCGCGGCTCCTCGAAGAGGAGCGTGTTGCTCCGCGCGTCGCGCATCTTCAGATTCATGGTGACGAGGAGCCGGTACTGCTGGATGTTGGCGCGCGGGTCGAACGCGACCGCCTGGATCTGGTAGCCCACGACCTCGCCCTCGAGGATCGCGTCCGCCTCGCCCGGCTTGACGACGCGCAGGCGGCCGTTGGTGGAGAACGCCTGGACGACCGCTTGCGTGAGGAAGTTCTCCACCGCCGGCTCGGCAGTGCGGTTCACGAACACGGGGACGGCGACGGTCTTGATCCGGTCCGGAAGATTGCCGCGGAGCGAGTAGCCGCAGGCGGCGAGGACCACCGCCACGGCCATGAGCGCCAGGGCCCGTCGCGTCACGCGCGGGTCACGATGTTGACCAGCCGATTCGGGACGACGACGACCTTCTCGACACGGCGCGAGGCCACCCAGGGCCGTACCCGATCGTCCCCCAAGGCTAGCTGGCGCACACGGTCCTCGGCGGCGTCGACGTCCACGACGAGCCGCCCGCGCACCTTGCCGTCCACCTGGACGACGATCGTGACCTCCTCCTTCTTGAGCGCGGCCGGGTCGGCCACCGGCCAGCGCCGCCTGAAGACGCTCTCGCGATGGCCGAGCTGCGCCCACAGCTCCTCGGTGATGTGCGGACAGAAGGGCCCGAGCAGGAGGATGACGGTCTCGACCGCCTCGCTGAGAAGGACCAGGCGCTCGGCGGCGGGGACCGCGTCGGGAGACATGGCCTCGAACGCATAGAGCGCGTTGACCAGCTCCATGATCGCGCTGATCGCGGTATTGAAGTGAAAGTCGTGCTCGATGTCCTCGGTGACGCGCTGGATCGTCTCGTGGATCTGGCGCCGGAACGCCCGACCGGCTTCCGTCGACGGCGTCGGAACGGTGGCAGCCCTCGCGCGATCCGGGGGGCCATCGGCGGGACGCCTCGCCCCCCCGACCTCATCAAGGTGGGCGAGGACGAAGCGCCAGACGCGATTGAGGAACCGGGAGGCGCCCTCGACACCGTGGTCGTTCCACTCGAGATCCTTCTCGGGCGGCGCCGCGAACAGCTCGAAGAGCCGTCCGGTGTCGGCGCCGTACTTCTCACGGATAAAGTCGTCCGACACCACGTTGCCTTTGGACTTGGACATCTTCGCGCCGTCCTTGATCACCATCCCCTGGGAGAGGAGCGCGGTGAACGGCTCGTCGACCTTCACGAGCCCGAGGTCGCGGAGAACCTTCGTGTAGAAGCGCGCGTAGAGGAGGTGGAGCACGGCGTGCTCGATCCCGCCAATGTACTGGTCGACGGGCATCCAGTACTCGGCCGCGCCACGCTCGAACATGCCGCCCTCGTAGTGCGGCGAGCAGTAACGGAAGAAGTACCACGACGACTCCACGAACGTGTCCATCGTGTCCGTGTCGCGGCGCGCGCGGCCGCGGCAGCGCGGGCACTTGGCGTTGACGAAGCTCGTCACGTTCGCGAGCGGGGAGCCGCCCTTGCCGCTGATTTGCACGTCGCGCGGGAGGACGACGGGGAGATTCTCCTCCGCTTCGGGCACCATTCCGCAGGTATCGCAGTAGAGGACGGGGATCGGCGCTCCCCAGTACCGTTGTCTACTGATCCCCCAGTCGCGGAGCCGGTAGTTCACCTTCGCCTCGCCGAGGCCCTGCGCCACGAGCCAGTCGGTCGCCTTCCGCTTCGCCTCGGCGACGGTGAGGCCGTCGAGGAAGCCCGAGTTGATCTTGATGCCGTCGCCCGTGTAGGCCTCCCCGGTCCAGCCCGGCGGCCGCCTCACCGTCTCGATGATCGGCAGGCCGTGCTGCCGGGCAAAGTCCCAGTCGCGCTGGTCCTCGCCCGGCACCGCCATGATCGCCCCCGTGCCGTAGCCCGTCAGCACGTAGTTGCCGAGGAAGAGCGGGATCACCGCGCCGTTGAACGGGTTGACGACACGCGCCAGGAGGCGGAGACCACGCTTGGGCCGGTCGGCGGCGAGCCGCTCGATCTCCGACTCCTTCGCCACCTCCGCGCGGAACTGCGCAACGGCCGCCCGTTCGCCCGCGTCAGTGACGAGGTGATCGACGACCGGGTGCTCCGGCGCGAGCACCGCGTAGGTCATGCCGAATGCGGTGTCAGGACGCGTCGTGAAGACGCGGACCCGGACCCCGGGCCGACCCACCGTTGGGAGATCGAACTCGACGCCCTCGCTCCGGCCGATCCAGTTCCGCTGCATCGTGAGCACACGCTCGGGCCAGCCGGGGAGGCGGTCGCACCAGGCGAGCAGCTCGTCGGCGTACGCGGTGATCTTGAAGAACCAGCCGTCGATCTCCCGCGGCGTCACCTCGGAGTTGCACCGCCAGCAGCGGCCATCCTCCACCTGCTCGTTGGCGAGGACGGTCTGGCAGGAGGGGCACCAGTTGACGGTCGAGCGCTTCCGGTATGCGAGCCCGCGCTCGAGCATGCGGATGAAGATGAGCTGCTCCCATTTATAGTAATCGGGCTCACAGGTATTGACCTCGCGATCCCAGTCGTAGGAGAGCCCGAGCTTCTTGAGCTGGGCGCGCATGTAGTCGATGTTCTCGTAGGTCCAGATCGCGGGGTGAACGCCGTGCTCGATGGCCGCGTTCTCGGCGGGCAGGCCGAAGGCGTCCCAGCCCATCGGGTGGAGCACGTTGAAGCCGCGCATCGCCTTGTAGCGGGCGAGGAGGTCGCCGATCGCGTAGTTGCGCACGTGACCCATGTGAATGCGCCCGGACGGGTACGGAAACATCTCGAGGCAGTAGAACTTCGGGCGGCTCGGGTCTTCGGTGACGCGGAACTGCTTCCGCTCCTCCCAGGCCCGCTGCCACTTCGCCTCGATCTCCCCGAACGGGTATCGGTCGCTCGACATAATTGGGCTAGAGTTTTACATGGTTAGCTGGCAGGAGCAACAAAGGGGAGGGGGCGGGGCGGAGAGCCCGACCCCCTCCCGAGACGGTTACTTCTTCACGCCGAGCAGATCGAGGGCTTCATTCGCCTGCTTCACGGAGTCCGCGTGCTTCCCGTCCTTGTGCAGCGCCTCGGCCTTGTCCAGCATCGACACGGCCTTCTTCACCTTGTCGCTCTTCGCGTCCATCGTCGCCGCCGCGTCGCGCCCCTGCTTGATGAGCGTGGGGCACATGTTCGCCGTCGCCGTGCCGGCCGCGAACGTCAGGCCCACAACGACGGCGGTCACTGCCATGAGCGTCTTCATCCGTGTGTCACCCCCTCACACGCCAGGTTGGCTCCACCATTCTAACCGCCCGACCCGCCCTTAGGTTCCACGGATTCTGCCGGGTGAAAGTGGTCGAAGATGCGCTGCGCGACTCGCGGCGTCACCTTGGGGACCGCGGCGAGCTCGGCCACCGACGACTCGCGGACGCGTCGGGCCGAGCCGAGGCTCTTGAGGAGGCTCGTCCGGATCGTCGGCCCGACGCCGGGGATCGTGTCCAGCACGGACTGCAACGTCCGCCTCGACCGGAGCTTCTTGTGGTACGTGATCGCGAAGCGGTGCGCCTCGTCGCGGACCTTCTGAAGCGTGTGGAGCGCGGGCGACGTCGGGTCGAGCACAAGCGGCTGGAGGCTCTCGCCGACGTAGACCTCCTCCTGTTGTTTGGCAAGCGCGACGACCGAGAGGTAGTCGAGGCCGAGGTCCTGGAGCACCTTGAGCCCCACATTGAGTTGGCCGCGGCCGCCGTCGATCAGGACCAGATCCGGCAGGGGCGTCCCCTGCTCCAGCGCCCGCGCGAACCGCCGCGTGAGGACTTCGCCGAGCGCGGCGAAGTCGTCCGCGCCGGCGACGCTCTTGATGCGGAACCGCTTGTAGTCGTCCTTCTTCATGCTCCCGTTTTCCCACACGACCATGGAGCCGACTTGCTCGCTGCCCTGGACATGGGAGATGTCGTAGCCCTCGATCCGGTTCGGGAGCCCGGGCAGCGTGAGCGCGCGGCGCAGCTCCTCGAGCACGACCTGCTGGCGGTCGTCGCGGGAGAGGAGATGGTTCTGGAGCGCGATGGCCGCGTTCGCCTCCGCCATCGCGACGAACTCGCGCTTCGCCCCCCGCTGGGGCACCAGGAGCTGGACTCGGCGGCCGGCGAGCGTGGAGAGCCACTCCGTCGTGAGCTCGGCCTCTGGGAGCTCCTCGGAGACCAGGATCTCCGGCGCGGGCGTGACCGCCTTGCGGTAGAACTGGCGGACGAAGGCCGAGAGGATCTCGCCGGCCCCCCAGCCCGCGACCTTGTCGAAGAAGAACGCCTCCTGGCCGAGGAGCCGTCCCTTTCGGACGAAGAAGAACTCGACGCAGGCGTCGCTCCCCTGCCGCACGACGCCGATCACGTCCTGGTCCACTTCGTCCGTCGAGATGATCTTCTGGCGCTCCCGGACCTTGTTGAGGGCCTGGATCTGATTGCGGAGCACGGCTGCGCGCTCGAACTTCATCTCCGCCGCCGCGGCCTCCATCGCGTGCGTGAGCCGGAGCGCCAGGGCCTCGTCGCGGCCCTCGAGGAACTGCACCACGTCCCGCACCGTCTGGGCGTAGCCCTCACGGGTCTCCCAGCCCGTGCACGGCGCGTTGCACCGGTGGATCGCGTACTGGATGCACGGGCGCTCGAGGGTGCCGTCGATCGTGATCGAGCAGGTCCGGAGCGGGAACAGCTGGCGCGTGAGCTTGAGCGTCTCGCGCATCGCCGTCGCGGGATAGAAGGGGCCATAGTAAATCGCGCCGTCGTTCTGGACCCGCCGCGCGACCAGGAGTCGTGGGAAATCTTCATTCGTCGTCAGTTTGAGAAACGGATAGTGTTTATCGTCCCTCAGGATGATGTTGTACCGCGGCCGGTGCTTGCGGACGAGGTTCGCTTCCAGCATCAGCGCCTCGAGCTCGTTGTCGGTCACGATGTACTCGAGGTCGCGGATCTGGCGGACGAGCGCGTCGGTCTTCGGGTCGCGCGGCCGGGACTCTTGGAAATACGAGCGCACGCGGCTCCGCAGCGAGGCCGCCTTGCCCACGTAGAGGACCTGGGCCTTCGCGTCCCGGTAGATATAGACGCCCGACCGATCGGGCAGGCGGGCGAGCTTCTCCTCGAGGCTCACAGGAGGTCCCGTCGTCGCAGCGCCTTGATCCGGTCGCGCAGCTCGGCCGCCTGCTCGAAGTCGAGCCGGCGCGCCGCTTCCTTCATCCGCGCCTCGAGCTCGCCGATCCGTTTTGCGAGCTCCGCCGGGGACGCGAACGCCTCCTCGGCGGGGGCCTCCACCTCGACCGTGTAGTAGTCACGCTCGTAGATGGTCTGGAGGAGCTCGCGGATCGACGACCGGATCGTCTCGGGCGTGATGCCGTGCTCGCGGTTGTAGCCCGCCTGGAGCTCGCGGCGCCGCTCCGTCTCGCGGATCGTCGCCGCCATCGAGTCCGTGACGTGGTCGGCGTACATGATGACCTCGCCGTTGACGTTTCGCGCGGCGCGTCCGGCCGTCTGGATCAGCGAGGTCGCCGACCGGAGGTAGCCCTCCTTGTCGGCGTCGAGGATCGCGACCAGCGAGACTTCGGGGATGTCGAGCCCCTCACGGAGCAGGTTGATGCCGACCAGCGCGTCGAACTTGCCCAGGCGCAGGTCGCGGATGATCGCCACGCGATCGAGGGTATCGACGTCGGAGTGCAGGTACCGCACACGGAGCCCGACCTGCTGGTAATACTCGGTGAGGTCCTCCGCCATGCGTTTGGTCAGCGTCGTGACCAGCACGCGCTCGTTCCGTTCCGCCCGCGCGCGGATCTCGGCGAGCAGGTCGTCCACCTGCTCCTTCGCCGGCCGCACCGTGATCTTCGGGTCCATGAGGCCGGTCGGCCGGATCATCTGCTCGGCGACGGCGTCCCCGACCAGCTCGAGCTCGTACGGCCCCGGCGTCGCCGAGACGTAGATCGTCTGCCCCGTCGCTCGCGTGAACTCCTCGAAGGTGAGCGGCCGGTTGTCGAACGCCGAGGGCAAGCGGAAGCCGTACTCGACCAGCGCCTCCTTCCGGGACCGGTCGCCGTAGTACATGCCGCGGACCTGTGGCACCGCCACGTGGCTTTCGTCGATGATGATCAGCGCGTCCTTCGGGAGGTAGTCGATGAGCGTCGGCGGCGACTCGCCGGGGCGCCGGCCCGTCAGGTGGCGCGAGTAGTTCTCGATCCCGTGACAGTAGCCGAGCTCGCGCAGCATCTCCATGTCGAAGAGAGTGCGCTGCTCGAGCCGCTGCGCCTCGAGGAGCCGGTTCTTCGGCTTGAGGAAGGCGAGCCGCTCCTCGAGCTCCTCCTGGACCGTCTGGATCGCGCGCTCGAGCTGGCCCGCCTCGGTGACGTAGTGGCTCGCGGGGTAGACGTGGACCGCGCCCGCCCGCTCGAGCACGGAGCCCTTCAGCGGATCGATCCGGGAGAGCGCCTCCACGACGTCGCCGAACAGCTCGACGCGGAGGGCCACCGACTCCTCGTTGGCCGGGAAGATCTCCACGACGTCGCCCCGCACCCGGAACGTGCCGCGGTGAAAGTCGTAGTCGTTCCGCTCGTACTGGACGGCGATCAGCCGGCGGATGATCTCGTCGCGGTCGATCTGCTCCCCCGTGCGTAGCTCGAGGTGCAGCCCCGCGTAGGTGTCAGGGGCGCCGATGCCATAGATGCACGAGACCGAGGCGACGACGACCACATCGCGCCGCTCGAGCAGCGACTTCGTCGCCGAGTGCCGCATCCGGTCGATCTCGTCGTTGATGAGCGCGTCCTTCTCGATGTACGTGTCGGACTGAGGAATGTACGCCTCGGGCTGGTAGTAGTCGTAGTAGGAGACGAAGTACTCGACCGCGTTGTCTGGGAAGAAGGCCTTGAACTCGGCGAAGAGCTGGGCCGCCAGCGTCTTGTTCGGCGAGATCACCAGCGTCGGGCGGTCCGCGCCGGCGATCACGTTGGCGATCGTGTAGGTCTTGCCCGAGCCGGTGACGCCCCGCAGCACGACGTGGCGCCGGCCCTCGTGGACGAGGCGCGCGAGGGCGGCGATGGCCTGTGGCTGATCGCCGCGGGGCGAGTACTCGGAGGTGAGTCGGAACACGGCCCTCGGCTACGTCAGGACGGCGTCGGGACGGCGAGCAGGTACTTCCGCCACGAGTCGAGGAGCGAGTGCGCGTGCGGGTGCCGCAGCATGTGCGTCGAGAATACGAACTTGGGGTGCACCGGCTCTCGGATTAGCCGCATCCCGACCTCGTCGGGCAGTCGGTTGCCCTTTCGGAGATTGCACCTCAGACACGCCGCCACCACGTTCACCCACGTCGTCTCCCCGCCGCGCGAGCGCGGCACCACGTGGTCGACGGTCAATCGCTCGCCGCGGCGGTTGCAGTACTGACACGTGTAGCCGTCGCGCCGCAGGATGTTCTTCTTGTTGAAGGCGACGCGGTCGAGGAAGGGCTTGCGGATGTAGATCGCGAGGCGGATCACCGCCGGCAGCGCGAAGGCGACCGACGGCGAGCGAACGACACGCGGGGAAGCCTCCACGGCCTCGGCCTTGCCCGCGAGCAACAGCGTGATGGCGCGGCGGGCGTTGGTGAAATGGAGCGGCTCAAACGTGTAGTTGAGCACCAATACTGCGATTTCGTCCATACTTGAACACCTAGCTTAGTCGGCGCCCCGGACACTGTCAAATCGCGCCGGAGTGCGGACAACCTCCTAGCCTCGGAAAAGGTGGCGAAGGAAAAAGGCGAGGTTCGCCGGGCGCTCGGCGAGCCGGCGCATGAAGTAGCCATACCAGTCCTCGCCGTACGGGACGAGCACCCGGAGCCGGAGCCCGTCCGCGGCGATGCGCGCGTGCAGGTCCTTCCGGATCCCGTAGAGCATCTGGATCTCGAATCGCTCGCGCGCGATCCCTCTCGCCCGCGCGGTGTCGCGAGCGCGGGTGATCAGCCGCGTATCGTGCGTCGCGACGCCAACGTAGACCGAGCGCGCCTGGGCGTCCGCCGCGAACAGGCGGTCCAGCAGCCGGGCGTAATTCGCGTCCACGTCGCGCTTGGCGGGAAACGCGAGCTCCGGAGGCTCGCGGTAGGCGCCCTTGCAGAGCCGCACCGTCGCGCCGAGCTCGATCAGCCGCTCGACGTCCTGTGCGGTGCGGCGGAGGTAGGCCTGGACCACGCACGCTGCGTTGGGAAACGCGGGCCGCACGCGCGCGTAGAGGTCAAGCGTCCGGTCGGTGTACGCGGTGGACTCCATGTCGATCCACACGAGCGTCGCGCTGGCGCGGCCGCGCGCGAGCACCGCCTCGAGGTTGGCCCGGCACACCGCCTCGTCCAGGTCGAGCCCGAGGTGCGTGAGCTTGAGCGAGGGAACGGCGGCGAGCCGCCGTCGCTCGATCTCGGCGAGCAGCTCCACGTAGGCGCGCGCCGCGTGCGTGGCGTCGGCAACGGTAACGACATTCTCCCCGAGGTGGGTCACGGCGCAGAGGAGCCCCTGGGCGTTCAGCTGCGCGATGACGCGGAGCGCGTCCTCGGCATGTTCACCGGCCACGAAGCGGCGGACGAACCGACGCGCTGCCGGCCAGCGAGCCATCGCCTCGCCGATCCCGCGCCGGGTCGAGAGCTTAAGGAGCAGCGTCCGGCCGAGGCTCGTGGCGTGCCTCCAGCGCCTCGGCCACCATGCCCTCCCGCAGGCCCCAGTCGCTGACGACGAGCGTGTCGAGGCCGAAGGCGTCGAGGGTCGCCGTCACGATCGCGATGCCCGGGATGATCAGGTCCGCCCGCCCCGGCTCGAGACAGGGCAGCGCCGCTCGCGCGGCCACCGGCAGGCAGCCGAGGCGCCCGAGGAGCCGCTCGACCGCGGCCCGGCTCAGCCGGTGACCCTGAACGCGCTGCGGGTCGTACTCGACGAGGTCGAGGTCGAGCGCCGCGAGCGTCGTCACCGTTCCGGCGGTGCCCACGAGATGCGCGAGGCGCGCGCCGCGGATTGCCGGGGGCAGCTCGCGCTCGAGCCGGCCCCGCACCTCGGCGAGTAGGGCCGCGTAGCGGTCCCAGGCCACCCGGTCGGTGAACGGGAACCGCTCGGCGAGCGGGACGACGCCGAGGCGGAGGCTGACCGTTGCGAGGATTCGCGCAGGATCCGCCAGAATGTACTCGGTGGAGCCGCCGCCGATATCGAAGGTGACCAGGGTCCCGGCGAGGCCTTGGAGACCGGACCGCACGCCCCGAAGCACGAGCCGCGCTTCCTCCTCGCCGCTCACCACCTCGACGCGCCGGCCCGTCGCGCGCTCGACCGCGGCGACGAACGCCCTCCCGTTCGTCGCCTCGCGCACGGCGCTCGTCGCGACCATCCGCACACGCGCGGCCGCCAGGCGCTCGGCGTGCGCCACGTAGTCGCTCACGACGGCGAGCGTGCGCGCCATGGGCGCATCGCCGAGCGCGCCCGCGGCGGCGAGCCCCTCGCCGAGCCGCGTCACGGTCTGGCGCGCGTCGACGATCCTCCACGTCTCGGGCCCGATCACGTCGACGACGAGGAGGCGGACCGTGTTGCTGCCGACATCGATCGCGCAGAGGCGCATGCCGATAGACGAACGCCCCGCCGGATCACGGCGGGGCGTGTCGCGCTCGACGCCTGGGAGCTTACTTCCCCTTGAGCGTGCGGATGTAGTTTACGATCTCCCAGCGCTCCTTCTCCGGGAGGTGCTTCCACGGGGGCATGGCGCCCCGCCCGTTCGTAATCTTCCAGAAGATCTCGCCGTCGCTCTGCTTCTGTACGGCGTCGGACGTCCAGTTCGCCGGCTTCGGCGGTGGCAGCGCCGCGGCCGCGGGACCGTCGCCGTGTCCGCTCGCGCCGTGACACGTCACGCAATTCGTCTCGACCAGCTTCTTCGCATCGCCGACGCCCTTCACGGGGTTCTTGAGGCTCTTCGCCTCTGGCGGCGCGACCCACGGGCCCTGCGCCAACACCCCCAGCGTCCCCGCCACGAGAATGAGAGCGGCCCCAGCGACGACGGCTGTCATCGACTTCCCGAACGCGCTCATGACGCCTCCTCTCGGACGCCTCATCGTGACGACGTTCACAACGCCTCGGCCATTTAACACTCGTGTGACGAACGAGGTCAAGCCGATATTCGCTCGGCGGCACGCGCACGGTCGCGGGCCGCCGCAAGCCAGCAGACCGCGGCCAGCACGCCGTAGGCGCCCGCCAGGCGCGTGGGCACGGCGGACGGCGGTGCCCAGGGCCAGAAGACGGCGCCGCTCGGCTCGGGCGAATGGATCACGCCGACGAGCGTCGCGACGCTCGCGAACACGAACAAGACACCCGCCACCGCGAAGCGTCGCTCGATGATCGTGACGAGCGCCCAGCCCCACACGACGGAAGTCAGGATGAAGCCGTTGCCGAGGACGAGGAGGGTCCCGTGGGTCAGCGCGGCGTCGCCCGTGAGGTGCCTCGGCGAGGCGCCGAGCGCCGACAGCACACCACCCGTCTCGATGAGCACTACGGCCGCGGCGACCGGCACGAACGCGAGGGCGACCGCGGCCCCGTGCCGCGGCGGCGACGCGAGGAACCCCTGGGCCGTGATCTCGAGACCAATAAAGACGAGGATCGGCGCGATCGCCGCTTCCGGGAGCACCGCGACGAGGAGCGAGAGCGCGCCCGCGGCGGCGCCCCCGCCGATGACGAGTCCCGTGGCGAATGTGTACCCGGCGCGCGCGCCCATCGCCTTGTAGGCGGGGTGGCCGAGGTACGGCGTGTTCTGGACGACGCCACCGCAGAGCGCCGCGAGCACGGTGGCCCCCGCTTCGGTCAGGAGGATGTCGCGCGCCCGGTACTCGTCGCCCGCCGCCGCCGCGCTCTCGGTGTTGTCGATCCCGCCGATGATCGTGACGAGCGCGAAGGGCAACGCGACCGAGAGGTAGGGCAGCGTCGTCTCGAGTGCGTCGAGCCAGGCGAGGGTCGGCCACGGGACGGCGACCCCGAGCGCCACCCGGACGGGCAGGCCGTCGTCGTGGCCGCCGCCGAGCCACGCGCGGAGCCAGAAGAGGGCCGTGCCGGCGAGGACCGCGGCGAACGCGCCCGGCAGGCCGAGCGGCATCCGCACGCCGCCGAAGAGCCCGAGCAGCAGCACCACGAGCGCGACGAGACCGACGAGCGGGTCGCGGAGGATCTTCAGCATCGGCAGGAACGCGATCAGGAGGACCGCCACACCGGCGATGGAGCCCAGCAGCGCGGCGCGCGGCACGACCCGACGCGCCCAGTCGCCCACGAAGGCGAGGCCCACCTTGGCGAGGCCGATCGCGAGCGTCGCGACCATCCCGACTTTCCACGCGAGCACCGGGTCGCCGGTCGCCACCATCACGGGCCCGAGCACCCCGAACACCATCGCGAACAGGGTCGGCGTGTCGATGCCGAACGGCATGGCGGTGACGTCGTCGCGTCCCGTCCGGCGTCCGAGCCTCACGGCGAGCCAGGTGTACGCCAGGTCACCGACGAGGACGCCGAGCGCGGTGCCGGGGACCATCCGGCCGAGCACGAGGTCGGCCGGAAACTTGAAGACGCCGATCAGGAGGCTCGAGAGGATGACGAGCTGGGTGACGTTGTCGAGGGCGAGGCCCAGGAACCCGTTGAGGTCCCCCGAGGCGATCCAGGCCTGGCGGCGCTCAGCGCGCTCCGCCGTCGGCGGCCCCCTGGGCGCGCTGGGCGCTCCGCAGGACCCACGCGAACTCCCGCGTCCGGTCGGCGAGCGCCGAGCACCACGCGAGGCTCCCGCGGTTGTCCGCCACCTCGCGGTAGTCGAACTCCACCAGGGGGCTCACCTCGTGTCCGAACCGGAGCCGCGCGCCGTAGGTCTTCCCCGCGCGGGCGTCGCTCGCCTCGAGCTCGACCTCCATGCGGGGATCGACGCGCTTGGCGTGCGCGGTGAGAAAATTCCAGAGCCAGCGCGCGACCTCGTCGTAGCTGCCGCCGGAGAACACGGCGGAACTTTACGTCGGCTCCGTGTCCGGCCGCGCTCGAGCGCCGGCTCTGCCGGCGCCACCCTCCTGGGGGGAGGCTTCGGAAGGGAGGCGAAGCCCCCCTCCGAGGGTCAACACTCGTTGAAGCCGCACGAGAGGCACTTCTTGCACCCTTCCTCGTAGATGAAGGTCGCCTGGCCACACTCCTTGCACAGATCGCCGATCTGCTTGCGGCCGTCCCCGCGAGCCACGGGCGGCTCCGCCAGCGGCTTCACCTGGCCGATGTGCTCGGCCAGCGTGCGGGCAAGCGCGTCCGGGAGCGACAGGATCTTGGCCGGCCCGAAGCCTGTCGGCTGGCCGCCGCCGATCCGGGAGAGCTGGCTGATCACCTCTTCGAGGCGTCGCTGAGCCGTGAAGGGTGAAGGGAGCCTCAACACGAGCGAAATCAGTCGTCCGAGCGCCTCGGCAACCGCCATCGTGTCCGAGCCACCTTTGCCGACCTGAACGAAGACCTCGAACGGTTCCTTCTGCGCTGTTTCGGTCACGGTGATCCATGCCGTCCCGATGGGCGTATCCGTGCGGTACGTGGTCCCGTTGAGACTCCGCGGACGCGGCCGGATGACCGCGGGTGCCGCGCTCGGGACGTTCTCCTTCGTGCCGATACCGACGTTGAGGACCTGCTCGCCCTTGCAGCCGTCGCGGAAGACCGTGATGCCGAGGCAGCCGAGCTCCCACGCGAGCAGGTATGCGCGGGCGACGTCCTCCTCGCTCGCGCTGTTCGGGAGGTTGATCGTCTTCGACACGCCGTTGTCGGTGTAGCGCTGGAACGCGGCCTGATGACGCACGTGCCACTCGTGGTTGATCTCGTGCGAGGTCTTGAAGATCCGGGCCGCGTCCTCGGGCACCCCCGGAATGCCATCGAGCGAGCCGCGCTTGGCGATCTCCCGCATGAGCGCGTCCGAGTAGAAGCCCCGCTCCTTGGCGATCCGCTCGAACGTCTCGTTGACGAAGGTCAGCACCCGCTCACCGTCGGGCTGCCTCACGCGATGCTCGAAGGCGAGCGCGAAGATCGGCTCGATGCCCGACGAGCAGCCTGCGATCATCGAGATCGTGCCCGTCGGGGCGATCGTCGTGACCGTCGAGTTCCGGAGCGGGCGGTCGTTTGCGTAGATCGACAGGCTCCAGTTCGGGAACGGCCCGCGCTCCTCCGCGAGCTTCGCCGACTGATCGTGCGACTTCTCCTTCACGAAGGCCATCAACCGGTCGGCGAGATCGATCGCCCCCGGGCTGTCGTAGGGGATGCCCATGGTGAAGAGCAGGTCCGCCCAGCCCATGAGGCCGAGGCCGATTCGGCGGTTCGACTTCACCGTGGCGTCGATCTCCGGCAGCGGGTACGGGTTCATCTCGATCACGTCGTCGAGGAAGCGCACCGCCAGCCGCACCACACGCTCCATCTCGTCCCAGTCGATCGACCAGTCCCCGTCCTCACCGCGGCGGGCGAACTTCGAGACGTTGAGCGAGCCCAAATTACAGGCCTCGTTCGGTAAAAGGGGTTGTTCGCCGCAGTTATGGGCTATAAAACCATTACTGACGAAGCTATGAGTGAGTGGTTCCTTGAGGTCGAAAACGCCTTCTTCTCCCTTGGGCTCGAGCGACTTGAAACGCGCGAGGAACGTCTCCCTATATGGCTTGCGAGAGTACGTCGAGACGAGCTGGAGTAGCCTGTTCTGCTTGGCCGTGCTGAGGAACCCAATTTCCCGCACGAATGCGACGAGGTTCTCCCTGGCTACGGTCAGGTCGTGATCGGGCTGGCACTCATACTCCGCCATGCCACCATGACCGTCGGGAAGCTGGGCTCGCCGTGCCGCATGGCGGTCCTGGTAGATCCGTGACGCGATTCCGAAGTTCAGAAGCATCCGCTGTACATCCACGAGAAGCGGATACGAAATCGAGGTAAGCCGAACGGATACTCCCTTCTGCGTGGTCCCGCTGACATGCCCGTCGGCGGTGAACAGGGCCTGCAAAACCCCTCGCTGCAGGTCCTCAGAGCCGCACAGGACTCGCTCGGGAATGCGTGCGGTCTTTGCGTCCTGAGTCAGTCCGTATTTCTCAGTCACCGCTCTGGCGATTGAGAACGTGCAGGAGGTCGCCGGGCCGGAGCTCATCGGCACGTCGCCACCCTTTCACGGTCATCAAGCGATGATCCGCCGTGAGTCGAATCTCGTAACCTTCCTCAGTGCGGAGGCAACACACCCGCTTCACTCCGGTCTCGAAGACGGAAGAGGCGGGCCCGAACTCGCCGGCGTCAAACCGAGAATCTAGGATCACGTCGACAGCCTCGCCGGCCCGGGCGAGTGTGTCGGCACGGAGGAGTCCGCGCGTGGTGTAGATCAGCGCATCACCCGTGATGCAGGGGTTGGTCGCCTCGACCATGCCGATCTCCGGCGTCGGGTTCGCGGGGCTCGCGTTGATCCGGTCGATGAAGATCATCCCGGGATCGCCCGTGCGCCAGGCGGCGCGCACGATCCGCTCGAAGACCTCCTTCGCCGACAGCCGGCCCGTCACCGCGCCCGTGTGCGGGTTCACCAGGTCGTACTCGGTGCCCGCGGCGAGCGCGTCCATGAACTTGTCGGTGGCGGCGACGGAGATGTTGAAGTTGGTGATTCCGCCGTCGAGCTTGCACTCGATGAACTCGAGGATGTCCGGGTGGTCGACCCGCAGGATGCCCATGTTCGCGCCGCGCCGGGTTCCCCCCTGCTTGACCGCCTCCGTCGCGCTGTTGAAGACCCGGAGGAACGAGATGGGCCCGGAGGCGCGACCGCCGGTGGACGCCACGATGTCGTCCTTCGGGCGCAGGCGCGAGAAGGCGAAGCCGGTGCCGCCACCGGATTTATGGATGATCGCCGCGGCCTTCACCGAGTCGAAGATCTCTTCCATCGAGTCCCCGACCGGCAGGACGTAGCAGGCCGAGTACTGCAGGCCGTTGCCCTTCCCGGCGTTCATCAGGGTCGGCGAGTTCGGCAGGAAGTCGCCGTCGACCATCACCTCGTAGAAGGCGGCGGCGATCTCACGGACCGCCGCCCGGCTGCGTCCGTATCGGGCCTCGCCCGCGGCAATGGACAGGGCGACCCGCCAGCACATCTCCTCCGGCGTCTCGGCCACCTCGCCGCCTTCGCGCGCGAGGTAGCGCTCCCGGAGCACTCGCAGGGCGGGTTCGGTCCATTTGCCAACCTTTGCGGGGCGGGTTTCAGCCAGCATGCGAATCCTCCCTCGGGTCAGCCTCGCCAAGTCCGACCAAAATCAGATTGGGACTTGTCATGACGGAAAATCGCCTACCTCCTATATCTTGTGGTGTGGGCGACTCTAGCACGCAGAATCTAGAGGTCGTCAAGAAAAAAGGTATACACCGGCCATCCACCGCCTGTCCACCGGCGTGATATTCTCAGGGGCCGTATGAAGCGGTTCTCTCTTCCGAGTGTCTCTCTCGCATGCCTTCTCGTTCTGTTCTCGACCGAACGCGCCCCTGCGCAGGCCGCGCCCCCCCCGGCAACAGAACGGGCTCCGATCGCCGGACGCACCCTGACGCTCGACGAGTGCATCGCCATCGCGCTCGAGGCGCAGCCGAGGATCCAGGCGACCCTGAGCGACTATGCCGCGGCGCGTTATCGCGTCAACCAAGCGCTGTCTCCGCTTCTGCCCCAACTCTCGGGCTTGGTGTCGGCGACGCGGAGCCAAAGCAACCTTACCGTCACGTCGCAGACGACTGGCCAGACCCTCCAGATCCCGTCGTCGCGACAGCTCTCGGACACGTTCCTCGCCCAGGTGTTGCTCTCCCAGCTCCTCTTCGACTTCGGCAAGAACCTCGCCGCGACGGAGGCGGCGCGGAAGCTCGCCGAAGTGGCGGTGGAGGACGTGGAGCTCCAGCGCCAGCTCATCTCGCTCGCGGTCAAGGAGGCGTACACGAACATCCTGTTCGCCGGGCGCCTGATCCGGGTACAGGAGCAGGCGGTTCAGCGCGCCGAGCTGAACCTCCGGTCGGCGAAGGGATTTTTCGAAGTCGGCACACGGCCCAAGTCCGACGTCGCGCGCGCCGAGGTGGACGTGGCCAACGCGCGGGTGGATCTCATCCGCGCCCGGAACGCGCTCCGGACCGCGCGGGTCGCCCTCAACACCGCGATGGCGATCGAGGTGGACACGCCCACCGCGATCCAGGACAACCTCGTCTTCGAAGCCGTCAACCTCGACCGTGGCCAGCTCCGCGGCGAGGCCCTCCGCAGCCGTCCCGAGTACCGCCAGTCCAAGCTCCG
Source organism: Candidatus Rokuibacteriota bacterium (assembly GCA_003220315.1). GTDB lineage: Bacteria > Methylomirabilota > Methylomirabilia > Rokubacteriales > CSP1-6 > 20CM-2-70-11. The sequence continues at coordinate 25,400 of QHSA01000088.1, forward strand.
CGTCAACGCCGCCGAGGCCACCGAGCGCCAGACCTTCCGCAACTTCTTCCCCGACATCAGCGGCACCGGCTCGTACGGCGGCAGCCAGCCGCAGCTCACCGAGAGCTGGACGCTCGGGCTGAGCCTCTCGTGGTCGCTCTTCGACGGAGGCAATCGAGTCGCGAAGTACCAGGAGGCGAAGGCCAACCTCGAGGGCGCGAGGCAACGGGTGAAATCCACGGAGCTCGACATCATTCAGAACGTCGAGCAGGCCGAGATCGCGGTCGAGGAGGCCCAGGAGCGTATCCAGGCCGCCCAGGCCCTCGTCGCCTCCGCCCAGGAGAACTTCCGGCTCGCCCAGGGCCGCTTCGACGCCGGGGTGGGGACGATCCTCGAGCTCACGGACGCGCAGCTGGCGCTCACACAGGCGCAGAACACCGAGGCTCAGGCGCTCGCCGACTACCGCATCGCGCTAGCTCGGCTCGATCGCGCCGTCGGTCGTCGTTAACGGCCGGCAGGTAAATACCCCCTGCGCCGATCGCGTCGAACACCGTGATGAGGCGAGTTCTCTCACTCCTGGTCGTGGCTGCTCTCGCGGGCGCGGGCGTGTGGGCCTACCTCTACACGCAGTCCATCGGTAACGCGCCGAAGTACAAGCTGGCGCGCGTCGAGCAGGGTCCCCTCACCGCCGCCGTCTCGGCGACCGGCAACCTCAACGCGGTCATCACCGTCCAGGTGGGCAGCCAGGTTTCGGGGCAGATCAAGGCGCTCTTCGTCGACTTCAACTCGATCGTGAAGAAGGGGCAGGTCGTCGCGCGCATCGACCCCGACATCTTCGAGGCGAAGGTCAACCAGGCGAAGGCCGACCTCGACTCCGCCAAGGCCGCGGTCCTCAACCAGCAGGCCCAGATCGAGCGGTCCCGCGCCGACGTCGACAACGCCCGCGCCGCGCACGCCGAGGCCAAGGCGCAGACGGCGAAGGCGCAGGTCGCCGTGGTGGACACCAAGCGCGATCTGGACCGGAAGACCGAGCTCTTCGCGCGGCAGCTCATCGCCAAGAGCGATCTCGACTCGTCCCAGGCCGCGTCCGACTCGGCGGGCGCCCAGCTCGACTCGGCGCGGGCTCACGAGCAGGCGCTCGCGTCCGCCATCCAGTCGGCGATCGCCCAGCTCAGGGTCGCCGAGGCGATGCTCGAGTCCGCACGGGCCCAGGTGGAGCAGAAAGACGCGGCGCTCAAGCAGGCTCAGGTCGACCTCGACCACACCACGATCAGCGCCCCGGTAGACGGGGTCGTCGTCTCGCGCCAGGTGGATGTCGGCCAGACGGTCGCCGCCAGCCTCCAGGCGCCGGTGCTCTTCACGATCGCCCAGGACCTGACAAAGATGCAGGTGGAGACGAGCGTGGACGAGGCGGACATCGGGCGCGTCAAGCTGAACGACCAGGCCACCTTCACGGTGGACGCGTTCCCCAACGAGACGTTCGTCGGTCGGGTCACGCAGATCCGGAAGGCGGCGCAGGTCGTCCAGAACGTGGTCACGTACACCGTCGTCGTCGCCGTCGACAACCCGTCGGGCAGGCTCCTGCCCGGCATGACGGCGAACGTGAAGCTCGTCGTCGCCGAGAAGTCGAGCGTGCTGAAGCTCCCGAACGCGGCGCTCAGGTTCCGGCCCGCCGGCGGTGACGCGGTGGTCCCGAGCGGGCCACCGGGGGGCGCGACGGCGAGCGGCCAGCCCTCACTCGAGCAGACGCGTGACTGGCTCGTCCGGGACCTCAAGCTCAGCGCGGACCAGCAGAAGAAGCTCGAGCCGATCCTCCAGGACAGTCGCAAGCAGTTCATGGCGCTCCAGTCCTCCGGGCTGGCGGAGCCCGACCGGCGCGCGCGAGCGCAGAAGCTCCGCGACGCGGCGCGCGTGAGGATTCGCGAGATCCTCACGCCGGAGCAACAGACCCGCTACGACGAGATGTCCGGCGTCTCGGGTGACGACCGGCGTGGCGGCGTCGCCGGCCGCGCCTGGCTCCTCGGCCCCGACGGGAAGCCTGCGCCGGTCCAGCTCACGCTCGGTCTCAGCGACGGGACCTTCACCGAAATCCTGCGCGGCGACCTGAAGGAGGGCCAGGAAGTCATCGTCGGCCTGGCTGGCGGTGCGGTCCGCGGCGCTCCCCAGCCGCAGAGCGGACCGCGCCTGAGACTGTAGTCATGGCCGGACCGATCATCGCCGCCGAAGGCTTGACGAAGGACTACCACCTGGGGCCGTACACGGTCCACGCGCTCCGCGGGGTCACGGTGACGATCGAGCGCGGTGAGTTCGTCGCGGTGATGGGACCGTCGGGTTCCGGGAAGTCCACCTTCATGAACCTCCTCGGGTGCCTCGACACGCCGACCGCCGGTCGCTACGTCGTCGACGGCGAGGACGTTGCCGGCCTCTCCCCTGACGCGCTCGCGCGGATCCGGAACGCGAAGATCGGCTTCGTCTTCCAGCAGTTCAACCTCCTCCCCCGGACGACCGCCCTCGAGAACGTCGAGCTGCCCCTGCTCTACGCGGGTGTGTCCGCCCGCGACCGCCGCGCCCGCGCCCGGGCGCGCCTCGCCGCCGTGGCGCTCGCCGACCGTGAGGACCATCAGCCGAGCCAGCTCTCGGGCGGCCAGCAGCAGCGCGTCGCGATCGCCCGCGCGCTCGTCAACAATCCGGCCGTGATCCTCGCCGACGAGCCCACGGGCAACCTCGATTCGCGCACCAGCGTCGAGGTGCTCACGCTCTTGCAACGGCTCAACCGCGAGGGTCTCACGATCGTCCTGGTCACCCACGAGCCCGACGTCGCCGCCTACGCGGGCCGTATCCTCTCCTTCAAGGACGGCCGGCTCCGCGGCGACGAGCGCGTCGCGTCGCCCCTCGACGCCGAGCGGGTCCTCGCCTCGCTCCCGGTGGACGAGGACGCCGCGTGAGCGTCTGGCAGAGCGTTCGCATCGCCGTCCGCGCGCTGCGCGTCAACACGCTCAGGAGCGCCCTCACGATGCTCGGCATCATCATCGGTGTCTCCGCCGTCATCGCGATGGTCGGCGTGGGCGCGGGCGCCCAGGCGCGGGTCGCCGAGCAGATCCAGAGCCTGGGGTCGAACCTCATCATCGCGCTGTCGGGCAGCGTCACCTCGAGCGGCATTCGCCTCGGCACCGGGAGCCAGCTCACGATCTCGGAGGACGACGCGAGCGCGATCGCGCGTGAGGTTCCGTCGGTCCAGGTCGCCGCGCCCGCGGTCCGCGGGACCGCGCAGGTCGTCTACGGGAACCTCAACTGGTCGACCGTGATCCAGGGCGTCACGCCCGATTACTTCGAGGCGCGCGACTGGCCCGCGGTGGACGGCCGGCAGATCAGCGTCGAGGACGTGGACGGCGCCACGAAAGTTGCCCTCGTGGGCCAGACGACGGCGCTCAACCTCTTCGGCGAGGCGGAGCCCACCGGCCAGATCATCCGGATCAAGAAGGTCCCCTTCACGGTGATCGGCATGCTCGACCGCAAGGGCCAGAGCTCGTGGGGCCAGGACCAGGACGACATCATCATGATCCCGATCTCGACCGCGAAGAAGAAGGTCCTCGGCACGAGCCAGGCGAGCCCGAGATCGGTCGGATCGATCTCGATCAAGATCCGTCCGGGCGAGGACATGGCCGAGGCCGAGAATCAGATCCGGGCGCTCCTGCGCCAGCGCCACCGGTTGCAGCCGTTCCAGGACGACGACTTCTGGCTACGGAACCTCTCCGAGGTTCTCCAGACGCAGGAGGAGTCGTCGAGGGTGATGACCTATCTCCTGGCCGCGATCGCGTCGGTCTCCCTGCTCGTCGGTGGCATCGGCATCATGAACATCATGCTGGTCTCGGTCACGGAGCGGACGCGCGAGATCGGCCTGCGGATGGCGGTCGGCGCCCGGCGGCGTCACATCCTGCTCCAGTTCCTGATCGAGGCCGTCACGCTCTCGCTGATCGGCGGGATCGCCGGCATCGCGCTCGGCCTCAGCGGCTCGCGCGCGATCAGTTACTTCGCCGAGTGGCGCACCCTCGTCGCGCCGGAAGCCATCGTGCTCGCCTTCGGCTTCGCCGCCGGCATCGGGATCTTCTTCGGCTTCTATCCGGCCCGCAAGGCCTCCCGCCTGGACCCCATCGAAGCGCTCCGCTACGAGTAGCGGGGCCAAAGAGGCGCGGGCGGTCGGCCCTCCTCGACCACGCTAGCACTCGGCACGCGAGACTCGTCGATCGGTCTGTGGCGAAGCGACGCCCAGAAGACACGGGTCTCGGAGGGCCGGCCGCTCCGCGCCTTCGCTGGCCCCGCCACTCGGAGCCGAAGGCTTCGTCGGCCTCCCGGCGCCTGTTATCTTCTAAGGACGATGGAGCGCGCGCGCAAACGCCTGGCGAAGCGCAAGCGCCCGCGTGCCCCGCGGCGCCCGACCCGCGTCGCGACGCCGCGACCGACGCCGGCGGAGAAGCGACTGCTCGGCCTCTCGCGCGAGATCGCGCGGCTGCCGCTCGCGGCGGCGCTCGGGAAGCTCGCCGCCGCCTGGGCGCCCGGCGGGCCCCTCCTCTACGAGGTGGCCACCGCCTGGACCGAGAGCCGCGGCAACAAGACGTCCGCGCTGGCGCTCGCGTGGGCGCGTGAGCAGGTGCGCCTCTCCCTGCAGGAGATCATCGAGGCGACGCCGAAAGACAAGCGCGGCCGCATCGAAGCCACGCCCGAGACCCTCGCCTGGGTCGTGCTGGCCGGGTGCGAGGCGCTCGCCCACGAGCCGCCGTCGGCGGTCGCCGACCGGGTCCACGCGCTGCTCGAGCTCACGGGCCACGCCGCGCCGGGCGACTGAGGGCCTCCAGCACGAGGAAGGCGGCGCCCGTCAGCATGGCCGCGGTGTTGAGCTGGACGGCCGAGCGGTGGGCACGCGCGAACGCCGTGTCGTCACCGGCGCGCCGCGCCGCCTCGGCGCGCGGCATGGCGACCGTCGCCGCCCAGACCAGGAGCCCGCACATCGCCCCACAGAGCGCCCCGCCGATGAGGGGGCGCGCCCGCCCTTCCCTGCCCGAGAGCACCTGGACGACGCAGGCGACGACCGCCATCCCGCAGAGGACGAGCCCCCAGTCGTAATAGCGCGGCAGGACGGCGGCGACGGCTTGGCCCGCGACCGCACGGTCGATCGTGCGGAAGACGAGCGGCGCGACGCCGAAGGAGAAGAAGGCCATGATCCCGAGCCAGCCGGCGATCGCGACGACGGCGAGGCTCCGGAGGATCCTCATAGCGGGAGGAGCATCGGCGAAGCGTCGGGGCGTGTCAAGTTGACGGGGTCCGCCCCCGGCGGTACAGTGCCGAGCGATGCTCGCCCGTCTGGCGCTCCTCGGGCTGCTGCTCATCCCCCTTCAAGCGTCCGCGGAGACCCCGGCCGCCGAGGCGCGGACGCTCCTCACGCGCTACCACGAGGACCTGACGGCGATCGACCGCGCGCGCAACCTGCTCGAGGCCGCGGTCGTGCGTGAGAGCGAGGTCGACACGACCATCATGCTCTCCTACGTGAGCTTCCTCTGGGGCGACGTCCGCGCGACGACGACCGAGGAGAAGCTCGCCGCATACGCGCGCGGCCGTGAGCTCGGCCGGCGCGCGGTGGAGCTCGCGCCGCGGAACCACGACGCGCACCTCTGGTACGCGATCAACACGGGCCGTTGGGGCCAGACGAAGGGCGTGCTCCGCTCGCTCTTCCTCCTCCCGACCGTCCGCGAAGAGATCCAGATTCTCCTGCAGCTCAACCCGCGCTCCGTACGCGCCCACTCCCTGGCCGGCAACGTCGCCATGGAGGTGCCGGGACTCTTCGGGGGCGACAAGGAAAAGGCGGAGGAGCACTTCAAGAAGGGGCTCGCGATCGATCCGAAGTTCACCGTGCTTCGGATCGACCTCGCTCGGCTGTACCTTGTCACCGGCCGCTACGCCGAGGCGCGCGGCGAGCTCCAGCAGGTGATCGCCGAGACCGCGCCGACGAACGTCGCCGACTGGACCGTGAAGGATCTGCCACGCGCGCGAAAGCTCCTCGAGTCCATCAAAGACAAGTAGCGATCGCAGAGGTCATCCGGCGCCTCCGGTCCACGGCGCCGCGGTGGAACCCGACCGCCCTCGCGGTCATCGCCGACCGGAGCCGCGACCCTTTCTGCGTCCTCATCGCGTGCATCCTGTCGCTGCGCACCCAGGACACGACGACGGGCCCGGCCTCCGAGCGGCTCTTCGCCGTCGCCGACACGCCCGACGCCATGCTGGCCCTCTCGCCCCGCCAGATCGAGACCCTCATCTATCCGGTCGGCTTCTACCGGACGAAAGCCCGGGTCATCCTGGGAATCTGCCGCGACCTCCTCGAGCGCTTCGGGGGGCGCGTGCCCGACGAGATCGACGCGCTCCTCAGGCTGAAGGGTGTCGGGCGGAAGACCGCCAACCTGGTCGTGACGATGGGCTACGGCAAGCCGGGGATCTGCGTCGACACCCACGTGCACCGGATCTCCAACCGCCTCGGATACGTGCGGACGCGGACGCCCGAGGAGACCGAGATGGCGCTCCGGGCCAAGCTCCCGAAGCGATACTGGATCGGCTACAACGACCTCCTCGTCGCCTTCGGCCAGAACGTCTGCACGCCGATCTCGCCCCGGTGCTCCACGTGTGCCGTGCGGGCGCTCTGCCGGCGGGTCGGCGTCAAGAGCTCGCGTTAGCCGCGTCTGCGCAGGGCTCGGAGGAGGGCGAGGTTACGTCGATCGGCAACGGGCTCGGGCTCCTTCGGGGTCTCGAGCACCTTCGGGACCTGTCGGAACCGTCGGTCCCGCAGTAACCGCCTGAACGGTAGCCGCCCGAGGTATCCCCGCCCGATGTGCTCGTGACGGTCGAGCCCCGAGTCGAGCGGCGCCCTGGCGTCGTTCAGATGAAACGCGAGCACGCGCTCGAGGCCGACGGCCTCGCGGCACTCACCGAGCGCCCGCCGGTAGCCCGCCTCGCTCCTGACGTCGTAGCCCGCGGCGAAGAGGTGGCAGGTGTCGACGCAGACCCCGACCCGCTCGGGGCGCGCCGCACGCGCCAGGAGCGCTCCCAACTCTTCGAACGTCCGCCCGATAGAATGGCCCGCGCCCGCAGTGTTCTCGAGCGCGATCCTGACCGTGTAACCCGGTGTCCGCCGTGTCACCTCGTCGAGGGCGGCCACGACCCGTGCCAGGCCCGAGGCGACGCCGGCCCCCAGATGCGACCCGGGGTGAACGACGACGCAGGAGAGATCCAGCCTCTCCGCGCGCTCGAGCTCGTCGGTGAAGGCGTCCACGGCCCGGCGCCAGGCGGCGTCATCCGGCGCGCCGAGATTGATCAGGTAGCTCGCGTGGGCGAAGACGTGGCGGATGCCCGTCTGCCGGCGCGCCGCGTGAAAGGCGCGGACCTCCGCGTCCGTCAGCGGCGGGGCGTGCCACTGGCGCTGGTTCCTCAGGAAGAGCTGCACGGCGCCGCAGTCGAGCGCCCGTCCGCGCTCGAGGGCGCGGTGGAGGCCGCCCGCGATCGACATGTGGGCGCCGAGCTCGTCGCGCGGCCGGGCCATGGCGCCGAGCGTAGCACGCGCCGCCTTGACCCCGCGGTGCCCCGACGACATAATGCCGAGGAATCACCGACCGGGCGCTGGAAGGAGATCGGCATGGAGCCGCGCGCGATCGCGTCGTCGTTCACCACGATGTTCACGTTCGACTACGGCATGGCCGAGGCCGACATGCGGCGGCTCTACGAGAACGCGAAGCGGGACCAGTGGAACGCCGCGCGCGACATTCCCTGGTCCACTCCACCACCGTCCGACGGTCGGGCGATCGCCGACGAGCTCATCGACATCTACGGGAGCGCGCTCTGGGACCGGTTGCCGGAGGCCGAGCGCGTCCAGCTCAACCGGCGAATCGCCGCATGGCGTCTCTCGGCCCTCATGCACGGGGAGCAGGGCGCGCTCCTCGCCACGAGCCAGCTCGTCGACATCGTCAAAGGCGCCGACGCGAAGTTCTTCCAGGCGACACAGGTCATGGACGAGGCGCGCCACAACGAGGTCCTCGACCGGTACATCACCGAGCGCCTGGACAATCGGAAATACCCGATCCCCGCCAACGCCCGCGACGTCTTCGACTCCATCCTGGGCGAGAGCCGGTGGTACGTGAAGACGATCGGGCTCCAGCTCGTGGCCGAGACCTTTGCCGTCGCGCTGTTCAAGATGATGGCGGAGAGCGCGCGCGACCCGGTCCTCGAGGCGGTCTGCCGCCGGATCCTCCAGGACGAATCGCGGCACATGGGCTTCGGCATGCTCGCCCTGCCCGAGGTGGTCCACGGGGCGTCCCCCGGCGAGCGCCGCGAGCTCGAGGACTACACGTGCTTCGCCGTCGAGAAGACGCTCACGGGCTTCTTCCCGCGCGAGGCCTACGAGGACGCGGGGTTCAGCCGGGCCGAGATCGAGGAGGCCAAGCGCTACCGTCGTGACGTCGCGGCGCGGAACGACTACGCGCCGTTTCGCAAGCTCTTCAAACGTGACATGCACGCCTCGATGGTCGCGAACCTCGCGCGCCTGGGGCTCCTGACGGAGCGCGTCCGACCGAAGCTCGCGAAGCTCGGCGTCACCCTGCCGGCGAACTGACCGGCGCGAGAAGCTCCGCTAGCCGCCGGTCGCGGTAGGCCCAGAGCGCCGCGAGCTGGCGCCGCACGACGAGCGCGTGTGCCGCGTGCCCGAGCGGTCCCAGCGGCAGCCGGTAGGTCACCCGGTCCTCAATCCATGTGCCGCCGTGCGCCTCGAGAAACCGGTGGCGATGCTCCCAGCGCGCGTACGGGCCACGCACCTGCACGTCCACGAAGCGGTAGGGCGGATCGAACTCGCGGATGAAGGCGCGCCACCGGAGGGGCACGCCGAGCCACGAGAGCGCGAAGTCGTAGGCGCTGCCCGCGACCATGGGCGCGGGCTCGGCGAGGAGGCGCAGACGGAGCGCGGGCGGCGTGACCCGCGCCAGGTTCCGCGGGTCGGCGAAGAATGCAAAGACGTCGGGGCGCGCCTTGCCGAGCCACACGCGCGATTCGAGGATGTGATCGGCCATCGAGGCGCAGCATATGATAGGCAGGTGCCCGCACTCAGTCAAACGCGCGCCTACGCGGCGCTCGTCGCGATCGCCGCGCTCTGGGGCAGT
>QHSA01000089.1 GCA_003220315.1 Candidatus Rokuibacteriota bacterium
CCCACGGGGCGCGACAAGACCTCGATCCTCTTCGCGATGCGCAACGTGCCCGGGGCCCTCTATCGGATCCTGGAGCCGCTCGCGCGCGACGGCATCAACCTCACGAAGATCGAGTCGCGCCCGGCCAGGCAGAGTCCCTGGGAGTACGTCATCTTCGTCGATCTCGAGGGCCATCGCGAGACCCACCAGATCGCCGCGGTGCTGCGTGAGATGGGGGAGCGGACCCTGTTTCTGAAAGTCCTCGGGTCGTACCCGGCCGCATAAGGAGACAGCATGCCTACGCAGTGGGAGTCACTGGCCAACGAACACATCCTCGGGATCGCGCCGTACGAGCCGGGCAAGCCGATCGAGGAGCTGGAGCGCGAGCTCGGGGTCCACAACGCGATCAAGCTCGCGTCGAACGAGAACCCGCTGCCGCCATCCGACCGCGTGCAGAAGGCGATCCTCGCGACGCTCAACCACCTCAACCGCTACCCGGACGGCAGCGGCTTCTACCTGCGCCAGGCGCTCGCCAAGAAGCACGGCGTGTCGCCCGACCATGTCGTGCTCGGCAACGGCTCGAACGAGCTGATCGAGCTGCTCGTGCGGACCTTCCTCCGGCCCGGCGACGAGGCGGTCGTCCCGCACCCGTCGTTCGTCGTCTACCCGATGATCGTCCAGGCGGCCGGGGGCGTCCGCGTTATGGTGATGCTGAAGGAGCACCGCCTCGACCTCGAGGCGATGGCGCGCGCGATCACGCCGATGACGAAGGTCGTCTTCATCGCGAACCCCAACAACCCCACCGCGACGATCGTGACGGCCGACGAGGTCGAGCGCTTCATGGCGCGCGTCCCGGAGCGGACCATCGTCGTCTTCGACGAGGCGTACATCGAGTTCGCGCTCGGCCCCGACTTCCCGGACACGCTCAACTACGTCAAGCAGGGGCGCAAGGTCGCCGTCCTCCGCACCTTCTCGAAGGCGACGAGTCTGGCGGGGCTCCGCGTGGGCTACGGCGTCGCGGAGGCGGACGCTGTCGCGTTGATGAACCGGATCCGCCAGCCGTTCAACGTCAACTCGCTCGCGCAGGCGGGCGCGCTCGCCGCGCTGGAGGACGAGAGCCACGTCCTCGAGTGCGTCCGGATGATCGAGGCGGGGCGGCATTTCCTCTACGACGAGTTCAAGACGCTCGGCGTGCAGTACGTGCCCTCGCGTGCCAACTTCATCCTGGTCGACGTCGGCCGGAGCGCGGCGGACATCTACCAGAAGCTCCTCCACGAGGGCGTGATCGTGCGCCCCATGACGCCGTTCGGCATGGAGACGGCGCTGCGCATCACGGTGGGGACTCCCGAAGAGAACCGGAAGCTCGTCAGGGCGCTGCGCACCGTGCTCGGAAAGAAGTCTGTGTGATCCAGCGGCTCGCGATCGTCGGCGTCGGGCTCCTCGGAGGATCGGTCGCCAAGGCGGCCCGCTCCGGCGAGCTGGTGCGCGAGATCGTGGGCGTGGGTCGCGACGAGGCGCGCCTGGGCGCGGCGCTGAGTGACGGCACCCTCGATCGCGTCACCACCGACCTCAACGTTGGTGTGAGCGACGCCGACTTCGTCCTCCTCGCCGTCCCGGTCCTGGCGATCGAGGCGCTCCTGCCGCGCGTCTGGCGGGCGGCGGCCGACGGCGCCGTCGTGACGGACGTCGGCTCGACGAAGGCCGGAATCGCGCGCGTCGCGGATCGGCTCACCGCGGGACGGGCGCTCGCCTTCGTGGGAAGCCACCCGATGGCGGGCTCCGAGCGGAGCGGCTACGGCGTCGCGCGGGCGGATCTCTTCCGGTCGGCCACGGTGGTCGTGACCCCGACCGACCGGACCGAGCCGCACGCCGTGAAGGCCGTGGCCGGGTTCTGGGAAGCGCTGGGCGCGCGCGTGAGCGCCCTCGATCCGGAGACTCACGACCAGGCGGTCGCGGCCATCAGTCACCTGCCGCACCTCGTCGCCTACGCGCTTGTGGACGGCGCGGCACGCTTCGGACCGACCGCCCTCGAGCTCGCCGCGCGTGGGTTCAAGGACACGACGCGCATCGCGGCCTCCGACCCCGACGTCTGGGCCGAGATCTTCCTGGCCAATCGCGCCGCGCTCGCGGCGAGCCTCGATGCGTTCCGGCAGGCCCTCGCCGAGCTCGAGCGTGCCATCGCGCGCGGCTCCGCCGCGGAGCTCCGCGCCGCGCTCGCGCGGATCAAGGCGGCGCGGGAGGCGCTCCGGTGAGGTTCAGGGTCCATCCGGTGAACCGGCTCCGAGGGACCGCGGAGGTGCCGGGGGACAAGTCGATCTCCCACCGCGCCGCACTCCTCGGCGCGCTCGCGGAGGGCGTGACGGAAATCCACGGCTGCCTCGAGGCCGAGGACTGCCTGCGCACGCTCGCGGCGGTCGGGGCCCTCGGCGCCGACGTCACCCGGAAGGGGCCCGGCCACTACCGGGTCGCGGGCGCGGGTCGCCACGGCCTCCACGAATCTGACGATGTCATCGACTGCGGCAACTCGGGGACGACGGCGCGTCTGCTCTTGGGGGTGCTGGCGGGCCAGCCCTTCTGCACGCTGCTCACCGGCGACGCGTCCCTCCGGCGGCGCCCGATGGCGCGCGTGACCGAGCCGCTCGGTCGCATGGGCGCGACGATCGTGGGGCGGGCCCAGGCCACGCGCTTGCCGCTCGCGGTGCAGGGGGCGCGGCCGCTCCGGGCGATCGCGCACACCTCTCCCGTCGCCTCGGCGCAGGTGAAGTCGGCGGTCCTGCTCGCCGGGCTCTACGCCGACGGCCCCGTCTCGGTGCACGAGCCGGCGCCCTCGCGCGACCACTCCGAGCGTATGCTCCGCCGCTTCGGCGCGCGGCTCCGCGCGGAGGGGACCGCGGTGAGGCTCGAGCCCGGCGACCTCTACGGGACCACCGTGCACGTCCCCGGCGACATCTCCTCGGCCGCGTTCCTGCTCGTCGCCGCGGCGATCGTACGCGACGCGGAGGTGAGCGTGACGCGGGTCGGCGTGAATCCGACGCGCACGGGGATCCTGACGGTGCTCGAGGCGATGGGCGCGCGCGTCGAGGTGGCGCGGGCCGAAGAAGACGAAGACATTGAGCCCACGGCGAATCTCACCCTCGGCGCGGCCGAGCTGCGGGCGGTGCGCGTGGGCGGGCCGCTCGTGCCCCGCTTGATCGACGAGGTTCCGGCGCTGGCCGTCGCCGCCGTCGTCGCGCGCGGGCTCACCACGATCGGCGACGCGGGCGAGCTACGGGTCAAGGAGTCGGACCGCATCGCAACGCTGGCGCGCGAGTTCGGGAAGATGGGGGTGCGTGTCGAGGAGCGGGCTGACGGCATGGTGATCGAGGGCCCCCAGCCCTTCCGCGGCGCACGCGTCGCGAGCGGCGGTGATCACCGGATGGCCATGGCGCTGGTGGTGGCGGGGCTCGTGGCCGACGGCGAGACGGTCGTGGAGGACACGGCGTGCGTCGCGACGTCCTTCCCCCAGTTCGTCGAGACGCTGAACGGGCTGGCCGGCGGGCCGGCGGTGACCGTCGAGGCATGACGGAGCGTGAGGGACGTGAGCCGGTGATCACGATCGACGGTCCAGCGGGCGCGGGCAAGAGCACGGTGGGGCGACGCCTCTCCGAGCGGCTCGGGTACCGGTTCATCGACACCGGGGCCATGTACCGCGCGCTGGCGCTCTCGGTGGACGAGGCCGGGCTCTCGCCCGACGACGAGGCGAAGCTCTCCGCCCACCTCGAGGGCGTGGAGGTCCGCCTTCAAGGGGATCGGGTACTCCTGAACGGACGGGACGTGACCGCGGCGATCCGGACGGCACGCATCAGCGGACTCACGTCGCGCCTCACGCGGCACGCGATCGTCCGGGAGAAGGTCACGCCGCTCCAGCGACGTGAGGCTGCCCAGGGCGGCGTGGTCCTCGAGGGCCGCGACACGGGGACCGTCGTGTGTCCGGACGCCGAGGTGAAGTTCTACTTGGACGCGACGCTCGACGAGCGCGCGCGGCGACGGAAGGCCGAGTTCGCCGCGCAGGGCGTTCAGGTCGACTTCGCGGCGGTGCGAAGCGAGATCGCCCAGCGTGACACGGACGACACGGCCCGTGCGCTCGCGCCGCTGCGAAAGGCGGACGACGCGATCGAGGTGGACAGCTCGGCGCTCGCGATCGACGAGGTCGTCGAGCGGATGCTGGCCGAGGTCGCCCGGCGCCGGCGGGGCGGGGGCCGGACCGCCGCGCCGCGGGCGGGACGCCGATGAAGCCCCGGGCTCCTTGGGCAGGCCACCCACGATATGCGCCGGCCTCGCGGACCCCGCTTATGATGAAGCCCCGGGCTCCTTGGGCAGGCCACCCACGATATGCGCCGGCCTTGCGGACCCCGCTATGATGAAGCCCCGCGCTCCCTGGGCAGGCCACCCACAAGGTGAGCCGTGCTCGCGGACCTCGGTACAATGAGCCGTCCCTACGCGTGCGTGAAGCCGGTGGTCGCGGTGCTGATGCGGCTCTTTTTCCGGGTCGAGGTGAAGAACCCCGAGCACGTGCCGCTCGCCGGGGCGGTGCTGCTCGTCGCCAACCACTCGAGCCTGCTCGATCCGCCGCTGGTCGGCGGGGTCGTGCCGCGGCAGCTCTCGTTCCTGGCGAAGGCGGAGCTGTTCCGGATCCCGTTGTTCGGGCCGCTGATCCGGCGGCTCAACGCGCGGCCAGTCCGGCGCGAGGGGCCGGACCCCGGCGCGCTCCGGATGGCGCTGCGCGTCCTCGAGGAGGACGGCGCGCTGCTGATCTTCCCCGAGGGAACCCGGGGCGCGGAGGGGGTGCTCCGGCCGGCGAAGGCGGGCGCGGGCATGCTGGCCGTCAAGAGCGGCGCCCCCGTGGTGCCGGTGTACATCAGCGGCAGCGGGCGCGCGTGGCCGCGGGGCCAGCGGCTCTTCCGGCCCGCGAAAGTCACCGTGGCGTTCGGCCCGCCGCTCCGCTTCGACGGCGGGCGGCGGGCCGAAGGCCACCGGCGCACCCAGTACGAGACCGCGAGCCGCGCCATGATGGCGGCGATCGCACGACTCAAGGACTCCGCGGCGACCGACGGGACGCGAGTGGTCGTGCGAGCCGCAGGGCGTCGCGGGGCTGGGGCCCCGCCGCCCGCGGCGAGCCTATGAACCGCGAGCCGCGAGCCCACGCTCAAATCCAATGACTGGAGGAACAGGCGGGATGAAGACGGACGAACCCAAGCACCCCCTCGGCGGACCGCGAAAGGAGGGACACGAGCCGGCCGAGGAGCGGATGGAGGACTGGTTCCGCGAGGGCGCGACCAGCGAGTTCGAGGAGGGCGAGGTCGTGCGCGGCCGCGTCGTCCAGGTGACCCCGACGGAGGTCCTCGTGGACGTCGGCTACAAGAGCGAGGGCGCGATCCCGATCGAGGAGTTCCACCGTCACGGCAAGCTCCCCAAGGTCGGCGACCAGATCGAGGTCTACCTCGAGGCGAAGGAGGACTCCGAGGGGCTGATCGTCCTCTCGAAAGACAAGGCCGACAAGATCAAGGTGTGGGACGCGATCACGCAGGCCCACGACAAGGGGCTGCCGGTCGAGGGCCGGGTCGTGGAGGTCGTCAAGGGCGGCCTGGCGGTGGACGTGGGCGTGAAGGCCTTCCTCCCCGGCTCGCAGGTGGACCTCCGGCCCGTGAAGAACCTCGCCGCGATGGTCGGGCAGACGATCCGCGCGAAGGTGATCAAGCTGAACCGGCGCCGTGGCAACGTCGTCCTTTCCCGACGGGCCGTCCTCGAGGAGGAGCGCGAAGAGAAGAAGAAGCACACGCTCGAGGTCCTCTCGGAGGGCATGGTGCTCACGGGCACCGTGAAGAACATCACGGACTACGGCGCGTTCATCGACCTGGGCGGCATCGACGGGCTCCTGCACGTCACCGACATGAGCTGGGGGCGCGTGGGGCACCCGTCGGAGATCTTTCAGGTCGGTGACCAGATCGAGGTGGTCGTGCTGCACTTCGACCGCGAGACGGGCCGCGTCTCGCTCGGCTACAAGCAGAAGTCGTCGGACCCGTGGGAGCGCGTCGAGCAGACGTTCGCGCCGGGCACGAAGACCCGCGGCAAGGTGGTGAGCCTCACCAATTACGGTGCGTTCATCGAGCTGGAGCCCGGCGTCGAGGGGCTCGTCCACGTCTCGGAGATGTCGTGGACGCGCCGCGTGCGCCATCCGTCGAAGCTGGTGAACGTGGGCGACGAGGTCGACGTGATCGTCCTCGACGTCAACCGCGCCGCCAAGCGCATCTCGCTCGGGATGAAGCAGGTCGAGCCCGACCCGTGGGCGACGATCGAGGAGCGCTACCACCCCGGGGCGCGCGTCGCGGGCAAGGTGCGCAACCTGACCGACTTCGGCGCGTTCATCGAGCTCGAGCCCGGCGTGGACGGCCTCCTGCACATCTCCGACATGTCCTGGACGCGCAGCGTCGGCCATCCGTCGGAGATCCTCAAGAAGGGGCAGGACCTCGAGACGCAGATCCTCAACGTCGACAAGGAGAACAAGCGGATCTCCCTCGGGCTCAAGCAGATCCAGCCCGACCCGTGGGCGACGGTCGCCCAGCGCTTTCCGATGGGCTCGCGCGTCACCGGCAAGGTGGTGCGGCTCACCGACTTCGGCGCGTTCATCGAGCTCGAGCCCGGCGTGGACGGCCTCCTGCACATCTCGCAGATGTCGAACCGGCCGATCAACCGGCCCGACGAGATCGTCAGCGTCGGCGACGAGCTCACGCTGCTCGTCATCCGCGTCGACCCCAACGAGCGGCGCATCGGGCTCTCGCTGAAGGAGCTCGCCCACGCCATCGAGCCGCCGCGGCCGGAGGAGAGCCCCCGCGGCCGCCGAGGGAAGCGCGGCAAGCATCGGGATGACTTCGACGACGACGAGGAGTAGGCCGCCCCGCCGCGTCGCGGTGATCGGCGCGGCGCTCGTCATCTATCTGGGCACGGCCGCGCTCTTCGTGGCGGTCGCGTCGTCCATGCTCGGCGTGTCACGGCGCGGGGGCGGCGCCCTCTTCGGCGAGCGCATCGCCATCGTCGAGCTGGAGGGCCTCATCGTCGACGTCGACGACCAGGTCCGCGAGCTCCGTGCCTATCGTGACAACCCCGGCATCCGTGCGGTCGTGCTTCGCATCAACAGCCCCGGCGGCGCGGTCGCGCCCACGCAGGAATTGTACGGCGCGATCCGGCGGCTCCGGGAGGCGGGGAAGCCCGTGGTTGCCTCGCTCGGCGCGGTGGCGGCGTCGGGCGGCTACTACATCGCCGTCGCGGCCGACCAGATCTACGCGAACCCCGGGACGCTCACGGGGTCCATCGGCGTGGTCATGCAGATGGCGAACCTGAACGCGCTCATGAAGAAGGTGGGCGTCGAGTACGTGGTCGTGAAGGCGGGCGAGTTCAAGGACGTCGGCAACTTCGCGCGTCCCATGACCGCCGAGGAACGCCGGATCCTCCAGGCGCTCCTCGACGACGTCCACGGCCAGTTCATCGCCGCGGTGGCCGACGGCCGCAAGCTCGACCGGGCGGTGGTCCGGCGGTTCGCCGATGGCCGCGTCTTCTCGGGAACCCAGGCCAAGGCGCTCCACATGATCGACGAGCTGGGTGGGCTCGAGGAGGCGGTCGAAGGCGCCGCCACGCTGGCGGGGCTCCCGAAGCCGCCGAGGGTGATCGGCCCGCGGCGACGGTTTTCGATCGTCGATCTGCTCCGGAACCAGCTCGGCCTGACGGGTCTCGCCACGCCCACGCTCCCACTGCTCAAAACGCCACTCTACCTGATGGACTGAGGACGGTGATCACGAGCCAATGCTCGAGCCGAGTCGTATCGATCGAGAGGTAAATCGCCGTGGTGGTTTGAGAATATGAGCTCGGAGACCTGCCAAGGACCCCAGCGCGCGTCCACCCCAACAACGCGTGAAAACGGCGTTTCCGAGGCGCTCGCCGGAGCCCGACGGCAGCCGCGACCCGGTGGGGTCTAACTCCTTACGTTGGTTGACATTCTTCCAGACAGCGTGCTAGGTTGCCAGAGAGCTTCGAGCGCGGGATTTGGCCCAATCAGGACGGGAGCCGACGATGACCAAAGCAGACCTGATCGACGAAGTCTCGAAGATCGCGAACCTGACCAAGAAGGAAACCGAGACGATCGTCAACACGATCTTCGACAACATCACCGACGCGTTGTCGAAGGGTGACAAGGTCGAGCTGCGGGGGTTCGGGAGCTTCCGTATCCGTCACCGGAACTCGCGCAAGGGCCGCAACCCCAAGACCGGGTCGAGCGTGGACGTCCCCCAGAAACGGGTCCCGTTCTTCAAGGTCGGAAAGCGACTGCGCGAGCTCGTCAACGCGTGAGCTCTCCCCGCCCGGTGTGAAGCGCCTCTGGGCGCCCTGGCGCATGGGGTACGTCGGCGCCGCGCGGGCGCCCGTCGGCTGCGTGTTCTGCGCGGCCCACTCAGGCAGCGATGACCGATCGAGTCTCGTGCTCTGCCGCCGGGACCTCGCCTTCCTCATTCTCAACGCCTATCCCTACACGCCGGGCCACCTCATGGCCGTGGTGAACCGCCACGTCGGGACGCTCACCGACGCGACCGCCGACGAGATCGGCGCCGCAATGGAGCTGGTGAAGCTCGCCGTCGCGGTCCTCACCGTCGAATACCGCGCGGAGGGGTTCAACATCGGGCTGAACCAGGGGCGCGTCGCGGGCGCCGGCATCACCGATCACCTGCACGTCCACGTCGTGCCGCGCTGGAACGGCGACACGAACTTCATGCCCGTGCTCGACGACGTCCGCGTCCTCCCCGAGGCGCTCGAGACGACCTACGACCGGCTCCGGGGTCGCGTCGTTGGCTGACCTCGGCGGCGCGCTCACGCCGATGATGCGGCAGTACCGGGAGCTCAAGCGCCGGTATCCCGACTACCTCCTGCTCTTCCGCCTCGGCGACTTCTACGAGACCTTCTTCGAGGACGCCGAGGTCGCCGCGCGGCTGCTCCAGATCACGCTGACGTCGCGCCAGGGCGCGCCGATGGCGGGGATCCCCCACCACGCGGCCGACGGCTACATCGCGCGGCTCGTCCGCGCGGGGCGGAAGATCGCGATCTCGGAGCAGCTCGAGGCGCCGGACAAGGCCAAGAAGCTCCTCAAGCGGGACGTCGTCCGCATCATGACGCCCGGCACGATCACCGACACCGCGTACCTGGCGGGCGCGGCGAACAACTTTCTCCTGACCGTCGTCCGGGGCCGCGAGGCTCGGGGTGTGGCGCTCCTCGACGTGTCCACGGGTGACTTCTGGGTCGGCGAGGACGGCGCGCGCGAGGATGCCGTGCTCGCCGCCGCACTGCTCCGGCGGCCCGCGGAGATCCTGATACCCGCGCGGACGCGCGAGGACCGCGCGCTCCTCGCGCGCCTCGAGGCCAGCGGTGCGACGCTGACCTTCTGGGAGCCCGATGCGGGCGGCCCGCGCCGCGCCGCCGCCGATCTCTGTGCCCACTTCCAGGTCGACGCGCTCGATCGGTTCGGCGTCGGTGACATGACCGCGGGGGTGGAGGCCGCGGCCCTCGCCCTGGCCTACCTCCGGGCCACCCAGGGCGCCGCGCTCGGTCACCTCCGGCACCTCACGCGGCTCACGGCGGTGGACGCCATGGTCCTCGACGCGACGGCGGTCGAGACCCTCGAGCTCCTCCAGGGCAGCGGCGGGGACGCTCGCGCGTCGCTCTTCGGCGTGCTCGACCGGACGATGACGGCGATGGGGGCGCGGCTCCTCCGTCACTGGCTTCTCCGCCCGCTCGTCGATCCCGCGGCGGTCGACGAGCGCCAGGCCGCGGTCGCCGCGCTGGTCGCGGAGCCCGCCCGGCGCGCGCGGCTGCGCGCCCTCCTCCGGCCCATGGGTGACCTCGAGAGGCTGACGAGCCGCGCGGCGCTCGGCCAGGCCCACGCGCGCGACCTGGTCGGCCTCCGGGCGTGTCTGGCACCGCTCGGCGAGATCCGCGAGACCTGCCGGGGGGTCGAGGCGTCGCTACTCGCCGCCGCGGCGGCGGACCTCGCCGACCTCGAGCCGTTGCGCGCGCTCCTCGAGACCGCGTTGGTCGACGAGCCGCCTCTCGGGCTGCACGACGGCGGGATCATCCGGGAGAGCTGGAACGACGCGCTCGGAGCGATCGTGCGGGAGGCGAGAGAGGCGCGAGACTGGATCGCCGGGCTCGAGGAGCGCGAGCGCGTCCGCACCGGGATCCCGTCGCTGCGCGTCCGGTTCAATCGCGTGTTCGGCTACGGCATCGAAGTCACCCACGCCCACACGGCGCGCGTCCCCGACGGGTACATCCGCCGGCAGACGCTCACGGGCGCCGAGCGCTACGTGACCGCGGAGCTGAAGGAGTACGAGGCCAAGGTGCTCGGCGCCGACGAGCGGCGCCGGCGGCTCGAGCACGAGCTGTTCGAGGAGGTCCGGCGCCAGGTCGGCGCGCAGGCCGCGGAGCTGATCACGACGGCGCGCGCGCTGGCGCGGCTCGACGCCCTCGCCTCACTCGGCGAGATCGCCCACGCGCGGGGCCACGTCCGTCCCGTCGTGGACCGCGGTGATGGCCTCTCGATCGTCGACGGCCGCCACCCGGTGCTCGAGGCCCACCCCGGGGTCGTCGTGACGCCGAACGACGTCGCGCAGGACGGCCTGGCGCCCATCGTCATCCTCACGGGGCCGAACATGTCGGGCAAGTCCGTCTACCTTCGGCAGACGGCCCACATCGTGATCATGGCGCAGATGGGAGCCTTCGTGCCCGCGCGCGAGGCGCGGATCGGCGTGATCGACCGGATCTTCACGCGCGTCGGCGCCCAGGACAACCTCGCCCGCGGCCAGAGCACGTTCCTGGTCGAGATGGTCGAGACCGCCACGATCCTCAACAACGTCACGCCGCGGAGCCTCGTGCTCCTCGACGAGGTCGGGCGGGGTACCTCTACCTTCGACGGGCTCGCCATCGCCTGGGCCGTCGTCGAGGCGCTCCACGAGCAGGGGCGGGGCGCGAAGGTCCTCTTCGCGACGCACTTCCACGAGCTGACCCGCCTGGCCGGACGGCTGCCGGGTGTGCGGAATTTCCACGTCGCGGTGCGCGAGTGGAACGACGAGATCATCTTCCTGCACAAGGTCCAGCCGGGGGCGACCGACCGGAGCTACGGGATCCAGGTGGCGCGGCTCGCGGGGCTGCCGCCCGAAGTCATCGCGCGCGCCAAGGCGCTCCTCGCCGAGCTCGAGGAGGCGGGGCAGGTGCGGGCCGACGCGCGTGACGCCGTCCAGCTCGGCCTCTTCGCGTCCGCGGCGCCCGGTCCCATCGTCACGGAGCTCACGACGCTCGACCTCGCTCACCTGACGCCCCTCGAAGCGCTCAACCTCCTGCACAAATGGCAAGCGCAGGCTGTTGGAGCGGGGGCCGCCACGCCGGCTCGCGCCGTGGGAGTGCGAGCCGCAGCCGAAGGCGAGGCGAGCCTGTGACCGTGGCCGTGCGAAGCCGCAGCGCGTCCGAGGCGCGAGGCGAGCCTGAGTCAGCGGGCCTGCCCGAGGAGCCTGAGTGACGCGGATCCGACGGCTGCCCGATCACCTCGTCAACAAGATCGCAGCGGGCGAGGTCGTCGAGCGTCCCGCCTCCGCGGTCAAGGAACTGGTGGAGAACGCGCTGGACGCCGCGGCCGGGAGCATCGCGGTGGACCTGTCGGACGGCGGCGCCGTTCTGATCCGGGTGACCGACGACGGCGCCGGCATCGCGCCCGAAGACGTGCCGCTCGCACTCGAGCGGCACGCGACCTCCAAGCTCGGCGGCGACGAGGACCTCGAGGGGATCGCGACGCTCGGCTTCCGGGGCGAGGCGCTCGCGGCGATCTGCGCGGTCTCGCGCTTCACCCTGACGAGCCGCGCGCGCGGCCAGGCGGAGGGTGTGCGCCTCGCGGGCGAGGGCGGCAGGGTCACGCAGCGACTCACGGTGCCTGGGGAGCCGGGGACGACCGTCGAGGTGCGCGACCTCTTCTTCAACACGCCGGCCCGGCTCAAGTTCTTGAAGGCGCCCGCCACCGAGCTCGCGACGAGCCTGCGCGCGCTCACCCAGCTCGCGCTGGCGCATCCGGTCGTCGCGCTCCGCGTGACGAACAACGGGCGCGCCGCGCTCACGGCGCCCGCGGCGAAGGATCTGCGCGAGCGGGCGGGCGCCGTCTGGAGCTGGGAGGTCGCCGGCCGGCTCCTGGCCGTCGACCACGCCGCGTACGGCGTCGCCATCGACGGCCTCGCGAGCCCGCCCGACCTCACGCGCGGCGGCCGCGAGGAGCTGGTGATGATCGTCAACGGACGTCCCGTGCGCGATCCCGCCCTCACGCAGGCGATGCTCGACGCGTACCGGCCGCTGCTCCCGCGTGACCGGTTCCCGATGGTGGTCCTCACGATCGCGCTCCCGGAGACCGATGTGGACGTGAACGTCCATCCCACAAAGGCGTGGGTGCGCTTCCGCCACCCGCGCCTGATCGCCGAGACGGTGGCCGCGGCGCTCCAGCAGGCGCTGCGGCGCCCCGCCGTGGTCCCCGGCGTCCCCATAGAAGGCCGGGAGGCGCAGGCGCCCGCCACCGGACCCGCGAGCTTCGCCGCCGAGCAGGCCGCGCTCTTCGGGGAAGCCGCCCTGGTGGACGCGCGTCCGCTCTTCGGCCGGGTGCTCGGGCAGGTCCAGGACACGTTCGTCGTGTCGGCGTCCGACGAGGAAGTCTTCTTCCTCGACCAGCACGTCGCTCACGAGCGCGTGATCTTCGAGCGGCTCCGGCGCGAGCTCGACGCCGGGACGCCCGGCGCGCAAACGTTGCTCTTCCCCGAGCCGCTCGACCTCGCGCCCGGCGCGCGGGCCGTGCTCGAGCGCTGGCGGGCGCCGCTCGAGCGGCTCGGCTTCGCCTTCGAGGAGTTCGGCGGCGGCGCGATCGTCCTCCGCGCCGTTCCCGCGCTCCTGAAGGGCGACGAGCCCAAACGGCTCATCGAGGCGGCGGTGGACGAGTTCGCGGGGCCGAAGGCCGGCGAGCCGGCCGTCGACCGGGCGTTGGCGTTCGTCGCCTGCCGGGCGGCGGTGAAGGCGAATACGGCGCTCGCGCGCGAGGAGATGGAGCGGCTCGTGACGGAGCTCGGCACGACCGAGACGCCCTACTTCTGCCCGCACGGGCGGCCGATCGTGAGCCGCGTGTCGCTGGGTGACATCCGGCGAGAGCTCAAGCGGAGCTGGTAGTGCGAGCCGCAGGGCGTCGCGGGGCTGGGGCCCCGCCGGCCGAGGCGAGCCTATGATTCTGATCGTGCGAGCCGAGCGGACACGACGAGCCCGAGAGGAGTGGTAGGACGCGTACACTGGGGTCGATGGCCGGACACGCGAAGCCCCGCCTGGTCGTGATCGCAGGCCCGACCGGCGCCGGAAAGACGGCGGTCGCGGTGGCGCTCGCCCGCCTGCTGCCGATCGAGGTGATCAGCGCGGACTCGCGGCAGGTCTACCGCGGCATGGACGCGGCGACCGGGAAGCCTACCGCCGAGGAGCGCGCCGCCGTCGTCCACCACTTGATCGATGTGGTCGATCCCGACGACCGGTACCAGGCGGCTCGATTCCGCGGAGACGCCGCGACGCTCGTCGAGCGGATCCGCGCGCGGGACGCCGTGCCCGTCGTCGTCGGGGGCACCGGGCTCTACATCCGCGCGCTCGTCCGCGGCCTCGACACGGCTCCCGCCGCCGATCCGTCGTTCCGGCGTGAGCTGGCCGCGATCGCCCGCCGTGAGGGGCGTCCCGCGCTCTGGGAGCGGCTCCGGTCCCTGGCGCCGGAGATCGCGGCACGCCTGCACCCGAACGACGAGGTGCGGGTGATCCGGGCCCTCGAGATCGTGCGGGGGGGCGGCGGCGCGCTCTACGGTGCCGGCCGCTGGCGGGATGCAGGCGGGCCGTACGACGTGACGTACGTCGGGCTCACACTGGACCGCGCGGCGCTGGCGAAGCGCTTGCGCGCGCGTGCCCAGGCGTTTGTTGCCGCCGGCCTCAGGCAGGAGATCCGGCGGCTCCTGGCCCGGGGCTACGCTCCCGAGCTGCCGTCGCTCCAGTCGATAGGCTACCGTGAGTTCGTCGAGGTCGAGCAGGGCCGGCTCACGGAGGACGAGGCGCTCCGGCGGATGCAGCGGGACACGGTGCGCTACGCCAAGCGGCAGTGGACCTGGTTCACGCGCGAGCCCGACATCGAGTGGGTCGACGTCGAGGCGGCCGGTAGCCCGGCGAGAGTCGCCGAGAGGATCGCGCGCCAGCTCGCCCCGGCGTGGAAGGAGGGCGTAACCGCGTGAGGGACGGTCGGCGGAACGGGGTCACACGGAGCGGCGAGCGGGCCGTCATCGGGGCGGTGCGCCTGCCCTCGCAGCGTCGGTGGGAGATCGAGGAGTCGCTCGAAGAGCTGGTGGGGCTGGTCGAGGCGGCCGGCGGCTCCGTCGTCGAGCGCGTCGTCCAGGAGCTGCGGTCGCCGACCCCGGCGCTCTACTTCGGTAAGGGGAAGATCGACGAGATCGGGCGGACGGCGCAGGAGAGGGACGCCAACCTCTTCGTCTCCGACGACCAGCTGTCGCCCATCCAGGAGCGCAACGTCTCCAAGGCGCTCGGGATCAAAGTGGTCGACCGCACCGCGCTGATCCTCGACATCTTCGCGCAGCGCGCGCGCTCGAGCGAGGGCAAGCTCCAGGTGGAGCTCGCCCAGCTCACCTATCTCCTGCCGCGGCTCGTGGGACAGTGGCGCCACCTCGAGCGTCTCGGCGGCGGCATCGGCACGCGGGGTCCGGGCGAGACCCAGCTCGAGTCCGACCGCCGCGTCATCCGCCGCCGCGTCATGAAGATCCGGGGCGAGCTCGAGCGGGTCCAGGTCCACCGCCGCCTCCAGCGCGCCGGGCGGCGGCGGATGGGCGCGCCCGTCGTCGCGCTCGTCGGGTACACCAACGCGGGCAAGACGACGCTCCTGAACCGTCTCGCCGGCGTGGCCCTCACGACCGCGGATCGGCTCTTCGTCACGCTCGATCCCGCGGCGCGGCTGGTCGAGCCCGCGGACCACCAGCCGTTCATCCTCACGGACACGGTCGGCTTCATCCGCAAGATTCCGCACGAGCTGGTCGCCGCGTTCCGCGCCACGCTCGAGGCGCTGAAGGACGCCGACCTCCTCCTGCACGTCGTGGACGCGAGCCACCCGGCCATGGAGGAGCATATGCGGGCGGTCGAGGCGCTCCTGGGCGAGCTCGAGGTCGCCGACCGGCCGACGGTGCTCGCGTTCAACAAAATGGACCGGGTCGACGGCGACCTCGGGGCGTACCGGCAAGGGGTCGCGATCTCCGCGGCGACCGGCGCCGGGATCGATCGGCTCCTGACGGCGATCGACGCGGCGTTGCCGGTCGCCGGGGTCGTCACGCTCTCCATCCCGCACGCGGACGGTCCCGCGCTCGCGCTGTGCTACGAGCGAGGGCGCGTGCTCGCCCGCGCCGACGGGCCCGACGCCGTGCGCCTCGAGGTCCAACTGCCGCGGGCGCTCCGTGCACGGCTCGCGCCGTACCTCATCGGCCCGCCCGCAGCGTCGATCGAGATGCTAGACTGAGCGCTCGTCCATGGGGCTTGCCAACTGGCTCACGATCCTCCGCATCCTCCTGATCCCGGTCTTCGTCTCGCTCCTCGTGTACCGGAAGCCGGGACCGGCGCTCGTCGTCTTCGCGGCCGCCGCCCTCACGGATCTGCTCGACGGCTGGATCGCCCGCCGGCAGCGAAGCCAGAGCCGCCTGGGCGCGTTCCTCGACCCGATGGCCGACAAGCTCCTGCTCACGGCGTCCTTCGTGACGCTGACCTATCTCAAGGTGCTCCCGTTCTGGATCGCGGCCGTCGTGATCAGCCGCGACGTGATCCTCGTCGTCGGTACGCTCCTCGTCTACATGCTCGGTGCGCGCGTCCACCCGCGGCCGACGTGGGCGGGCAAGGCCGCGACGTTCTTCCAGGTCCTGACCGTGCTGACCGGGCTCGTCGCGCGCTATCTGCACCTGCCGCTCGTCCCGCGCTTCGTGCTCTGGCTGGCCGCGGCGTTCACGGTCATCTCGGGCCTGCAGTACATCGTGCAGGGGATGAATTTCTTAGAGCCGGGCGAGGAGCGCGAAGAGTCTCGTGAAGACGCCATCGTCCGCTGACGCGCCCGGGGTGGTGGTCGCCCGCGTCCGACCGCGCACCGCGGCCGCTCGGGCCGGCCTCGCCCGCGGCGACCGGGTCCTCGCGATCAACGGCCAACGGCTCCGGGACGCGATCGACTTCGGCTTCCACGCGGGCGAGGAGACGCTCGCGCTCACGGTCGAGCGCGAGGGCGCCGCGCTGACGCTCCCGCTCGAGCGCCGCGGCGCCGATCTCGGCGTCGAGCTCGAGCCGCCCCGGGCGGGCGAGATCGCGACCTGCGCGAACAAGTGCGTGTTCTGCTTCATCCACCAGCTCCCGAAGGGGATGCGGCGGAGCCTCTACGTCAAGGACGACGACTTCCGGCTGTCGTTCCTCCACGGCAACTACATCACGCTCACCGATCTCGACGAGGCGGCGTTCGAGCGCATCATCGAGCAGCGGCTCTCGCCGCTCTACGTCTCCGTGCACGCGACCGACCCGACGCTGCGTCACGCGCTGCTCGGGCGCCCGCGCGTCTCCGCCGAGATCCTCCCGCGGCTCGAGCGCCTCGCGAAGGCGGGGATCCGCATGCACGCCCAGATCGTGCTCTGTCCGGGCTGGAACGACGGCCCGTCCCTCGAGCGCACCGTCTTCGACCTCGCCCCCCTCCAGCCGCGGGTTGCGACGACCGCGATCGTCCCCGTCGGGCTCACGCGTCACCGCGAGCGGCTGCCCGCGCTCCGGAGCCTCACCCCGGACGAGGCGCGCGCGCTGATCGGGGTCGTGGAGGGCTGGCAGCAAGGCTGGCTCGCCGCGCTCGGCAGCCGTTTCGTCTTCCTCGCCGACGAGATCTACCTGCTCGCCGGCCGGGCGCTGCCGCCCGCCCGCGCCTACGAGGGGTTTCCGGTGGTCGAGGACGGAATCGGGCTGGTCCGCCGGTTCGAGGACGGCTTCGCCCGGGCGATCGCGCGGCGGTCGCGGCCCGCGGTGCGGGGACCCGTCACGCTCGTCACGGGGACGATGTTCGGCCCGCGCCTCGGCGCGCTGCTCAGAGGGGCCGGGCTCGACGGCGACGACGTCCGGATCGTGCCCGTGCCGAACGACTTCTTCGGCAGCGCAATCGGCGTCGCGGGCCTCCTCACCGGCCAGGACATCCGGCGGCATCTCGCGACGCTGCCCGACCTCGGGCGCGCGGTGCTCGTTCCCGCCGTCGCAGTCCGTGACGCGGACGGCGTGTTCCTCGACGACCTGACGCCCGCCGACCTCGGGCGCGACCTCGGCGTGCCGGTGCGGGTCGTCGAGCCGTCGCCGCAGGCGCTCCTCGGAGCCCTCGGCCGCGCGTGAGCGGTCCACGGCGATGGCCCGCGCCACCGATCTGCCCGTCATCGCGATCGTCGGTCGGCCGAACGTCGGCAAGTCTACGCTCTTCAACCGGCTCGTCGGCAGGCGCCGGGCGCTCGTACGCGACGTCCCCGGCGTCACCCGCGACCGGCTCTATGGCCAGGTGAGCTTCGAGCGCTGGCAGGCGACGGTGATCGACACGGGCGGGTTCGACCCCTCCTCGGAGGAGCCCCTGATCGAGGGCGTGCGCCGTCAGATTCTCACTGCCATCGAGGAGGCGGACCTGGTGCTCTTCGTGGTGGACGGACGGGACGGGGCGACGGCGCTCGACGCCGAGATCGCGCGCGTCCTCCGCCGCACCGGCCGGCCGGTCGTGCTCGCGGCCAACAAGGTCGACGGGCCGGCGCAGGAGCCCGGCCTCGCCGACCTTTATCGTCTCGGCGTCGGCGAGCCAGTCCCGGTCTCCTCCGAGCACGGCCGAGGCGTCGGCGAGCTGCTCGAGCTGCTGCGCGCCAGGATTCCTGAGGTCTCCATGCCTCCGCCGCGTCCAGGCGCGCCGGTGGACGTGGCGGTCGTCGGCCGGCCGAACGTCGGCAAGTCGTCGCTCGTGAACGCGATGGTGGGCGCCGAGCGGGTGCTCGTACACGAGGCCCCGGGAACGACCCGGGACGCTGTGGATACGACGCTCGTCTACGAGGGGCGCACATACGTGCTCGTGGACACTGCGGGCATCCGGCGCAAGGGGCGCGTCTTCGAGCCCCTCGAGAAGCTGGCCGTGGTGATGGCGCTCCGGAGCCTCGAGCGGTGCCATGTGGCGCTGGTCGTCCTCGACGCCGCCGAGGGAGTCACGGCGCAAGACGCTCACATCGCGGGCTACGCAGATCAGGCGGGCCGCGCGGCCGTGCTCGTCGTCAACAAGTGGGATCTGGTGCCCAAGGGACTGGTAACCAAGGCGGACGTCGTCGAGCAGCTCCGCGACCGGCTGCCCTTTCTCGAGCACGCTCCCGTCTGCTTCACCTCTGCCGTGCGCGGCGAGGGCGTGTCCGACCTGTTCGACACGATCGACGAGGTCGCCGCCGCGTTTGGCCGACGGGTCGGCACGACGGAGGTCACCACGACGCTCCGCTCGGCGATCGAGCGCCGCCCCGTCTCGATCGCCGGCGTGCCGCTGATCTTGAAATCCGCCGCCCAGGTGAGCGCGGCTCCCCCGACCTTCGCGCTGCGCGTGAACAAGCCCGACGACGTCCACCCGTCCTACCAGCGCTACCTGATAAAGTCCCTGCGGCGCGCCTTCGGATTCCCCGGCACGCCGATCCGCCTTTCGCTCCGGAAGGGAGCGGCGAAGCGCGTGCGAGCCCGCAAGGTCCGCCGGTGAGCCGCCGCGAGCGGAACCTCGCCATCACGTTGCTCGCGCTCGTCCTCGCGAGCGGCGCGGGCGTGCTCTGGTCGAATCCGCGCCACCGCGCGTTCTACTTCGGCAGACGGGCCGGCCCGGCGCCCGCATCCGGGCTCGGCGACTCCGCTGGCGCGCCGGCGGTCTCCCCGGTGGCGGCGCTCATTCCGGGGCGTCGCGTGCCGCTGCCCGACGCCGCGGGCCGCATCGTCGTCCGCGTCGCCGACCGGGTCTCGCGTCAGCTGCCGGTCGAAGGGGTGCCGCCCGGCTGGACGCTCAGGGAGTTTGCCGGTCGCGCCTCGATCGAGCTCGTGCGCGCCGAATCGGGCCCGGCGCTCTCGCTGCGGAGCTCGCAGGCATCGTTCGCCCTCTATCGTGACGTGATCGTGGATCTCAGAGAGTTCCCGCTCCTCACGTGGTCGTGGAAGGTGGTCCGCCTCCCGGCGGCCGGTGACGTGCGCCACGCGGCGACCGACGACGAGGCCGCCCAGGTCTACGTCATTTTCCCGCGCTGGCCCGCACCCTTTACGAACAGCGACGTGATCGGCTATGTCTGGGACAGCCGTGCGCCCGTCGGGACCCAGCTCACGAGCCCGAAGGCGGCCAACGTCAGGGTCGTCGTGGTCGAGTCCGGGACGTCGCGCCTGGGCGCCTGGCGGCGCCAGGAGCGGAACGTCGCCGCCGACTACGCCGCCTTGTTCGGGCGCCAGCCGCCTCGGGTGGGGCAGGTGGCTGTCATGATCGACAGTGACGACACGCGGGGCGATGCCGGGGCCCTCTTCGGCGATCTCGTGTTCTCGCGCGGGACCACGGAACGCACGGAAATTCCAACGTCTATGCTAAGATGACGCGCAAATGGCAGCTGACGACAAACGGGGGGGCGGGCTCTATGACATCGAGCCGCGCCGGTCGATCTTCGCCGCCTTGTGGTTCCGAGTAATCCTGGTCCTGATCGTGGTCGGGGTCATCGGCGCGCTCGCCGTGCCGTACGTCCTCGACGTGGTGAACCCCCCGGGGGTCAAGCCTGCCGTCGTTCCGAAGCCGGCAGCGCCCGCGGTGGCGACGCCGGCTCCTCCTCCGGCTCTGGCACCAGCTCCTGCTCAGGCCCCGGCTCCTGCGCAGCCTCCCGCTCCGAAACCACCCGCGGTCGCGCCGGCCCCGACGCCCGCACCCGCGGCTCAGCCCGCCACGACTGACGAGAAGCAGGCGGAGCGCCCCACGACGACGAAGCCCGCGAAGCAGACCGCACGCCGGGTTGCGAAGGCGACGGCGACGCCCGTGGCCCCGGCGCGCGGCGCCTACTGGGTCCAGGTCGGCGCGTTCAAGGACCTGGAAAGCGCCAAGCGGCTCGCCGCGCGACTGCGTGACCAGAACTACCCCGTCGAGGAGTCTTCCACGGGCGGTCCGACGCGGCACAACCCGGGCAACACCCCGGCAGCGCCGCCCGGTGGCGACGCGGGCTCCGACAAGTACGACGTGTTCGTCGTCGGCGCGGCCCTCGCGGACGTCACCGCGAAGCTCTCCGCCAAGGGGCTCACGACCGAGCCCGCGCGCGACGGCGTCGTCGTCCGACCGAGCCTGCCCCTGCGCGACGCCGTGGCGCTGTCCAAGGACCTGGCCGCCATGGGCCTGAAGGTCCAGGTGCGCCGGTCCGGCGCGGCGGCTTCCCCGGCGAGCACGCCCGCGGCGAACCCGGGCGGCGACGGGCTCCACCGCGTGCGGGTCGGGCCCTACCCGGATCGCGCCGCCGCGACCTCGGCGCTGAAGGAGCTCGAGGCGAAGGGCTACAAGCCCTTCCTCGCGAGGAGGTGAGGCGTCACCGTGACGAAGAACGATCTGGTCAATGCCGTCGCGGCCCACGGGCTCTCCAAGCGCCAGTCGTCATCGGTCGTCGAGTCCGTCTTCGACATCATCTTTCGCTGCTTCGAGCGGGGTGAGGACGTCAAGATCGTCGGCTTCGGGCACTTCCGCATCCGGAAGAAGGCCTCACGGCGTGGACGGAATCCTCAGACGGGCGAGTCGATCGAGATCACGGCCCGTCGGGTGCTCACTTTCAAGCCGAGCAAGGGGCTCAAGCAACGGATCAACAGCGCCACGCCGTAACCGACGGACCGACGCCAGCCCCCGAGAAGCTCTACTATCGGATCGGCGAGGTCCAGACGATCACCGGCGTGCCGGCGTACGTCCTCCGTTACTGGGAGTCGGAGTTCAAGCTCCTCCGGCCGAAGAAGAACCCGGCGGGACAGCGCCTCTATCGCCGGCGCGACCTCGACCTCGTGCAGCGCATCAAGGCCCTGCTCTACGAAGAGCGCCTCACGCTCGAGGGCGCCAAGAAGCGCCTCATCGCCGAATCGCGGAAGTCGAGCGACCAGCTCGAGCTCGGCATGAAGGAAACGATCTACGCCGAGGCGCTCCGGCGGATCCGCGACCGCCTCAGCGCGCTCCGCGCGCGCCTGGTCCCTTGAAGGGGTGGGGGGATTCTGCGACAATTCACGCCTGAGGTCGGGGCGTGGCGCAGCCCGGTAGCGCACTAGACTGGGGGTCTAGGGGTCGCTGGTTCAAATCCAGTCGCCCCGACCATTTTTCTCTCCGATGCCCTCGCTGCTGGTCACCAACGATGACGGCGTTCACGCGCCCGGGCTCGCCGCGCTCGAAGCGGCGCTGGCCGAGCTCGGCGACGTGTATGTCCTGGCGCCGGAGCGCGAGCAGAGCGCCTGTGGCCACGCGCTGACCCTCCACCGGCCGCTCCGGGTCGACCGCCTCGGGGAGCGGCGGTTTGCGGTGAACGGCACGCCCTCCGACTGCGTCAACCTCGGCGTGCTGGGCTTCTTGCCCGAGCGCCCCGTGCTCGTCGTCGCCGGCGTCAACCACGGCACGAACCTCGGCGACGATGTGACGTACTCCGGTACCGTGTCGGCGGCGATGGAGGGGACGCTGCTCGGCGTGCCCGCGGTCGCCGTGTCGCTCGCGCCCGACGGCGACCTGGCCGTCGCCGCCGAGCTCGCGCGGCTCATCGCGCTGCGGGTGCTCGTCACGGGCCTGCCCAAGAAGACCCTCCTCAACGTCAACGTGCCGGCGCATCCGCCGCGCGGCATCCGCCTCACGCGGCTCGGCCACCGCGTCTACAGCGAGAAGATCGTGGAGCAGACGGATCCCCGGGGGCGCACCCACTACTGGATCGGCGCGGGCGAGGCCCAGTGGGAGGAGCTCCAGGGCACCGACATGGGCGCGCTGCACGAGGGCTACGTCTCGATCACGCCGCTCCACCTCGACCTCACCGACCACCGAGCGGTCGACGCGCTCGCGGACTTCGGGAGAAGCCTCGACGCCCAGTACCGCCCGACGGCCCGAAAGCGCGCGCGGAGCGAGTAGTGGCGCGGGTGTGGGACCCGTTCGAGCTCGTGCGCGCGCAGATGGTGGAGGAGCAGCTCGTGCGCCGCGGGATCACCGACGCGCGCGTGCTCAGCGCCATGGGGAAGGTGCCCCGCCACCTCTTCGTCGAGGAAGCCCTGCGCGGGCGCGCGTACGGTGACCACCCGCTCCCGATCGGCGAGGAGCAGACCATCTCCCAGCCCTACATCGTCGCGCTCATGACGCAGCTCCTCGAGCTCTCGGGGTGCCTGAAGGTGCTCGAGATCGGCACGGGCTCGGGCTACCAGACGGCGGTGCTCGCCGAGCTGGCGCGCCGCGTGTGCTCGGTCGAGCGGCTGCCGCGCCTCGCGGAGCGTGCCCGTGCCCTCCTCGAGCAGCTCGGCCACACGAACGTGTGGGTCCGCGTTGGCAGCGGGACGCTCGGGTGGCCGGACGAGGCGCCGTTCGACCGGATCCTGGTCACCGCCGGCGGCCCCGCGGTGCCACCGCCGCTCTTCCAGCAGCTCGCCGAGGGCGGGCGAATGGTGGTGCCGATCGGCGACGCCGTGAACCAGGTGCTGACGCTGGTCGAGAAGGTCGGTGGGGAGATGAAGACGCGCGAGTGCGGCGAGTGCAAGTTCGTCAAACTCGTCGGAAAGTACGCGTGGGAGACGTGACCCGGCTTGTGTACAATAAGCCGGTCGCGTCGGGGCGTAGCGCAGCCTGGTAGCGCGCACGGTTCGGGACCGTGAAGTCGGAGGTTCAAATCCTCTCGCCCCGACCAATGTTCTTCCGCCCGGCGGCCAGCGTCGGCCGGTCGCCGGGCGGTCCCCGAATCCGAGTCGAGCCCGCATGAGTGAGCCACGATCCGCGGCGGAGATCATCATCGAGGGCTACGTGCAGGGAGTCGGGTACCGCAACTTCGCCCAGCGGCGCGCCGAGCGGCTCGGGCTCTCGGGCTTCGTGGCGAACCTCAAGGACGGCCGCGTGCGGGCACGGGCCGAGGGGCCGCGCGCGCTGATCCAGGAGTTCGTTCGCGAGCTCGAGAAAGGGCCGCCGCTGTCACGCGTGGAGAAGGTGACGGTCCGCTGGCTCCCGCCCACCGGCCGCTTCGCCTCGTTCGACATCCGCTTCGCCGAGTTCGAGCCGTGAGGCTCGGCGTGCGTCGTGATGTCACGATGCTCGGCCTGGCCGCGGCGGGGCTCGTCGTCGTCGTGAGCGCGTCCGCGGCGGCCGCCGGTGCGCCCCTGGACGGCGTGCCCGCCGAGCCGCGCGTCCACGAGGTGAAGGCCGGCGACACGCTCGTCAAGCTCGCGGAGCGCTACGGCGTGAGCGTCATGGCGATCGTGGCCGAAAATCGCCTGCCGAGCGCGCGCGTCGTGCTCAGGATCGGCCAACGCCTCGACATCCCGCTCGCGGCGTCCGCGAGCGTACGCCGCGTCGCCGTGCAGCAAGACGACGCGGGCGAGCGCGCCGCCGCGCGGCCCGCGTCGCGGCCGCCGAGCCCGCGCGTCCCGGAGCACCTCGAGCTCGGAGTGCCCGACGCGGACGAGCTCGGCGGGGTGTTCGTCTGGCCCATCGAGGGCCCCGTGTCCTCCACCTTCGGCCGGCGGCGCGGCGGCTGGCACGCCGGCATCGACATCAAGGCCGAGCCCGGCACGCCCGTCAAGGCGGCGGCACCCGGCGTCGTCGTGATGAGCGGCGTCGAGCCCCGCTACGGTCGCGTCGTCAAGATCGCGCACGACGGCGGCTTCCTCACGGTCTACGCCCACAACGATGCGAACCTCGTCGAGGCGGGCGACCGGGTCGCGGCCGGCGAGACGATCGCGACGGTCGGCCGGACCGGCCGCGCGACGACCGACCATCTGCACTTCGAGATCCGTCGCCAGGGGCGCACCTACAATCCCCTGTACCTCCTGCCGCTCCCGCCGCGGATTGCGCGCGTGGAGGAGACGGACGACAATCCGTCCGATGAGTGACGAGGCCCACGAGGTCCTTCCCGACGAGCCGCTCGACACGCTGCCCGACGAGGTCGACGAGGACGTTCGGGACGAGACACGCGAGACCAGCCGCGAGAACCTCCGCGTCTACCTGAAGGAGATCGCGCGGATCCCGCTCCTGACGCGCGAGCAGGAGGTGGAGCTCGCGCGGCGCGCCCGCACCGGCGACGAGGCCGCGAAGGCGAAGCTCATCGAGTCGAATCTGCGCCTGGTCGTGCAGATCGCCCGCCGCTACCTGAACCGCGGCCTCCCGCTTCCCGACCTGATCGAGGAGGGAAACCTCGGGCTCCTGCGCGCCGTCGACAAGTTCGACGCCGAGCGCGGCACCCGTTTCTCGACCTATGCGGCGTGGTGGGTGCGCCAGGCGGTCGAGCGGGCGCTCGCGAACCAGGCGCGGACGATCCGCCTCCCGGTGCACGTCGAGCTGCTGCTCGGGCGCTACGCGCGCGAGCAGAAGCGACTGAGCCAGGAGCTCGGGCGCCCGCCGACGTCCGCCGAGCTGGCCGCCGCCCTCGGCATGGGCGTCGAGCAGGTGGAGGAGCTCGAGGAGATCAACCAGCGCCCGGTCTCGCTCGAGGCCCCGCTGAAGGACGGCGAGGGCCGTGTCGCCGACCTCGTCGCCGATCCGTCGCCCGGCCCGAGCGACGCCGTCGGCGCCCTGCTACGCGAGCGCGCAGACCTCGTGTCCGTCCTCGACGACCTCGCCGAGAATGAGCGCCTGGTCCTCCGCCGCCGCTTTGGCCTCGATAGCGAACCGCCCGAGACGCTCGAGGCGATCGGCCGGCGCCTGGGCCTCACCCGCGAGCGCGTCCGCCAGATCGAGGCCGGAGGCTTGCGGAAGCTGCGCGCGCTGCTCGCGGCGCGTGGCGTGGATCCGTCGGACTTCTTCTGAGATCGACGGCGCTCGGTGTCAGCCCCGCGGCCGCGACGCGCGCGCGAGACGAGAGCCGAAGATGAACGAGCGCCAGAAGCCTGCGGGCGCGATGCGGGGCTCCGAGCCGAAGAGCGTCGTGGCGTCGAAGCCGTGCGCGAGGCGAAAGCCCAGGCTGTAGAACGCGAAGATATTCTTCGGCGTGAGCCGGCCGTTGAAGACGATGTCGAGCCCCAGGTGCATCGCCCCCCCCGCGAGGTAGCCCGCGAGCCACGCCGAGTCGAGCCACCACGCGAGCGCGGCAAGGGCCAGCCACAGCTCGTAGGAGTGGAGTACCAGGACCACCCGTCGTGTGTGGCCCTCGATGTAGTGGCGGAGGAACGCGGCCGGCGTGAGCTCGCGCCGGCGCTCGACGATCAGGTAGTCCGCCAGGTGGTCCACGTCGATGAGGAATCCGCCGGCGACGATGCCGGCCGCGAGCGGAGCCGAGCCCGTGAGGACCAGGCCGGCGCCGGCGGCGAGCACCGCGGTCATGAGGTGGCCGCCAGGGCTCATGTCCGAGATAGCATCGACGAGGTCCGTCGCTGACGTCAACAGGCCCGTCGTGCGAGGGCTCAGCGCGGCGAAGGCCTAGGACTAGGCGGTCCTCACCAGCGCCCAGCCGGACGCCTGGAGATCCATGCTGATGTCGCGTTGGCGTCTGGACTCTTGGCGCCGGTCGTCTGCCGCTTGCTCCAGACGCTGGCGCCGCTCCGCCACCCGCCGGTCGACGATGACGTCCACGGCCGCACCGCCGAAGACACGCTTGAGATACGTGTAGTGTCCCGGGTCGGTGCGCGAGACGATGAGGAGCAGACGGACCACGGAAGCGAGGCTAGGCCCGCGATGTCCCTTCGTGAAATTCGGAGAACCATGGAGGCGGCAGGGGGGAAAACCCTGAGACGCCCGCGTGACACCGTCCTTGAAGGGTAAGGAGGTCTATCGGGGAGTAATCGAGATACGATCCTCGACGACGAAGTCCTGGCGGAGTCGAGACACTTCCGCACGTACGATCCCGAGCGCAACGTCTCTCTGCTCGGGTGCGGCCACGTGGCCGGCCACCTCAATCAGAGCCGGCGAGCCCCGCCAGAAGGGCACGTGAACGTTGAGGGTGAGATGGAGTTCAATCGGCGCCGCTTGGCGGCGCAAGGCACCAGTCACTGATGATTGGAGACGCATGGCCTCGGCGGCGCGCCTCTCTCGGAGATCGCCAACCGCGATGACGGCGATGAGAAGGCCCACGAGGCTTACCACTGCGATGACGGCGAAAGCGCCGGCCGAGTGAGATTCGGCGGGCACGTGCTGGGCCCAGGCCAGGCGATAGACCGTGAGGAACGCGAGGCCGAGGCCGGCACAGACCATGACGGGCACGACACGACCCTTCCGGATCAAGCGCGTCTCCTGCAGCCGAGACGGTAGAGCGGCGTACGTGGCGCCAGAGGACGTACCGGCTAGCGCCTCACCACCGCCCAGCCGTAAGTCTGGAGATCTTTGGCGATGTCCCGTTGGCGCCGGTCCTCACGGCGCCTCTCGACCGCCCTTCGCTCACGGAGTGGAAACCGCCGACGCTCCTCTGCCCGACGGTCGAGGATCACATCCACGGTCTCGCTGGCGAAGACATGCTTCAGGTACGTGGTGCGTGACGGTTCGTTGCGGGAGACGATGACGAGCAGACGGGCCATAGACTGCCCTCCGCGGGACTCGCCCCTTCCGATCCACATCGTCACCGCTGGCAAACCGGAGAGGCGCGACGCCGCCGGGCCGTGATTGCGCCGTGGATCGAGACCGCTTGGCGCACGATGGGATGCTAGGCGCGGCTTCATGCTTCCGGAAATTCGGGTAAAACCCGAAATACTACACGGAAAAGTCTTGACGTGACCTTCAGCGGTCGCCGGACGAGCGAGGGGCGGCCCGGCGCGCGCGCCAGGCGCGCTGAGGAACTCACGCCACGGAGACATCCTCGCCCGGGAGCCGCTTCTCAGGCATCTTCCCTCTGCCGACCCCCTGAACCACCTGATGTCGAGTGTTTACCATCGAGCCTAGGCTGAACCATGGTCGCGGTGCGCTCGAGGAGTGCAGGATGAACCGGCTCACGATTGAAGAGCGTCGTCGGATCTACCTGGCCCAGCAACGGACGCGCGAGACACTGCGAGCCCGACCCCATTCCGAAACTGTCGGGGCCTTCGCCCCGCCCTCGGACCGGGGAAGGCTCAGGTGGAGGCCCTGCTGCTCACGCTGTAACGCCGGGACGAGATGAGGATGTTATGGGGAGGACATGTTCGCTTGATCGCCAGATCGTAAGGGCGTTCCAAGCCCTTCTCCTGGAGAGGCGCGCCAAGCTCCGGGAGTCAGTCCGCGCGAGGATGGCGGAGCGCAGGGCGGGCGAGCCCCGCCGGAGCCCGGAGGACGCGACTAACGCGGTCGAGTCGCTTGGTGAAGAACTCGAGGTGGCCATGCTCGACCGCGAGAGCCGCGAGGCCGCGCAGATCGACGCTGCGCTCGAGCGTCTGGCCCGAGACGAGTACGGGATCTGCCGCAGCTGCGGCACGGTCATCGGGCTCGGGCGGCTCAAGGCGCTGCCATTCGCCCAGTGCTGCACCGCGTGTCAGGCAGGAGTGGAGGCGCGCGAGCGCGGAGTCGGCGCCGAATGGCGGTCCCGCTCCATCCGTCCAGAACCCCGAGCGCCCCGGCCGGCCTTCGCGGTTAGCCGAGGAGGGCCGTGGCGGGAGACTTGACGTCTGTGGGGACCCGGGGGTCGCATCAGATTGTGCTCGCCTCCTCAGCGAACCCGAGGCCGATTGGGACGGTCCGACGCACGACGACGAGCCAGAAGCGGATGTGGATCAACCGGTCCACGACTGGCCCGATGACCCCGTGGTGGTGCGTCCTGCTCCACCGACGGCTGTGGGAGGACGAGCAGGTCTTTGAGAAGCCCGACTACACGTTCATGCGGAGCACGTCGAGCTGGTGTCCGAAGTGCGAAGAGCGGAGGATGTGATGGTCTGGATGATCGAGAACCTCGTCGCCCCCGCGCATACACCGTGGGGGATGCCTGGAGAGGTGATCCCCGCCGGGCGGCTACTCCACGCGCCGCTTCACACGCTCCTGGCGTGGTCCTGGGGGTTCATCCCGGTCGAAGCCTCGGAACGCTTCGGGGGCGACCAGCTCGCCGCGCTGGACGACCAGGGTTCGTTCGTACAGGGCGCCGCCTGGCTGCCGGTACGCCCCGAGGCGCTCGGCTTGAAGGTCGACGATCAACGCCTCCGCGATGCTCGCCTCAGGAGGGAGGCAGAGAACGCGGGCTGATCCTCTTCGTCAACCGATCTGGACCATCTGAACCACGAGCGGTCAGAGTGCGACTCGCCGCGGACTCCGTCGTTCTCCTCATCGAACTTGGCGGTGATCGCCGCGACGATGGTGATCGGGCTCGAGCGGTTCGCTAAATCGTTTTGAAGAATCAACGCTGGGCGTAGTGAGAACCAATCGGCGACGAGCTGCAGGTCGCGCTCGGCCCGGCGCGCCGCGCTCCGCTACGCCCCCCTGAGTCCCGACCGCCTGCGCGCCGCCGTCGCCGGTCTCGAAGGGTTCAGCACAAAATCAGCACAACGCGGTAGAATCCACTAGGCGTGTCTCGTAAGTCCGCGTGCCCCCGTAGCTCAGGTGGATAGAGCAGCAGTTTCCTAAACTGCGTGCCGGGTGTTCGAGTCACCCCGGGGGCACCACTCTCACGCGTAGTTGGCGATCATTCGCCGGAGCTGCGGCGCTCCTGCGGCGGTACTTGCTTGACACTCCCTGCGGATCGGGCATCAATTGAGAGGAGCGGTA
Organism: Candidatus Rokuibacteriota bacterium; assembly: GCA_003220315.1. GTDB lineage: Bacteria > Methylomirabilota > Methylomirabilia > Rokubacteriales > CSP1-6 > 20CM-2-70-11. The sequence continues at coordinate 28,970 of QHSA01000089.1, forward strand.
AGTCCGTTGCAGCTTCCTCCGGTGTTCCCATCCGTAGGTTGGCCAAGCCGGAGGGTGCTAAACCTGCACGGCACGCTCATTCCTTTTTCCCGTCCCACGGATAGCGGCCGTCGTATCGGACCTCTGACCGGGCCCCTGCGTAGGTGGCGTACAGCCCGTCATCCAGCCCGTGGTCCGATATCAGTTGGACGGGGGGTGGCGTTGCCACCCCCCTCGACTCTCCGTGAACTCTTCGTGTTTCTGATCCAGGTCGTTACCCCAAATCGTGACGATGGATAGCCGCCGGAACCGGTCAGGACGTGCAGCAGGCGCTGCCCTTGGCCAGTTGGAGCCCTTCGAACGGCTGCGACAGACCGCCCTCGTCCTCGAGGTCGTAGTTGAGGTGGTAGACCTCCCACTCCACGCCGTCCGGATCCTGCACCCAGAACTTATCTTGGTTGGCGTGGCAGCAGTTGACACCCATCTCCTCGCGCACGGCTACGCCCGCCGCTTTCACACGCTGAAGCTGAACCATCACAGTCTCCGGCGCGTCCACCTGGATGCCCATGTGATCAACCGTCCCCTCTCCACCGGCGCGGCCTTGAGACAGCCCGAGATTCACGGACGCCCAGTCCGGCAGGAACTTGACGTAGCCGGGTTTCATCTTCACCGGGGCGCCGCCGAAGAACCGCTCGTAAAACTCACGACTCTTGGTCAGATCCGAGACCTGCATGTGGACATGGACCTTCGAGCCCATAGACTCCTCCTCAGCAGCACGCGGTGAGCAGGCGCACCAACGCGGTCACCGTTTCGCGCTGCACCGAATAGTAGATGTACCGCTCGTGCCTGCGGCTCTCGACGAGACCCGCGCGTCGCAGCACGTCAAGATGGTGCGAGAGCGTCGGGCCTGGCACTTCCACCGCTTCCTGGATCTCGCTCACTGAGACTTCACGTTTGGCTCGGGCGAGAAAGAAGAAGACCTGCAGCCGAGTCAAATGGGCGAGAGCGTTGAGGGCTTCGACATGGCTCTCGTTGGCCTCTAGCTTGGCGAGTGGGAGCGTGGGAGCGCCGTCCTCACAAGCATCGTCGCGTTCCCGCTCTTCTGGGCGCTTGAGACGTCGCTGGTCGGATGGGTCGCCGGTCTCCGCTGGGCGCTCGCCTTCTTCCTCTCGCTCCCGCTCGGGGGTCTGATCGCCTATCGGTATCTGGTCGGCACGGGGCGCTTGCGCCACCAACTCAGGTTTGGCGCGCTCCTCCTCACGCGCGCTCAGGAAGCGAGGCGCCTTCTCGCTGAACGCCGCGAGATCGTCGAGGAACTCGAGCGCGCCAAGCGCGACTACCTGGGGAGGCGCGAAAGGACCGAGCGTTTGAAGTAGACGCTGGCTGCCGTCAAATCATGCCGAAATGCCGAAGCGCCTCCTCGATCGCCTCACGCTTTTCGGGCGGGCATGGCTCGATATCACGATTCCGACGGGCTCGGTTCGCCCCACGCAGCGTCGGTATGCCGTGAATCTCCTTGACATGAGCGATCCACCCCGTTTTCGGGATGAAGCCGTGGTGATGCTGCACGAACTTCTGAATCTCGGCGTCCGTGGCCATTTCATGCCCTCCACGATCGTACCTTCCTGCCTGAGAGGACCTATGATGCTGGCGTGACTGATTTCGCCTCAAGTGTTGCGGGGGCCCGTCCCGAGCAGTTTGCGCATCAGTCGCCGTTTGACCATCTCGACGAGGACGAGATAGGTCATGGTGACTCCGCCGAGAAACACGAAGTACGCGCCCGGGAGTGGCACGAAGCCGAGCGTAGCGGCCAGCGGGGTGAAGGGCAAGATCACGCCGATCAGCACCACGAGCACCGTGGTCACCGCCAGCGGGAGGCTCGGCCGACTGCGCAAGGGATTGGCGGCGGTCCGGATGACGAAGAGCACGAGCGTCTGGGTCGCGAGCGACTCGACGAACCAACCTGTCTGGAACAGCGCTTCGGAGGCGCGAAAGACCCACAGCAGCACCCCAAACGTGAGGAAGTCGTAGATCGAGCTGATGGGCCCGATCACCACCATGAACCTCTGGATGATCCCGATGTCCCACCGCTGCGGGGTCCGGATGAATTCTTCGTCGACATTGTCGGTGGGGATCGTGACCTGGGCGAGATCGTAGAGGAAGTTGTTGAGCAGGATCTGGGTCGGCAGCATCGGCAGGAAGGGCAGGAAGAGGAACGCGCCCGCCATGCTGAACATGTTGCCGAAGTTCGAGCTGGTCCCCATCAGCAGGTACTTCATCACGTTGCCGAAGGCCCGGCGGCCCTCGAGAATTCCGGCGTGGAGGACGTCCAGGTCGCGTTCAAGCAGGATGATGTCGGCAGCGTCCTTGGCGACGTCGACGGCGGTCGCGACGGACACGCCGACGTCCGCCGTGTGGATGGAAGGCGCGTCGTTGATGCCGTCGCCCAGGAAGCCGACGACGTGGTTGCGACTCTTGAGCGCGAGGATGATGCGGTTTTTCTGCGCGGGGGAGACGCGGGCGAAGACGGTCGTTTGCTCAGCTACCGCGGCGAGAGCGCTGTCGGTCATGCGCTCGATCTGGTCGCCACCGACGATGCGGGCACTGTCGAGGCCGACCTGACCGCAGACGTGTTGGGCGACAAGCTCGTTGTCGCCGGTGAGGATCTTCACCACGACGCCGTCGCGGCGGAGCGCGCGGAGCGTCTCGGCGACGCCTTTCATCGGCGGATCGAAGAAGGTCACGAAACCGGCGAGCACGAGCTCACGCTCGCCGCGAGCAGAATACGCGGCCTGGAGCGGCGCCACCGCGTAGGCGACGGCCAAGACCCGTGATCCTTGAGCGCTCAGCTCGCGGTACGTTGTTTCGCAGCGCCCCCGCATCGCCTCATCGAGCGGGGTCCGGCGGTCGTCGATCTCGTATTCCGTGCAGCAGGCGATGACGCCCTCCGGAGCCCCCTTCGTGATCATCAGGCGCCCGCCGCTGTTTTCGACGACGACGGAGAGGCGTCGGCGCTGGAAGTCGAACGGGATCTCGTCGATCTTGCGGTAACCGTTGCTAGCGACCCCGCCGCGCTTGAGAATCGCCTCGTCCAGCGGACTCTTGATGCCAGTCTGGTGCGCGCTGTTGATGTAGGCGAGGGTGAGCGGTCGCTCCGATACCTGCCCGAACGGGTCGAGGTGCCGGTCAAGCACCATGTCTCCGCTCGTGAGCGTTCCGGTCTTGTCGCTGCAGAGGACGTCCATGCTGCCGAAGTTCTCGATCGCCTCGAGATGTTTGACGATCACCTTCTGGCGCGCCATGTGCGCGGCCCCGCGAGAGAGGGTGACGGCGCTGATCATGGGCAGGAATTCAGGCGTCAGGCCCACCGCGAGCGCGACCGCGAAGAGCAAGGACTCGAGAAACGCGTGGTGCAGGAGCGCGCCGGCTAGGAGCACGAAGAGAACGAGGAAGAACACCGTGCGCATGATGAGGAGCGCGAACTGCCGGGTGCCGCGCTCGAACTCCGTCTCGGGCGGGCGGGTCGACAGGCGCGCGGCAATGTCGCCGAACGCAGTCGCCGGCCCAGTCGCGACGACCAGCGCCGTCGCCGTACCGCTCACGACCGACGTGCCGAGGAAAACGACGTTGCGTGCATCCGCCGGCTGACGCGGCGCGATGTCGAGATCGCCCGCGTCCTTCTCGGCCGGCATCGACTCGCCCGTGAGTGCTGCCTGCTGGACGTGGAGGTCTCGCGCCTCGAAGAGGCGCGCGTCGGCAGGAACGCGATCGCCGGCCGCGAGTCGGACGATGTCACCGGGGACCAGGTCGCGCCGTCGAATCTCGGTCCAGGTGCCATCGCGCAGGGCGGTCGCCGTCGGCGCCACGGCGTCGCGCAGTCGCTCGGCGACGCGATGGGAGCGATAGGTCTGCACGAAGTTGAGTACCACACTCAGTGCCACCATGAGAACGATGATGGAGGCGTTGACCCGCTCGCCGAGGATCGCGGAGGCGGCGCTCGCGATCAGCAGAATGATGACCAGCGGATTCGCCAGGAGCAGGAGGATCTGAAGGAGACCGGCCGTGCGCGGCGCCCGCGCGGGCTCGTTCGGGCCGACCTCGCCGAGCCTCCGGCGCGCGTCGTCGGTAGTCAAGCCTCCGCGTGATGCGTGGAGCTCCGCGAGGAGCGTGTCGAGGGCGTGTGGCGCCGTCACGGCGAACGGCGCTCCTGCACTGTCATCACTCCAATGTCCAGTCGCGCACCTCCACATGTCGTAGCGGTGTCTGGCGATGTTACTCCTTGTGCTTGATGAGCGCGCCGAGGAGCATCTGCGTGACGTACGCCATCCACACGCCAAGACCGGGCACGCGGTCGATCACGTCGCCGGCTTGGTTCCGTTTGAGCGGGTTCGTCAGGACCCAAGCGGAAATCGACAAGGCCGACGCCCTCGCGCGTGGGATCGCGGGTCAAGTCCGTCAAGAACGAGAATCCGGATAAAATGCGCGGAGGAGCGCGATGCGCACCAAGTCGAACTGGGGCGAATCGGCTTGACGGGCAAGGGTCGAAGTTTTCTGCTTCGACCTCGCGGGCGTTGAGGGTGTCGTCGCGCTGGTCACCGCGATGACTAGCCGCCGCACGTCCGGCGATGCGCGACGGACTTCGCTGAACAGCTACTAGAAGCCATCCTCGCGGGGCATCGTCAGGTCGGTCACTGCGAGGTCGGCGGCGATAGTGGCGATTACGAGGCTCTTTTGGGGCACGGCACCACTGTCAACACCGGTTCGAATCCCACCCTGGACCCTAGCGCCCGCCCGCTTCCCGCAGTCGCCGCAACAACTCGTCCAAGCGGCGCAGCTCTTCGTTGGCGCGCGTGAGCGCGGAGGCCGCGTCATCCAGCAGCGCTTTCACCGAGCCCGCGGCTCCCACCGGCGCACTCGGCGCTACCTCCGCCCCCGCCTGCGGCAACGGTCCCCCAAATACCCGAGCGATCGCGCCGTCCAGTGTCTCCTCCATCGCGATCCGGTCCCCGAAGCCGACGATCACGCGCTTGAGCTCCGGGAGCTGCCCCTTCTCGGCGGCGATGTACAGCGGCTCGACATACACGAGGGAGCGCTCGATGGGGATGACCAGGAGATTCCCACGGATCACCTGAGAGCCCCGCTGAAGTCATTGAAAAAGGTGGCTGGGATAAGATGCCCGGGCAAGCAGAGGCTGGCTATGCTGTCGCCCGAGCATGCGCCGATGGGCTTGAACTTCCTATCAAGAAATGAGATTGGTACGTGCGCTTGAGCTTTGCCATCATCGAGACGAGCGACGATCGCTCCCACTGCGCTGTTCCTTTTTCAGATCAGCTTCGCGGCGGCGGCGCGCGAGACGTCGGAGTCGTTGAACCGCGCGATTGGTTTTCGAGTGTGAGCCCATAAAGACGGCCTCCTCCTGTAGAGTTGAGACGCGTACCCTGACGCACAGTATCATCGCCTGATCCGGCCCTTGTGCACGAATCGCCGGCGATAAACCTCGCCTCCCAGGAAAAGCGTCCGTGCGGTCGCCACGAGCGTGGTGAGGCGGAGCAGAAGCGCTCGTGAGCGCGAACAACGAGGGGGTGCGGTCAGGCAACACCAGCAGCGCGGCGCGCTGCAGGGTCTGTTCCAACAGCGTCTCTTTGCTCAGCACCGGGCAGAACTGCTTGGGCCGTGAATCCCCCGAGATCTGTCGCGTCAGTCGGCGAAGCCGCGTTGACGTCCTCCGCCGGCGAGAATGAGTGCCAACCGTGAACGCGTGTCCGACTCTGACATGGGTAACCCCCTGTCCTTCAGTGAACTCCGAGGACCGAATCTGAGCACGAGGGTTGCTGGCGGCCAGACGTTAGGGCCGATCCGGAAACGTCAGCCCTCTCCCCCCTCTCGAACTGCTGTTTGGCGTGCTCCGGTGCGCAAGGGGAGTGGCTGACCGAGGACGAGGCCGCCGTGTGCCACGGCAAGGCGAGCTAAAGGCTCGAAGGGTGGCCGTGGGCAGCCGAAGCTCGATCCGAGGGAACGACAGGATGACCAGCGTACTCCAGATCGGGAGTGAGGGATGAGCATCACTCGAGAGACAGGAATCGAAGGACCACGTGAGCGGTATAGTTTACGAAGCTCGCTGAACACCAAGTGCGTTTCGCCAGCGTGTGCAGGAGCGCATCGGCGCAGGAGAGATCCGCTCAGGAGGCGGGTGGAGGCTGGGTGGCGTGCTCGCTGAACGCTCGGATGAGCGCAAGGGCCATTGACTTCAGGAACGCCTGGTGGCTGAACGGGATGGGCGGCCGCTGTGCATCGTTGTGGCGAAGGCCGGGGCACGTGCCGGTCGACACCGGCACGGCTTCGGCCCCGGCCGGCCTGATCAGGCGGCCTTGACTTCGATCGTCCTCGGCGTCGCGGCTTGCGGCGCGGGGATCCTCACCTCGAGCATGCCCCTCGCGTACTTCGCCTCCACTTGGGCGGCGTCGACGCCCTCAGGAAGGGTGAAATTTCGCTCGAACGCGCCGTATGCGACCTCGCGGACGAAATAGTCCTTGCCCGCGGTGTCGTGATCGGCCTTGCGCTCGCCCTTGACGGTGAGGACCTTGTCCATCACGGACACCTTCACGTCCTTCGAATCCACGCCCGGCAGGGCGAGCTGGATGACGTAGGTGCCATCCTCCATCCGCCCCTCCGCGGCGGGAAGCCACGGACGCTGAGCGGCCCCATCCGTGGCGCCGCCGGAGAATCTCTCGGATAGGTCGTCGACGTCGTAGTGGAACTGCCGGGTCGGGGACCAGCGAAGCATGGTGTTCATGGTGTTCTCCTTTTCAATGTCTTTGTGTTTACCACTAAGATTATCCCCCTCGGTTCGGGCCGATCCGGAAACGTCAGCCCTCTCCCCCCTCCTCCGTATACGGATCGCGCTCGACCGCTGGGTCGCCGTAGGTCTTGTCCTCAACCATCGCTGCCGTCCCTGACGGCTGCTGGGGGCAGCCGAGGATCACCGCCACCCCAGCGGCCAAGATTGTCGGCCTCATCCATTTCGACATCGTCGTCTCCTTGCTACGACACTGATCCTCAGGTCCTGCGCCTCTGCGGTCAGTTCCCCCTCAGTCCTGCTCGACCCGCCACGCTCCGCAGGTGGCGAACCGCCTTGGCCTGACCCTCAACGTTGGCGCGGAGGGCCGGGTGGTTATCCCGCTTCAGCCCCACTTCGATGAGGGCCCGGAGGACGATCTGGAGGCTCACCGGGAGCTTGAGCGCGGTCGTGGCCTTCCCCGCGAAGACCCGAGCCCGGTCCAGGACGTCCTGCGTGAGAACGAGGAGGACTTTCGTCTTGTTCGTGAGCATCACCACCCCCTGCCGGCCCAGCGGACTCCTGACCGGACACCCAGCCCCTATCGTCTAG
>QHSA01000090.1 GCA_003220315.1 Candidatus Rokuibacteriota bacterium
AGCTTCGTGTCCTTGATGAGGCGGACGATCTCCCTCGCCTTCTCGATCGGGATCCCCTGCTGGAGCGAGATCTTCTGCTTGAGCGCCCCGCCGGAGGCCTCCTCGACCTTGCCGTACGTGAGCGCCTTGAGCGGTACGCCGCGCTTGTGGAGACGCGACTGGAGGATGTCGACGACCGCCTTGAGCTTCATGTCGTCGGCGCCGAGCACGGTGATCTCGTTCGCCTCGAGCCGGAGCTCGTTCTTCGAGCCCTTGAGGTCGTAGCGCGTCTCGATCTCGCGCCGCGCCTGGTCGAGGGCGTTCGTGACCTCCTGCATGTCGATTTTGCATGCTATGTCGAACGAATTCTCGGCCGCCATTCGGGGTTTCCCCTATTGCGGGGCGTGTTTTTCCCTCATCGCAGCGGCACGGTGGCGACCCCCTTCGGGGCCACGAACGTGAAGAGCCGATCGGGCAGGCTCGAGTTGATCGCGACGTTCGTGAAGCGCATCGTCACCGTGTTCTCGAACTGATCGTACACGACCGCCTGCCGGATCTCCCACGTCGTCGCGTCCACGACCAGGACGAGGCGCGCGAGCGTCGGCAGCGGTTGCTTCGGGGTGAGGTCGAGCACCCAGTGGCCGTCGGTATCTTGAGGTCGGGCCGGGTTTAAGAAGCGGACGCTGAACTCGGCGCGCAGGCGCCCGAGGCCCGCGAGGAAGCTGCCCGCAGGTCCCGCCAGGGCCTCGGGCGCGTCGCCCACGTTGACCTGGTTCAGCGCGGGCGTGTAGACCCAGAGCTTCTTGCCGTCGGAGATGATCTCCTGTGGCGTCGGCTCCTGGTACTCCCAGCGGAGCTTGCCGCCCTTCTTGAGATAGACCGTGCCCTGCGCCGGGATCGTCTGATTGAGGCTCTTGTTGAACGCCGTCTGGGTGAACTCGGCGCGGAGGTCGATCATGCGGCTGTACGTGCCCTCGAGGTCGCGGACGACGTCGTCCAGCGTCGCCGCCGGCCCGGCGGACGGAGCCGCGAGGACGAGGCCCGCGACGACAAGGGCACGCGCGTTGCGCATAGAGCCACTTTACACTAGAGTCCGCGGGCGTGGCCGCGCCCGCGATCTTGGCCCTCGACTTCGACGGCGTGCTCTGCGACGGGATGCGCGAGTACTTCGAGTCCGCCTGGCGCGCCTACCGGCGGCTCCGTCCGGGCGCGCCGCCCCGGCCACCCGCGGGCCTCTTCGCGCGGTTCGCGCGGCTCCGGCCCCTCGTGGAGAGCGGCTGGGAGATGCCGGTCCTGATCCACGCGCTGCGCGCGGGGGCCTCCCGAGCGTCGCTCCTCCGGGACTGGCGCCCCGACGCGTGGCTCGCCGATCTCGCGGCCACGCGCGAGGCGGTCGGGGCCGCGCTCGACCGCGTGCGTGACGAGTGGATCGCGCACGACGAGACCGGCTGGCTCGCGAGCCACGCCTTCTACCCGGGCGTGATCGAGCGGCTGCGCCGCCTCGCCGGGGGGCCGGTGCGTGTCGTCGTCGTGACCACGAAGGAGGGGCGGTTTGTGCGGACGCTCCTCGCGCGTCAGGGCCTGACGCTCGGCGACGCCGACGTCTACGGCAAGGAGGCGCGACGACCCAAGCGGACGACCCTCCTCGAGCTAGTCGCCGGCGGCGACCCGACGCGCGTCTGGTTCGTCGAAGACCGGCTTCGCACCCTCGAGGACGTCAAGCGCGAGCCGGCGCTCGCCGGGGCGAGGCTCTTCCTCGCCGCCTGGGGGTACAACACCGCCGGCGACCGCGCGACGGCGCGAAACGACGGGCGCATCGTCCTGCTCACGCTCGCGCGGTTCGCGCGGACCTTGTCGGCGTGGGTCACCTATTGACAGCGATGCGTCCGCGCCCTACGATCCCGCTCCGTAATGGTTGGGGCCGTCACGGTAACGCACCGAAAGGAGATCCCCCGATGAAACGGCTGCTGCTCTCACTGCTGACCACGGGTGTCGTGCTGGTCGCCTCGGCGCCCGGCGCCACCGCGAACGACGGGTTCACGAACGCCGACGTTCGAGGCCCTTAACGAATCCCGGGTTCGCGGTCCGGGGCGTCTCCGTGAAGCAGTAGGCGCGGCTCGCGCGATGGACGCTCGGCGCCTGACGCGGCGCTCCTTCCTCGGCGGCGGCCTCGCGGCGCTCTTCTGGATCTCCTTCGCGACGCTGACGGGCCTCCCGGCGACGACCGCACCCATCGGACTCACGCGCGACGGGTTGCCCGTGGGCGTTCAGATCGTGGGGCCGTACCTCGAGGACGCGACGCCGATCGACGTCGCCGGGCGGCTCGCGGAGGTGATCGGCGGCTTCACGCCCCCGAAGGGATTCTGACGCGCGCTACCGGCCGACGGTCATCTCCGACACGATCAGCCGGTAGTCGGGGCGCGCCTTGAACTGGAGACGCTTCGCCACGCCGTAGACCACGACCTCCTGGAACAGCTCGAGCCAGGGCTTCTCCTCGTGGATGATCTGCGTCGCCTCGGCGTAGAGCTGCTTGCGCTTCGCCGGATCGAGCGAGTAGCGCGCCTGCTCCATGAGCTCATGGAAGCGCTGACCCGGCTGGTTCCCCGCCCAGTACTTGCCGCCGAAGCCGTTCGGGTGGAACAGGCGCCAGAGCGAGCCGTCGGCGTCGAGGAGTGTGGACTGCGGGTTGATGAGCATCAGGCTGTTCGGCGGCAGGGTGCGCTCGTTGTTCATCCGCTGGCGGGCGCCCATCTCCATCATCTCGACCCGCGCGCGGATGCCCACCTTCGCCCACCTGTCGGCGATCGCCTCGAGGAGGAACTTGTCGTTCACCATGGTGCCGCTGCCCGCGTAGAGGGTCACGTCGATGCCGCCGGCGCGCCCGGCCTGGGCGAGGAGCCGCTTCGCCGTCGCCGGGTCGTAGGGATACGGCTTGAGCGCCGGGTTGTAGCCGAAGTCGGTGTCGGCGAGACCGCCACTCATGGGCCTTCCCATCCCGGCGTACAGGCTCTTGACGAGGCCGTCGACGTCGAGCGCCAGGTGAAGCGCCTGGCGCACGCGCGTGTCGGAGAGCGGCGGCTGGGTGGCGTTGATCCAGAAGGTGACCGTGCGTGTCGCGGCGGTCGAGACGATCTTCGTGCTCTGGCCCTCGGCCAGCGCCTTCAGGCGGTCGGGCGGGACGTTGGTGATGATGTCGGCCTCGCCCTTCTCGAGTGCCACGATGCGGGGGAAGTCGTCGGGGATCGGCTTCCAGACCACCCGGTCGATCGCGGGCGGCCGGCCCTCCCAGCCCCACCAGTCGCGGTTGGCTTCCATCACGAGCCGCTCGTCCTTCACCCACTCGACGAACCGGTACGCGCCCGTGCCCACCGGCCGTCGCGCAAGCTCCTTCACCCCCTCGTCGGTCGTCAGGCGCGCCGGGAGGATCTGGGCGCCCATCTGGGCCAGGCGCACGAGGAGCAGGGGGTCGGGCTTCTTCGTCACGATGCGGACGGTCGTCGGGGTGACGGCCTGGATGGACTCGATCGTCGCGAACCCCGCCTGGACGACGGTCTTGCCGGGCAGCAGATTGCGCTCGAGCGTCGCCTTGACGTCCTCCGCCGTGAGCGGCGAGCCGTCGTGGAACTTCACCCCCGGGCGGAGCGTGAGCTCCCAGGTCGTGTCGTTCAGGTTCCGCCACGACGTCGCGAGCCCGGGCTGGAGGCGGAGCGCGGCGTCCCACCGCGTGAGCGTGTCGTAGAGGTTGACGAAGTAGTTGACGGTCAGCACCTGCGTGCTGCGGCCGGGATCCATCGTCGTCGCCTCGGCCGGCGGGGCGATCGTGATCTGCACGGGCTCCGCGTGCGCCGCCGACACGAGCACGGCCAGCACGAGCGCGGCGACCCCCAGCGGGCGCGTCATCGACGGTCCTCCCGGCGGGAGTATAGCGCGGGCCGTGATAGCGTACGGTCATGGTCGGTGGGTCGCGTGCGGTCGTGGCTCTGGCACTCGGGGGGTGGCTCATGGGGAGCGCCGCGTGGGCGGCCGAGAAGACCGTCGTCGTGCTCGGGACCGCGACGCCGGGCGGGGGATTCCCCGTCTACGGCGCGGCCGTTGCCGACATCATCAACGAGACTGACCCGACGCTCGCGGTCCAGACGCGGAACACCAAAGGCAGCACCGAGAACGTCCCGCTCCTCGAGGCGGGGCAACTCGACCTCGCCCTCGTCCAGGGCGAGGTCGTCCACGAGGCCCTCACCGGCGTCGGCCGGTCGCCGGCGAATCTCATGATCCTGGCGGCCATGTACTCCACGCCGGGCATGTTCGTCGTCCGCGCCGACAGCCCGTACCGCGCGATCGCCGACCTCCGCGGCAAGCCCGTCGCCTTCGGCGCACGGGGCTCTGGGCTCGTCATTCTCGCCCGCTACGTCCTCGACGGCCTCGGGTTCGATCAGGAGCGCGACTTCCAGGCCGTCTACCTCGACCGCGCCGGCGACGGCCCCGCCATGGTGCTCGACGGGCGCGTGGCGGCGCTCTGGGGCGGCGGTCTCGGCTGGCCCGGGTTCAGCGCGGTCGCGCAGGGGCCCGCGGGCGCGCGGTTTCTCGCACCCGACGCCGACGGGATCAGGCGCATCTTGGCGACACACGCGTTTCTCAAGCCGATGAGCGTCCCCGCCGGCGCGTACCCGGGGCTCGACGCTCCCCTCGCGTCGGTCGGCTCGTGGAGCTTCATCATGGCGCGTCCCACCCTCGCCGACGACGTCGCGTATCGCCTGGCCCGCGCGCTCCACCGCGGCGCGGAGGCCCTGGCCAGGCGCCTGCCTCAGGCGCGCGAGACGACGGCGACGAATACGATCGCTGCCGCTCCGCGCGGGGACCTCGTCCACCCCGGTGTCCTGCGCTACCTGCGCGAGATCGGAATCGCACGCTGACACGGGCGCGCCTGCCCACGGCCCAGGACGCCATGCCGACCACGCGCCGCCGCGTTACTCACGCATGGCGAGGACCAAACATGATGACAAACATCCCGGCGACGGCCAACGCCGAACCCGCAATGTCCCACGTATCGGGACGCACGCCATCCGCGAGCCGGAGCCACAACAGGGCGGTCGCAACGTAGACCCCGCCATACGCCGCATAGGTCCGACCCGCCGCGACCGGATGAAGCGAAAGCAACCAGACGAAGAGGGCGAGACTCGCCGCAGACGGAAGAAGAACCACGAGTGGCGCTCGATCCTTGAGCCAAAGATACGGCAGGTAGCAGCCAACGATCTCGGCGACCGCGGTCACACAGAGAAGGAGCAAGGTCACCACCGGATGCATCGGCACTCCGTTCATTTTCTGATCTCCATGTGCCTGATCAAGCCGTCCCGTATCGTAGAGACGTGCTGGACCATCTGGTCCGCCACCGTATTCCCTGACCGGTCACGGATGACCTGATGGACATCGACAACGATCCTTCCGGTCTCATCGATTCCGAAGCGTCGCGGTTCGACACGGGGATCGATCAGACGCCACTGTCGGGTCCAGTAGTCGCGCACGGCGCCGTGGCCGTGGACGTACCCGCCTTCCATCCCGTTCGGCCAGTCCACCTCGGCATGCATTGCCGCCAACGCCCTGTCGATGTCGCGCGCATTGAAGGCGTCGGACGCGTTCGCGAGCAGGTCGCGGTCCACCGTCCACACACCCACGATACCGGCATCATAGTTGCGCGCCGCACAGGTCCGCAACGTGTGGCCGGACCGATCCACGCGACAATCGAATTTAGGTCGGTGGGGAACCCGGCGCGGGCGGTATGGTCTAACCTGATGGAGGGGAGGACCAGTGATGACTCCCACCTGGTGGACCGGCTCCGGCGGGGCGACGCGCGGGCCTTCGACGAGCTCGTGACCGCGTACCAGCACCGGGTCTTCTCGGTGGCCCTCAGGATGCTGCGCAACCGGACCGAGGCGGAGGAGGTCGCGCAGGAGGTGTTCCTACGAGTGTACCGGACCGTCGCCGCGTTCCGGGGCGACGCGAAGCTCTCGACCTGGCTCTACGCGATCGCGTCGCGTCTGTGTCTCAATCGCCTGGCGTCAAGCGACCGGCGGGTGACGCGGGAGGGCGACGAGACGCTGACGCGCCTCGCGAGCGGCGACGCCACCCCTGTCGACGAGCTGGAGCGAAGCGAGCTGGAGGCGACGCTGCACCGCGCGATCGCCGAGCTCCCAGAGGAGCGGCGGATCGTGGTCGTGCTCCGTGACCTCGAGGGCCTCTCGTACGAGGAGATCGCGGCGGCGCTCGACCTGGAGCTCGGCACGGTGAGGTCGAGACTCCACCGCGCCCGGATGGACCTCAAGGAGAAGCTGGAGCGGTTCCTGCCATGACCTGCGACGAGGCGCGCGCGCGCCTTTCGGCTCTGCTGGACGAGGCGCTCGGCCCTGACGAGCGCGGCCCACTCGAGGCCCATGTGGCGACGTGCGTCGACTGCCGCCGCGAGCTCGGGTTGCTCAGGAACACGGTCGCCCTCCTGCAGTCGGTGAACCCGGTGCGCGCGCCGGCGGGCTTCGCCGATCGCGTGCTCGCGGCCGCGCGCCCCGCGCCCTGGTACCGGCGTCTCCAGCGCGCGCTCTCGCTCCCCTGGTCGGTGAAACTCCCGCTCGCGGCCGCGGCGGCCCTGCTCGTCGGCGTAGCGGTCGCCCACCTCCTCGAGATGGCGCCCGAGCTCCAGCGAGCCGCACGTGTCGAGTCCCCGAGCCCCGCAGTCACGGAATCTCAAGAGCCACCGGCCACACCGACCGGGGCGCCAGGCCAGAAGGCCAAGGCCGAGTCCGAGCCCGCGACGAGGGAGCGTCGCGAGGGGCGTGCCAGAGACCTCGCCGACGAGGCGACCGACGCGACGCGACGGCGCGACCTCGCCAAAGCCGCGCCAGCCCCGGCGCCCGCGACGGCGCCGGAGCGCAAGGCGGAGTCCGCGGTGGGCGCTGCGGCGCCGGCGCGCGAACCAGCGAGGGAAGGCGCCAGACCCGACGCGGCGACCTCGCGACGCTCTGCGCTCCGCACGGCGGCCGCGGCCGACGTCTCCGGCCGCCTGGTCGTGACGGACCGCGAGGCGGCCGCGCGCGGGCTCACGGAGCTCGTGGCGAGGACCGGGGGCGCGGAGGTCGCCAAAAGCGCGGGGGCCGACGCGATGGTGATCGAGCTCACGATCCCCCGCGCGGCCTGGAGCGAGTTCACGCGCGAGCTGGCGGCGCTCGGCGCGTGGACGCCGGACCGCGAGCCCGCCGAGCTTCCCGCCCAGGTCCGCGTCGCGCTTCGGATTACCGAGTAGCGCCCTTCCGGAAACGCGCGCCCACGCGCTCGGGAACTTCCCCGGTGCTCCCCTGTCTAACCGGACAGACGCCGACGCCGGCGGGACGCAGGGCGAGCCCCAGCTCGAGCCCCCGCCGTGCGAGGCGAGCGAACACACGGGGAGGAACGACCGATGCGGACGCGACCGATCGCCCTGACGCTGCTCGTGCTGTTCGCCACCACCGAGGCCCCCGCTCGGGCGGCCACCCCTCGGAGCGTCACGCACGAGGACCAGCGCGACGTGATGGTGACGATCTACAACGGGAACCTCGGCCTCGTGAAAGACGTGCGCGAAGCGCGCTTCCCGGCCGGGACGACCGAGGTGCAGTTCACGGAGGTCGCCGCCCGGATCGATCCGACGACCGTCCACCTCAAGTCGCTGACCGATCCGGCCGGCCTCCGAATCCTCGAGCAGAACTACGAGTACGACCTCTTGACGAGCCAGAAGCTCATGGAGAAGTACGTCGGCAAGAAGGTCCGGCTCTATCAGGGCGACGGCACGTACCACGAGGCGACCCTGCTCTCCACCAACGGGCCGATCTTCGAGATCAACGGCCAGATCCACATGGGTCAGTACGGGCGCCTCGTGCTGCCCGCGCTCCCGGAGAACCTCGTCGCCCAGCCGACGCTCGTCTGGCTTCTCCGCAACCAGGCGCCCCGCCCCCAGCGGGTCGAGGCGTCCTATCTCACCGGCGGTATCACGTGGAAGGCGGATTACGTGATGGTCCTCAACGCCGCCGACACGCTCTCCGACCTCACGGGCTGGGTCACGATCGACAACCAGAGCGGCGCGACGTATAAGGACGCCGCGCTCAAGCTCGTCGCGGGGGACGTGAACCGCGCGCGCGACCCACGGCGTGAGGCGCGGATGCTGGATCTCGCCGCGAAGGCGGCATCGGTCGCCGAGGCTTCGCGCGACTTCCAGTCCGAGGGGTTCTTCGAGTACCACCTCTACACGCTCGACGGGCGGACGACGATCAAGGACAACCAGACCAAGCAGCTCGCGCTCCTGACGTCGGACGAGGTCCCCGTCACGAAGCAGCTCATCTACTACGGCGCTCAGGACTACTATCGGAACGCCTACGGTGTGCCCATTTCGAACCAGAAGGTCGCGGTCTACCTGGAGCTCCGGAACAGCAAGGAACACCGGCTCGGCGTCCCGCTGCCGAAGGGGAAGATCCGCGTCTACAAGGCGGATCGGTCAGGCAGCCAGCAATTCATCGGCGAGGACTGGATCGACCACACCCCCAAGGACGAGCGACTGCGCATCAAGATGGGCGACGCCTTCGACCTCGTCGGCAGCCGTACCCAGAGGGACTGGAAGAGGCTCGCCTCGAACCTCTGGGAGGTCGAGTGGGAGATCACGCTCCGCAATCACAAGTCGGAGGCGCAGACGGTGACGGTCGTCGAGCCGGTTCCGGGTGACTGGCAGATCCTCGCCTCGAGCCACCCCGGGGAGAAAGTCGAGGCCCACACGCTGCGCTACACGATCACCGTCCCGAAGGACGGCGCCACCACGCTCACCTACCGGGTCCGCATCCGCGCCTAGCACGAATTTCCTTGGCGCGGCGACCGCGTGGCGGTCAAATAGGGCCCGTGGAGTGGCTGTCGACGGAGGAAATCGTCCTCGCCTTTACGACGCTGGTCGCCTCGGGCCTCCTCATCCTCGGAACCCTGAAGCTCGTCCGGCCGCCTCGCCCGAAGAGCGCGCCGCCCCGCGGCGGAGTCACGCCGCGCGTCGCCATCGCCGCGCCGTCGGTGCGGCCCGAGCGTCCGAGGACGCGCCAACTTCCGGAAGACCGCGCCGCGATCGCGCGCCGCCTCGGGCGGACGCTTCTGGACCGGGCGGTCCAGGAGTCGGAGCCCGGGCGGCGCCGCACGCTGATCTACCGGGCGATCGCCTGTCTCAACCGCGGCGTCGAGGCCGCGCCCGACGATGAGCCCCTCCGGGACACGCTCACCGCGGCTCACGCGGCCCTGTGGAACACCTATCAGCAGATCGGGCTGGAGCGTCTCGCCCAGGAGATGCCGTGGCGGGCGACGGCGCTCGCCCCCGCCGAGCCACCCCCAGGATCGGTCGCGCGGGCGACGCCCGCGCTCGAACGGCGGTCGGTCTGAGGCGCCACAACCTATAGAGGTCAGTCGCCGGGCACGCCGAGCCTGCGCAGCTGGTGGCGCATCATGGGCCGGTTGGCGTCGTCCCTCTGCGTGAGCAGGACGTCGCCCGGCGGTGACGCCACGCCGCTCCGCGGATCGATCACCTCCCGCGTGAGCACCTCGCACGCCGCCGCCTCGGGGCCGACCTCCCCCTGGCGCTCCACGACGAGACGCCCGGTGCCGTCCACGGACCACGCGGTCGGCGCCGCCCGGGAGAGCAGGGCGCGGTAGAGCGCGGGCGTGATCCGCGTCTTCGACGTCACGTGGCGCATCGTGGCGTTCGCGGAGAAGACGTAGCGCTGGTACGGGTAGAAGTACGGATCGCTCCGGTCCACGCGCGCCGGGGCCACCACGGCGAAGCGGATGACCTCCCAGGTCCCGACGAGATCCGCGGTCGCGCAGGGGCGGAGGACGTCCTTCGCCTCCTGCGCGACGGCCGACGTGGCGTCGAGCCACGCCAGAACGGTGAGCGCCCGGAGGAGCGAGCGGGCGCGCGCGCCGGTCACTTCCCGCGCTTGGCGAGATACTCGGGGCCGACCAGGATTTCGCGGGGCTTCGCGCCGTCGCCGGGACCGATGACCCGATCCTGCTCCATCATGTCGATGAAGCGGGCGGCCTTCGGGTAGCCCAGCCGCATGCGGCGCTGCAGAAACGAGATCGACGCCTGGCGCTGGCCCACGACGAGGTGCACGGCGTCCCAGTAGAGGTCGTCGCGCTCGGCCGACTCCCCCTCCGCCGTCTCCTCCTCGGTCGGCAACACGACCTCCTCGTAGACCGCGGTGCCTTGCGTCTTGAGGAAGTCGCAGATCGCCCGGACCTCCTCGTCGGCCACCCACGCGCCGTGTACGCGCATCTGCCTGTTCGTCCCCGGCGGGACGAAAATCATGTCCCCGCGTCCCAAGAGTTGTTCGGCTCCGTTTCCGTCCAGCACGGTCCGCGAATCCACCTTGGACGCGACCTGGAAGGCGATCCGCGTCGGGAAGTTCGCCTTGATGAGCCCCGTGACGACGTCCACGGACGGCCGCTGGGTCGCGATGATCAGGTGGATGCCGACGGCGCGGGCGATCTGCGCGAGCCTCACGACCGAGGTCTGCACCTCGCCCGCGGAGGCCATCATGAGGTCGGCGAGCTCGTCGACGACGACGATCCAGCACGGCAGCCGCTCCTCGGCGGGGACCGCCTTGTTGTAGCCCTCGATCGAGCGGACCTGGCGGGCCTGGAGCAGCTTGTAGCGCTCGTCCATCTTCCCGACGATCCAGCGGAGCCGCGCCGCCGCCTCCTTCGCGTCCGTCACGACGGGCGCCAGGAGGTGCGGGATGCCCTCGTAGACCGAGAGCTCGAGCCGCTTGGGGTCGATCAGGAGGAAGCGCACGTCGGCCGGCGTCGCCTTGTAGAGGATCGAGCAGATCATCGCGTTGAGCCCGACCGACTTGCCGCTCCCCGTCGCGCCGGCCACGAGCAGGTGCGGCATCGCCGTGAGGTCGGCGACGACGGGCAGGCCGGTCACGTCCTTGCCGAGCGCCAGCGGCAGCCGCCCCTTCGACTCGGCGAACTCCGCGGAGACGAAGATCTCGCGGAGGTAGACGGTGGCGGCCTCCCCGTTCGGGACCTCGATGGCCACGGTGCCGCGGCCGGGGATCGGCCCGACGATCCGCACCGAGGCCGACTTGAGCGCGAGCCCCAGGTCATCCGCCAGGTTGACGACCTGGCTCACTTTGATACCCGGAGCGGGCTCGAACTCGTACGACGTGATGATGGGGCCGGGGCTCACCTGGACGATGCGCCCTTCCACCTCGAAGTCCTGGAGCTTCCGCCGGAGCGTCTCGGCATTGTCCTGGAGCTCCTCGCGGGTGCGCCGGAGCTCGGTGGCCGGGGGCGCCTGGAGGAGCCCGACCGGGGGGAGCTGGAACGACTCGGCTCCGCCCGTGCCGAAGTCGAAAGTCTCCTGCCACGCGAGCCCCTGCTCGGCCAGGCGCCCGCGCGGGGACCTGGGCTCGACGACGAGGGGCGGCGCCACGACCTCGGGCAGCGCCTCGGCGACCGTCGCGGCCGCCGAGACACCGGCCATTCGCGCCGGCGCCGCCGTGCGCGCGGCCACGGGTGCGCGTCGCAGCTCGGCGAGCCGCGCCGAGGTCACGCGCACGACCGCGGCGTAGGAGATGCGGGTGACGAAGAGCACCCCCACGGGCAGCGCGACCAGGAGGACGAGCCACGCGCCGAGGTTGCCGACGCCCGTGCGGAGGGCCGTGCTGACCGCCCAGCCCACGAGGCCGCCGGCGATCGTCGCGTTGCGCTCCGCGGCGCCGTGGGACAAGGCGCTCGACGCCTGCGCGACGAGCCCCGCCGCGCTCACGAGGAGCACGGCGAGCCCGGTGAACGGCAGGACACCGCGCGTCACGGGCGGCCGCACGAACGCCGAGGCTCCCCAGGCCCCGAGCAGGAGCGGGAAGAGAAAGCCCGCGTACCCGAAGGACTGGAAGGCGGCCCAGCCGAGCCACACGCCGACGGGGCCCACCGGGCTCTGCTGCCCGGCGGGCGGTCGCGAGGGATCGAACGTCGCGAGCGCGATCAGACCGAACCCGGCGATCGCGAGTGCCAGGATCCCCTTGACCTCGCTGAGCCAGCGGTCGGTCCGGGGGCGGCTTCTCCGCGGGGGTCGGTCGCCGCTCGAGGCGAGGGTCGCCATCAGACCTCCAGGATGATCGGGAGCACCACGGGCTTGCGACGAAACCGCTGGTTGACGAAGTGCCGGACCGCCGTGCGCACGCGCGCCCCGACGGTCTCGCGGTCGAACGCGCCCTCGGTGTCTCCCTCGGCGACCGCCGCCAGGACCACGGCCCGGAGCTCCTCGAGCAGCGCCTCGTTCTCCTTGACGTACACGAAGCCGCGCGAGGCGATCGCGGGCCCGGCGACGACGGCGCCCGCGCGGTTCACGGCGACCGAGACCGCGATCAGGCCGTCCTCGGCGAGGAGCTGGCGGTCGCGGAGCACGACGGCGCCGATCTCGCCGACGGACTTGCCGTCGACGAGGACGCGGCCGGCCGGGAAGCCGCCGACGACGCGCGCGGTCGTCTTCGTCACCTCCACGCCGGTCCCGTCCTCGATCAGGAGGATCTGGTCCGGCTCGAGGCCGACCGACTCGGCGAGCCGCGCGTGGCCGAGCAGGTGTCGGTACTCGCCGTGCACCGGGATGAAGTAGCGCGGACGCGTGAGGTTCAGCATCAGCTTCAGGTCCTCTTGGCTCGCGTGGCCGGAGACGTGGACGAAGGCGTTGTCCTCGTAGAGGACCTCGGCGCCCAGGCGATACAGGGCGTTGACCACGCGGCCGATCGTCCGCTCGTTGCCCGGGATCACGCGCGCCGAGATGATCACGAGGTCGCCGGGCTGCACCTGCACGTACTTGTGCTCGGCCGCGGCCATGAGCGCGAGCGCCGAGTTGGGCTCGCCCTGGCTCCCCGTCGAGAGGATCACCTGGCGCGCGGGCTCGAGCGAGGCGAGCTCCTCGAGCGGCACCAGGAGGTCGGCCGGGACCCCGAGGTAGCCGAGCTCGGCGGCGATCGCGACGTTCTTCTGCATGCTCATGCCGAGGAGCGCGACCCGCCGCCCCTGGGTCGCGGCGAGCGTGAGGACCTGCTGGATCCGGTGGATGTGCGACGCGAAGGTCGCGACGATGATGCGCCCGGGCGCGCGCGCAAACCGCTCCGCGAGCGCCCGCCCGACCTCCACCTCCGAGCGCGTGTGGCCGGGCCGGTCGACGTTCGTGGAGTCGGAGCAGAGCACGAGCACGCCCTCGGCGCCGAGCTCGGCGAACCGCCGGTAGTCGGGCGTCTCGCCGTCGAGCGGGCTCGGATCGAGCTTGAAGTCTCCCGTGTGCACGAGCGTGCCGACCGGCGTCCCGATCGCGAGGCCGACGCCGTCCGCGATCGAGTGCGTGACACGGATCGGCTCGACGATGAACGGGCCGATCTCGATGCGGTCGCGCGGCCGGATCGCCCGAAGATCGGCACCCTCGTCGAGCCCGTGCTCGCGGAGCCGCTCGGCGACCAGCGCGAGCGTCAGCGGCGTGCCGAAGACGGGTACGCGCGCCTGCCCGAGCAGGTAGGGCAGCGCGCCGATATGGTCCTCGTGGCCGTGGGTCAGGAAGACGGCGCGGAAGCCGTCCCGCTTGGCGAGCGCGTAGGTGAAGTCGGGGATCACGCGGTCGATGCCGGGCAATTCGTCGGCGTCGGGGAACATGAGCCCGCAGTCGACCGCGATGAGATCGTCGCCGGACTCGACGAGCATCATGTTGAGGCCGATCTCGCCGAGCCCGCCCAGGGGGATCAGCCGGACGGTCGGCTCGCTCAGAGGCTCCACGGAGACTCCTTTCGGTCGAGCGGCTCTATGGTAGCACCGGGGTGAGCGGGCCGGAACTTCCTCGGGGCGTCGACGCCCCGCTCCGAGGCTCTAGAACGCGGCCTCGGCCTCCAGGCGCTCGAGGAGGGCGCGGGTGTAGCGTTCGAACTCCGTCCGCTCGGCGCGCGGGATGGGGTCGCCGGGGATGAACTTCTCACCGAGCGGATTGACGCGTCGGCCGCCCTTGATCACCTCGTAGTGGAGATGCGGCCCGGTGCTCAACCCGGTCGAGCCCACGTAGCCGATCACTTGCCGCTGGTTCACCCGCGTCCCCGCACGGACGTCGTGGCCGAACCGGGAGAGATGGGCGTAGAGGGTCTGGTACCCCGAGCGGTGGCGGACCCGCACCGCGAGGCCGTAGCCGCCGTCCCATCCGGCGTGGGACACGGTCCCGTCGGCGACCGCCCGGACCGGCGTGCCCGGCGGCGCGGCGTAGTCAACGGCGAGGTGGGGCAGCGTGCCGCCCAGAATCGGGTGGGGGCGCGCGTACGTGAACCTCGACGTGATGCGCGAGAACTCGAGGGGCGACTTGAGGAAGCTCTTCTTGAGCGAGCGCCCCTCGGGGTCGTAGAAACTGTAGCGGCCCTCGCCGCCCGCCGCGAACCCGACGCCCGAGATGACGCGACCGTTGCTCACGTACTGAGCGACGCGGATCCGGCCGTAGTTCACGAAGCGGTCGCCCGCGTAGCGCTTCTCGACCAGGAGACGGAAGCGGTCCCCCGTCCGGGTGTCGGCGGTGAAGTCGAAGTCCCACTCGAAGATGTTGACCAGCGCCATCACGAGCTGTGGGGACTCACCCACGTCGTCGATCGCCTCGAAGAGCGAGCTCTTCACCTCACCGTGCACCGCCGCGACGCGCACGTCGGGCTCGGTCTCCGCACGCGTGATCCCCCAGCTTCCATCCTCGCGTGCGGCCGCGAAGCGCACCCAGGGGCTCGGGGCGTAGCGGACCTCGATCGGCTCGCGGCGGAAGTTCCACGTGACCTCGAGCCTGCTGCCGGGCCGGAGCTTCCGGAGCTCCGCGCCGTTCTTCGCGAAGAGGGTCGCGAGCTCGGCGGCCATGCGCGCGCGGAGGCCCGCGCTCATGAGCGCGCCCGCGAAGTTGTCGCCGGGCCTGATCTCGACGCTGCGGGTCGCGGCCGGGGCCGTGGGCGGGATCGCGAGCGGCGGGGGCGGCGACAGCAGCACCGGGCCCGGCGCGTCCGGCCAGAGGTAGAGGCGCGCCGACGCCGCGAGTGAGGTCAGGCTTGCGGCGAGGAGCGCCGCCACGACGGCGCTGCGATTCTCCATGGGCCTCATCATAGCCGGCGCGCGAGCCCTGCAAACTCAAGAATTGTGAGGGTTTCCGCCCGCCGGCCGGGGTCGACCCCAGCCGTTGTGGTCGCCTTCCGGACCACCTCAAGCGGCAGGCCCAGGCCGGCGGCCAGCGCGTTCGCGAGCGTCTTGCGCCGCTGCGCGAACGCGGCGCGGACGACCGCGTGAAAGCGGCGCTCGTCCGCCAGGGGGACGCACGGCCCGGGGCGGACGCGCAGGTGCAAGACCGCCGACTCCACCTCGGGCGGCGGGCGGAACGCGCCCGGCGGGACGCGGAGCGCGACGCGCACGTCGCAGTAGAGCTGGGTGAGGACCGAGAGGCTGCCGTACGTCTTGCTGCCCGGCGGCGCCGCCACGCGCTCGGCAACCTCGCGCTGGAGCATGAGGGCCATCTCGTCGATGGCGGTCCGGGCGGCGATCAGCGCCGCCAGGATCGGCTTCCCGACGCTGTACGGCAGATTCCCGACGACGAGCGCGCGCCCGCCGGGGGGACGCGCGAGCGCGCCGTAGTCCCACGCGCGCGCGTCGGCCTCGACCACCTCGACCGACGGAATGCGGGCGCGCAGCCGCGCGACGAGCCCGCGATCGATCTCGAGGGCGACGACGCGGCCGGCGCGGCCCGCGAGCTCGCCCGTGAGCGCGCCCTCGCCGGGGCCGATCTCGACGACGAGGTCCCCCCGCGCGGGCGCGACGAGGTCGACGATCGCGCGGGCGACCCCGGCGTCGCGGAGGAAGTGCTGGCCGAGCGCGCGCCGCCTAGTCGCGTGCACGCCCCCGCGCCTTGAGGTCGGCCTGGAGGGCCGCGTACACCCGGCGCGCCTCGGCGATCGTCGTCTCGCGGTCGCCCGAGTTGTCGATGACGTAGTCCGCCAGCTTCGCCTTCTCCGCGACGGGCATCTGGCTCCGCATCCGCTGCTCCGCCGCCGCGGCGCCCAGCGCGTCGCGCGCCGTGAGGCGCTGGGCCTGCGTCGCCGCGTCCGTGACGACCACGACGAGGCGATCCATGGCCGTGGAGTTCCCGCTCTCGATCATCACGGGGGCGTCGAAGATCACGAGGCCGGCGAAGTCGCGCGCCTCGAGCTCGGCGAGCGTCCGCGCAAACCGCTCCCGGATCCGCGGGTGGGTGATCGCCTCGAGGCGCTTCTTCGCGTCGGGAGCGGCGAAGACGATCGCGCCGAGCTTCTGGCGGTCGAGCAGCCCGTCGGGCCGGAGGATCCCGCGCCCGAACGTCGCGACGATCTCGTCGTACGCGGGCTCGCCGGGGACCACCACCGCGCGCGCGAGCACGTCGGCGTCGATGATCACGGACCCGAGCCGCCGGAAGACCTCGGCGACGGTGGATTTGCCGGTCGCGATGCCCCCCGTCAGCCCCACGAGGAGGAACCTCCGCGTCATACCTCCGCCCAGTCCGCGCCCGACTTCACGTCGACGACGAGGGGGATCTGGAGCGGCAGCGCCAATTCCATGATTTCCCGCGCGAGCGCCTCGACGGCGGCGACCTCCTCGGGCGGCGCCTCGAAGAGGAGCTCGTCGTGGACCTGCAGCAGCATCCGCGCGCGCAGGCGGCGCGCCTCGAGCGCCGCCTGCATCCGCACCATCGCGATCTTGATCATGTCGCTCGCGGTGCCCTGGACCGGCGCGTTCATGGCCATGCGCTCGGCCGCGTTGCGCGCGATGGGGTTCGCGCTCCTGAGGTCGGGCAGGTACCGGCGGCGGCCCAGCAGCGTGGTGACGAAGCCGTGCTCGCGCCCGAACGCCAGCGTCGCGTCGATGAACGCGCGCACGCGGGGGTGGGCCGCAAAGTAGTCGTCGATGTAGCGCTGGGCCGCCTTCTGGTCGATCTTCGTCGCCTGCGAGAGGCCGAAGGCCGAGACGCCGTACAGGATCGCGAAGTTGGCGCTCTTGGCGATCGTCCGCTGGAGCGGTGTGACCTCCGCGGGGGGGAGCCTGAACACTTCCGACGCCGTGCGCGTGTGGATGTCCTCGCCCCGCCGGAAGGCCTCGATGATCGCGGGATCGCCGGACAGATGCGCGAGGATTCGGAGTTCGATCTGCGAGTAGTCGGCGGCGACGAACCGCCAGCCCGCCGCCGGGATGAACGCGGCACGGATCCGCCGGCCGAGCTCGGTCCGGATCGGGATGTTCATGAGGTTCGGGTCCTGCGAGGAGAGCCGCCCCGTCGTGGCCACGAGCTGGTTGAACGTCGTGTGGATGCGCCCGGTGCGCGGGTCGATGAGCGCCGGCAGGGTGTCGGCGTAGGTCCCCTTGAGCTTGGCCAGCGTCCGATGCTCGAGGATCTTCGCGGGCAGCGGGTGGCCGAGCGCGAGCTCGGTGAGGACGTCGGCGTCGGTCGAGTAGCCCGTCTTCGTGCGGCGGAGCGCGGGCAGCCCGAGCTTCTCGAAGAGGATGTGCGCGAGCTGCTTCGGCGACGCGATCGTGAACTCCTCGCCGGCGAGCTGCCAGATCTCCCGCGTCAGGTTGTCGAGGCTCCGCTCGAGCTCCTTCGCGAACGCCTCGAGCCGCGCGGGATCGACGCGGATGCCGTGGCGCTCCATGCGCGCGAGCACCGGCACGAGCGGGCGCTCGATCTCCTCGTAGACCTTCCAGAGCTCCTTGTCCCGGAGCTCCGCCGCCACGTGCTCCCAGTAGCGATGGACCCACCTCGCGCGCTCCGCGAGCACCCGCCCCAGCTCCGCGTCGTCTCCGGCGGGTGCCGGGGCGGGCTCCGAGCGAGTGTCGTCCCGAGCGGAGGAGCCTGCCCCGGCACCCACCGCCGCCGGCGCCGGAAGCGGGGGCGGGCACTCGCCGAACGCTTCGAGGCACAGCTCCTCGAGGCGGTACGCCGAGCGGGCCGGATTGAGGAGATACGCGGCGACCGCACTGTCCTGGATCGGCGGGAGCGCCACCCCGTGGGCGAGCCACGCCTCGACGAGCGGCTTCGCGTCGTGAACCCGGACTTCAAGGTCGCCGAGCGGGACGGCGTCGGGCGACGGGACCCGCGCGGCCCCGGCGGCCGGATGGAAGACGGCGATCCCCGCGAGGCGCGGGTCCGGTGGCCGGGCGTTGCCCGCCCAGTCGAGGGCGAGCGGCGCGCCGGCGGGGAGGGAGGCGAGCCACGCCGCGACCGCGGCGCGATCCGGGAGGACGGTGACGGGCGCCCCGCTGACGGCGGCGACCGGTGCCGGGAGGTCTTTCAGGAGCCGCGTGAACTCGAGCTCCATCCAGAGGGCCCGAAGCTTCGTCCAGTCGGGCTCGCGCCGGCGGGCCGTCTCGAGGTCGAACGCGAGCGGCACGTCCCGGTTGAGCGTCGCCAGCTCGCGGGAGAGGAACGCGTCCTTGCGCCCGGTGGCGAGCGTCTCGCGCAGCTTGCCGGGGACGAGCGGCAGGTTCTCGTAGAGTCGCTCGACCGAGCCGAACTGGCCGATGAGCTTCACGGCCGTTTTCTCCCCCACCCCGTGAACGCCCTTGATGTTGTCGATCGCGTCACCCATGAGCGCCAGCACGTCGGCGATTTGCCCGGGCTCGACGCCCCACCGCTCGCGCACCTTCGCCTCGTCGTACAGGACGGGCTCCCCGGTGCGGCCCGAGACGGAGAGGACGCGCACGCGCGGGCCGACGAGCTGGAGGAGATCCTTGTCACCGGTGACGATCACGACCTCGAGGTCGGGCCGCGCGAGGGCGCGGGCGACGAGGGTGGCGAGGACGTCGTCGGCCTCGAAGCCCGCGACCTCGATCACCGGGATCCGGAGCGCCTCGAACAGGCGCTTGACGTAGGGGAGCTGCCGAACGAGGTCGTCGGGCATCGCCGCGCGGGTCGCCTTGTACTCGGCGGAGAGCGCGTCCCTGAACGTGGGCCCGGGGGGGTCCCAGGCGACCGCGAGGTAGTCGGGCTGCTCCTCGCGGCAGAGCTTCCAGAGCATCGTGCTGAGGATCAGCACCGCCTGCGTCGGGATCCCCTTGGAGGTCGAGAGGTAGCCGACCGCGTGGTAGGCGCGGAAGAGCTGCGAGTGACCGTCGACCACGTAGAGCGTCTTCACGCCAGGCTCCACCGGTCGCCGTCCTCGTAGACCGCGGGCTCGCAGTGTGGAACGTCGGCGGCGACGCGCGCGAGATTGGCTCGGAGCTCGCGCTCCGCCCATGGCACGGAGGACGGCGCTCCGCGCCCCCACAGCTCGCGGAGGGAGAGCACGATACAGCCGTCGCGGTCGCACCCCACCGCGACGAACCGATTCGCCGCGACCGAGAGCGCGGTCAGCGCGCACACGAAGCTCGCGACCTCCTCGTGGTCGTCGAGGCAGAGCTCCCCCTCGATCGCACGCCGGGGGACGAGCGATTCGACGAGCCTCCGGAGCTTTCGCGGGATCACGGGGTCGCCTGGAGGCCAATTGTAAAGCGTGTCGGTCCACTTCCGTCGCCGCCGGGCCGCTCGCGGGTAATCCGCCTCGTCGCAGAGCACGCCCAGGAAGAGATTCGGGAACGCCTCGACGATCGCCCGCGCGTGGATCGCGGGCACGTGCGCCGCCGGCCTGACGCGGCACTCGCGCAAGACAAAGTTGGCGAGCCGTGTCGCGTGGGCGTGCAGGTCCCGGCCGCTTCCCCCGTTCGTCGGGCCCGGCTTTCCGCGGCGCGCGAACGCGCCGCGACTCAGCAGGCTCTCGGCGCAGCGATAGCGCGGCGTCGGGTCGAGCCGGGGAAGGAGCGGCCCGTCGATCGCCACGGCGCTGAGCTCGACCTCGCGGTCGGGCAGCACGCGTCGGAGCACGTCGCGACGGTCGGGCTCGTCGCGGCCCGCGTTGTGACACGTCCAGCGGACCGCGCGAGCGTCCCACGCGAGCCCGCAGAACCCGGTCGTCTTCCGGCGCGCGCTGTAGCCGACGTCGATCCCGAGCACGCTGCCGCGTTCGGGCAACCGGCCTCGACTCCTCACGCCATGGACTCGAGGTACGCCGCCCGGACCGCTTCCCTGCACGCGCCGTAGGCGTCGAGGAACGCCTGGCGCGACGGGAAGCCGAGCGCGCTCGCGACGCGCGCGGGCATCGGCCCGGCCAGCTCGAGCGTGTCGCTCGGCCGCGCGCCGAGCAAGCGCAACGCGGCCCAGACGCGGCGGAGGAACCGGTGGTGGTCGGCGAGCTCGGCGGCGCGCGCCGGCGGGAGGGCGCCGGCCCGGGCGAGCCCGCGAAGCGCGGCGGCGGTGGCCGGGGCGCGCGCCTCGACGCGGTCCCCGCCGTGGACGAGCTGGAGCGCCTGCGTGAGGAACTCGACGTCCACGAGCCCGCCCCGCCCGTACTTGACGTTCGAGCGACCGCGCGTCTCCCGGCCGAGCTCGACCTCCATGCGCTTGCGCACCTCGGCGATCTCCTTCAGCTGCGCGCGCGGCAGCGGTGTCCCGTACACGACCCGGCGGAGGGCGGCGCGCACGCGCCGCGCGAGCCCGGGGTCCCCCAGGACGAGCCGCGCGCGCGTCAGCGTCTGGCGCTCCCAGAGGTCCCCGTACTCCGCATAGTAGCGCTCGAGGGCGGCGACGCTCGACGCGAAGCCGCTCCCCTTGCTACCGGGCCGGAGCCGGAGGTCCACGGGGAACGCGACGCCCGCGGCGGTGATGTCGCCGAGCGCGCTCGCCGCGCGCTCCGCCGCGAGGCTGTAGAACCACGAGGCGTCGATCGGATCGCCGCCGTCCGTCCGTCCCTCGTCCCCCGTCACGACGAAGATGTCGAGGTCCGAGCCCGTGCAAAGCTCGCGACCGCCGAGCTTGCCGAGCCCCACGACGACGGCGGGGATGAACCGCCCCTCGGCGTCTCTTGGCACGCCGTGGCGTGCGACGAGCGGCTCGAGCGTCAGGAGCCAGCCCGCCGCCAGCACGGCTTCGGCGAGCGCCGTCATCTCGCGCGCGTAGGCCTCGATCGTCGTCAGGCCGGAGAGGTACCGCCACACGATCGTCAGCTCCTCCGCCTGCTTGACACGGCGCAGCCGGTCCCGCCGTTCCCCGGGTCCGAGTCCCGAGGCGAAGACCTGGGCCACCGCGGCGCGGTACGCCGGCCTCGCCTTGCCCCGGAGGAGCCGCTCGGGCGCCGCGAGCGAGGCGAGGAGCTCGGGCTGGGCGATGAGGAGCTGCGTCAGGAGGTCGCCACCCGCACACACACGGACGAGCCCAGTGAGAAGCTCGGGGCGGTCCGCGAGCAGCTCGACGAGCCCAGCGCGCGGGCCGGCGGCCGACAGGAAGCGCTCGAACTGGTTGAGCGCCTCGTCGGGGTCGGCGCTCTTCCAGAGGGCGTCCAGGAGCATCGGGTAGAGGCGCTCGAGCGCCGCGCGGAGCTGGCCCGCGTACGGCACGAGCGGGCGCCCCTCGAGGATGCGCTCGAGGTTGTGGCGCGCGCGCTCGGGGTCGGCGAACCCCGTGGCGCGGAGCGCCATGACGCTGGGCCGCCGAACCGCGCCACGCCGTGCCTTTTGCGGGCCGCCCCGGGCGCGCCCCGGCCTCGCTCCACCCTGACGTGACGGCGTTGGCCGGACGGAGCCGCGGCGCGCCTTGCTCAGGCCACCCACGGAGTCTTCCGGCCTCGCGGCCCCCGCTCCAACGGAGCCGCGGCGCGCCTGGGTCAGGCCACCCACGGAGCCTCCCGGCCTCGCGGCCCCCGCTCCAACGGAGCCGGGTCGCGCCTGGGTCAGGCCACTCACGGAGTCTTCCCGCCTCGCGGACCCCGCTCCAAAGAACGCGCGGAAGGCGCGGTGCACGGCGGCGGTGATCTGGCGGTGTCGCGCCCGGAACGCGCGCGCCGCGGAGGCCGGCGGCCCGACGAAGCCGACACGCCGGGCGAGCCGCCCGAGCTCGAGCGGCGACGCCGGCAGCGTGTGGGTCTGGAACTCGTGGAGGATCTGCAGCCGATGCTCCACGGTCCGCAAGTGCACGTACGCCTCCGAGAGCATCCGGCCGAGGTCGGGGACCAGGTACCCGCGCTCGGTCAGTCGGAAGGTCGCCTTCAGCGTGTTGCGCTCACGCAGCCACGCGTCCTCGCCGCCGTAGAGGAGCTGGAGCGCCTGGACGAGGAACTCGACCTCACGGATCCCGCCGCGCCCGAGCTTGACGTTGGTCGCCGTGCGGCCCGCCTCGATGAGCGTCCGGTCGATCTGCCCCTTCATCGCGCGGATCGCCGGGACGATCCGAGCGTCGAGGCCCGGCCGGTAGACGGCCTCGCGCGCCAGCTCCATGAAGCGCGCCCCCACGCGGAGGTCGCCGGCCGCGACGCGCGCCTTGATGAGCGCCTGGCGCTCCCAGAGCTCGGCGCGGTCCCGGTAATAGTCGCGGTACCGGTCGAGCGACAGGACGACGGCGCCCATCCGCCCCTCGGGCCGGAGGCGCAGGTCGACGCGGAACGCGTAGCCCTCGTCCGTGACCTCCTCGAGGAACGCCACGACCCCCCGGCAGACGCGCGCGAAGTACTCGCCGTTGGGGACGCGGCCGTGGCGGCCGCCCGTCGTCTCGCCGTCGGCCCCGTAGGCGAACATGAGGTCGATGTCGGACGAGTAGTTGAGCTCCTCGCCGCCGAGCTTCCCCATCGCGACGACCGCCACGCCGGTCTCCGCCCCGGTCGCGTCGCGCGGCGCGCCGTACGCGACGCGCGCCGCGGCCTCGGCGAACGCGAGCGCTTCGGCGAGGCACGCGTCGGCGAGGTGCGCCAGCTCCGCGGTCGTCACGGCGAGGTCGGCGTCACCCAGAAGGTCTCGCGCGCCGATGCGCAGCAGGTGGCGGTACTTCACGCGGCGCAGCCCTCGCATCCGCGCCTCGCGCGTCTCGAAGGGGGCGAGGGCCTGGGCGAGCTCTGCCGCGAGGTCCTCCGGCAGCCAGACCCGCATCGTGCGCGGCTCGAGGAGCCAGGCGAGTGCCTGCGGCCGGCGGCGGAGCGCGTCGGCGAGGAACTGGCTCGAGCCGAGGACGCGCACGAGCAGGGGCAGCGCGCCGGGGTGCTGGGCGAGCGTCGCGTAGAGGACGGACCGGTCGACCACGACCGCATGGCGCTCCAGGTTGTTGAGCGCCATGTCGGGATCGGGCGCGGCCTCGAGGGCGGCGAGGAGCCGCGGGACGGTCGGCGCCAGCAGCTCCGCGTCCCGCGGGGTCGGCGTGAGGCCGTCGAAATTCGCCAGCGCGGCGGCCGGATCGGCGAATCCGAGCCGGCGGAAGTCCCGCTCGGTGGGGTTCAGACGGCCGACTCGCCCGTCTCTCCGGTCCGGATGCGGATCGACTCGTTGATCGGGAGCACGAACACCTTCCCGTCGCCGATGGAGCCCGTCTTTGCGGCGCCGACGATGGTCGCGACGACCTTGTCCACCAGGCTGTCGGCGACGACGACCTCGATCTTCACCTTCGGGAGAAAGTCCACGGTGTATTCGGAGCCACGGTAGAGCTCGGTGTGGCCCTTCTGCCGGCCGAAGCCGCGCACCTCGGTCACGGTCATGCCGACGACGCCGAGCTCCGTCAGCGCCTCCTTCACGTCGTCCAGCTTGAACGGCTTGATGATAGCCTCGATCTTTTTCATCTCAGACCTCCTCAAGGATCGAGATCGCAAGCGCCGAGACGTGCGAGCTGACGCGTTTCAGGTTCGTCAGGACATCCAGGTGGATCTCCGACGTCTCGATGGACTCGGCGAGGCCGGCGCGCAGCCGTCCGAGGTGGGACTCGCGCAGATCCCGCTCGCGGTGCCGGACCACGGGGCGCTGGTCGAGGACTTCCTGCGCCAGCCCGCGGTCGTTGGCGGCGAAGGCGGCGATGGCCCGCTCGAGGTTCTTTCCGACCAATCCGTGGAACTCCTGGATCTCCGCCCAGCCCGCGTCGGAGAACCGCCGTCCCTGGTAGAGCTTCTTCCGGGCGAGCTCCATCAGGTTCTTGTCGATGATGTCACCGATGTTCTCGAGGTTGCCGATGAAGGAGATCAGCGCGATCTCCTTGCGCGAGAGGTCCGGGCCCATCGCCGCGCGACCGAGGCGGGTGAGGAAGAGCTTGATCTCGCGCTCGAGGAAGTCGACCTGGTCGTCGCGCCGCGACACGTCCTCGAGGAGCTCCGCGTTGTCGCTCGCGAACACCACCGACACGTCGCGGAGCATCGCCTGCACCACGTCCGCCATCCGGAGCGCCTCGCGGGTCGCCTGGCCGAAGGCCAGGGCCGGCTGCTCGAGGGCCCGCTCGTCCAGGTAGCGAGCGCGGAACGGGCTGTCGCCCTCCTGGGCGTCCGGCACGAGCGATTCGATCGCGCGCGACGCCCACGGGGTGAAGGGCAGGAACACGAGGCTGATGCCGATGTTGAAGAGCGTGTGGGCGTTCGCGATCTGGCGCGCGGGCTCCGCGGCGGTGCTCGCCACCACGGTGGTGAAGGGGCCGAGGAACGGGAAGACGAGCGCGACCCCGAGGAGCTTGAAGGCGATGTGGGCGACGGCCACGCGCTTGGCCTCGGCGCCCGCGCCGATCGACGCCGTGAGCGCGGTGACGCAGGTGCCGATGTTCGCGCCGAGCACGACCGCGACGGCCCCGAGGAGGCTCAGCAGCCCCTGGTGGGCGAAGGCGAGCGCGAGTCCGAGGGTCGCGGCCGACGACGTCACCAGCGCGCTGAACGCCGCGCCGACGAGGACGCCGAGCACGGGGTTGCCCGCGATCGCGTCGAGGAGGTCGACCGCGAGGGGGCTCGCCTTGAGCGTTCCGGCGTTGTCGAGGATCAGCTTGAGCCCGAGGAACAGGAGGCCGAGCCCGAGGAGGGCCTGCCCGACGTCCTTCAGCACCCGCCGCCGGGCGACGAACGTCGTCGTGAAGCCGAGGCCGACGAGCAGCGGCGAGTAGTCGGTGACGCGGAAGGCGATGAGCTGCACCGTGAACGTCGTGCCGATGTCGGCGCCCAGGATCACCCCGAGCGTCTGGCGGAACGTCATGAGGCCCGCGGCGACGAAGCCGATCAGCATGAGCGTCGTGGCCGCCGAGGACTGGATGATCGCGGTGATGGCCGCGCCCGAGACGACGGCGAGGACCCGGTTGCGCGAGAGCCCGGTCAACAGGCTCCGCAACCGACCGCCGAACGCCCGCTGGAGTGCCTCCCCGCTCAGGCGGATGCCGTAGAGCAGGAGCGCCATCCCGCCAAACAGCGCGAGCAACACCATCATGACGCACGACCTCCGTCGGGGGCGGGGGGCGCGCCGAGCGACGTGGGCTGCCCTGAGCGTGGGGCGTCCCCCACCCTCGACGTCTCGAACCACATGGAGCGCGGGATCGGCGGGAGATGGGCGGTGTCGTTGACGCACACGAGCCGCGGGGGCTCCGCGATCGACAGCGAGCCGTTGTCGATGCGGAGCCGCCAGAGCGCGTTGAGCGAGACGCCCAGCAGATGGCAGAGGTAGACGCTGATCACGCCGCCGTGGGCGACGACCAGCACGTCGTCGCCGTTCCGATGGCTGGCGCCGATCCGCTCGATGGCGCGCCCCACCCGGGCCGAGACCTCCGGGAGCGCTTCGCCACCGGGCGGCGGGCAATCGAGCGGCGCGCGGACCCACGCGTGGTACGGGTCCCCGTCGAGGGCGCGGACCTCGTCCACCGTGCGTCCCTCCCACTCCCCGAGTGAGAGCTCGCGGAGGTCCGGCAACGGTGTCCGCGGGATCGCGGTCCCCGCGAGCGCGATCGCGGCCGTCTCCAGCGCGCGGCGCATCGGGCTCACGTACGCCGCGGCCACGCGATAGCCACGCCGAACCGCGCGCCCCAGCGCCTCGGCCTGGGCGCGCCCGGTGTCGGAGAGCCCGACGTCGTTGGCGCCCTGGAAGCGCCGCACCCGATTCCACTCCGACTGGCCGTGGCGCACCAGCAGAAGCCTCACCGACGCCTCCGCGCGGCGATCCAGTCCTGGGCCGCGCGAAGGCGCGCGAGCGCCTCCTCGCGCCCCAGCAGGGCGAGGACCTCGAAGAGGGGCGGCGACGCCGTGCCCCCGGTGAGCGCCAGGCGGGTGAGCTGGGCCAGGTCGACGAGCTTGAGCCCGAGCTCCGCGCCCAGGTCGCGGTACAGGCACTCGAGCGCGTCGGGGGTGAAGCTCGGCAGCGTCTCGAGCCGGGCGACGATCGCCGCGAGCCGCCCCGCACCCGCCTCGGTGAAGTACGTGTCCGCCGCCTCGCGCGCGTAGTCACGCGGGCGCTCGAAGTAGAAGCGGCCGACCTCGAGCAGTTCGCGGAACGTCTTTCCGCGCTCCTTGAGGGTCGGCAGCACGCGCGCGACGTACGCACGGTCGCGGGGCCCGTCGAGTCCGACCGCCGGGAAGAACGGCGCCACCGACGCGGCGAGCTCGTCCGCGTCCATCCGCTTGATGCACTGGTGCGAGAGCCACTCGAGCTTCGCGTGGTCGAAGACGGCGCCGGAGGAGGCGACGTCCTTGATGTCGAAGAGCTCGATCAGCTCCTCCCGCGTGAAGATCTCCTGGTCGCCGTGGGACCAGCCCAGACGGGCCAGGTAGTTGACCATCGCCTCGGCGGGAATTCCCGCGTCACGGAACGCCTGGACGGAGGTCGCGCCGTGGCGCTTCGAGAGCCGGCTCCGGTCCGGTCCCAGAATCATCGAGACGTGCGCCATCTCGGGGATGGGGTAACCGAGGGCTTCGTAGCAGAGGATCTGCTTCGGCGTGTTCGGCAGGTGGTCGTTCCCGCGGATCACGTGGGTGATCCGCATCGTCACGTCGTCGACGACCACGCAGAAGTTGTACGTGGGCGTCCCCTCGGTGCGGACGAGGATCCAGTCGTCGAGCTGGCTGTGGTCGAACGTCACCGGGCCGTGGATCAGGTCGTTCACGACCGTCGCGCCCTCGTCCGGGATCCTGAGGCGGAGCGCGCCCGCGGCGAGGCCGCGCGCGCGACACCGTCCCGAGTACCGGAAGGTCTCCTTGCGCGCCTGCGCGGCCCGGCGCTCGCGCTCCAGCTCCACGGGCGCGCAGTCGCAGTAGTAGGCGCGGCCGGTGGCGAAGAGCCGCTCGGCGTGCTCGCGGTAGGTCGCGAGCCGCTCGCTCTGGCGATAGCCGGGCGTCGGCGGCCCCTCGTCCCAGGGAAGGCCGAGCCACTCGAGCGCCTCGAGGATCGCGGCGACGTTCGCGTCGGTCGAGCGGGAGCGGTCGGTGTCCTCGATCCGGAGGACGAAGGCGCCGCGGTGGTGGCGCGCGTAGAGCCAGTTGAACAGCGCGGTGCGCGCGCCGCCGACGTGCAGGTGTCCCGTCGGGCTCGGCGCGAAGCGCACACGGACGGCGCCGGTCACGTCAGTCCCGACGCGAACGGCGCGCAGCCGACGAGCGGATCGCGACGTGGTTTCTCACGCCGCCATTCTACCCCAGCCGCGCACCCGGGACGGCCCGGCGGCCCGCGCCGCCCGGCTACAAACGGATGACGTGTGGGGCGGGCAGAACGTCCGCGGTCGCGTTGCGGGTGTCGATCACGAGGCGCGCCTCCCGCACGATCGCCCCCCAGTCGTACCCGTTGTGCGGCGTGAGGATCAGCACCACGTCGCGACCCGCGAGATCGGCGTCGCGCCAGGCGATCGACTCGAGCGTCGTGCGCTCGAGCGTGAGCGACGGCACGAACGGGTCGTGGTAGACGGCCGCGGCGCCCTTCGTGAGGAGGGTCTGGAGGATCTCGATCGCGGGCGAGTCGCGCGTGTCGGCGACGTTCGCCTTGTAGGCCACGCCGAGGGCGAGGATGCGTGCGCCACGGACCGCGCGGCCACGCTCGTTGAGCGCGTCGGTGATGAGCTGCACGACGTACGTCGGCATCTGGCGGTTGATCTCGTCGGCAAACGCGATGAAGCGCGGCTCGTAGCCCTCGAGGCGCACCCGCCACGAGAGGTAGTGGGGATCGCTCGGCAGGCAATGCCCGCCGAGGCCCGGCCCGGGGTAGAAGGGCATGAAGCCGAACGGCTTCGTCGCGGCGGCGCCGATCACCTCCCACACCGAGATGCCGAGGCGGCGGCACATGATCGCGAACTCGTTCACCAGGGCGATGTTGACCGAGCGGAAGGTGTTCTCGAACAGCTTGACCATCTCGGCCGTCTCCGGCCCGGACACCGGGACGACCTGCCGCGTGATGCGCGCGTAGAGCGTCGCCGCCAGCTCCCGGCACGCCGGCGTGAGGCCGCCGACCACCTTGGGGATCTCCCGCAGCGTGTAGCGGCGGTTCCCCGGGTCGATGCGCTCGGGCGAGAACGCGAGGAAGAAGTCCTCCCCGGCCCTGAGCCCGCGGGCCTGGAAGCGCGGCAGCAGGATCTCCTGCGTCGTGCCCGGGTAGGTCGTCGACTCGAGCACGACGAGCTGGCCGCGTCGGATCACGCCGGCGACCGCGTCGGCGGCGCTCACGATGTAGGAGATATCGGGCTCCTTCGACTTGCCGAGGGGCGTGGGGACGCAGATCAGGATCGCGTCGACGTCCTTGAGGGCGGCGACGTCGTCGGTGGCGGTGAGGCGCCCCGCCGTCACCAGACCGGCGAGGGTGCTGGTCGGCACGTCCTCGACGAAGCTCTCGCCCGCACGGACGCGCGCCACTCGCGTGGGATCGACGTCCAGGCCGATCACGGTCGCCCCTGACTCGGCGAACGCCACGGCCAGCGGCAGGCCCACGTAGCCGAGCCCGATGAGGCCGACGATCGGCGTCGCCGCGAGTCGCTGCTTGAGCGCCTCCGCCGTGGACGTCATATCCGCTCGCACGCCTTTCGCACGGCGGCGGCGACGGCGTCGACCTCGGCGTCGGTCAATTCCGCGAAGCACGGCAGGGACAGCACCTCGCGGGCGGCTCGCCAGGCCTCGGGGAAGCGGCGCTCGTCCCCGCCGAACAGGGGCTGATTCGGCACGGTGAGGGGATAGTGCACCGCGGTCCCCACGCCGAGATCGGTGAGCGCCTTGGCGAGCGCGTCGCGTTGCGCGTGGCGGACGGTGAAGAGGTGATAGACGTGCCGTGCCTGTCGACGCTCCACCGGGAGCCCGAGCGGCAGGTCGGTGAGGAGCTCGCGATACCGGGCCGCGACCCGTCGTCGGCGCTCCGTCCACTCCCCGAGCCGCTCGAGCTTCACGCGGAGGACGGCCGCCTGGAGCTCGTCGAGCCGGCTCGAGTAGCCGAGCTCCACGTGGCGGTAGCGGCCGCCGTCGCCGTGGTGCCTGAGGCGCCGCAGGCGCTCCGCGACGTCGTCGCGGTCGGTGAGCACCATCCCCCCGTCGCCGCACGCGCCGACGTTCTTCGTCGGATAGAACGAGACGCACGCCGCGTCTCCCCAGTTCCCAACTGGTTTCCCGGCCCACGTCGCGCCGATGGCCTGCGCCGCGTCCTCGAGGACGGCGAGCCCGTGCCGCCGCGCGAGGGCCACGATCGCGTCCATCGGCGCGGGGTGGCCGTAGAGGTGCACGGGGAGGATCGCTCGCGTCCGGGGCGTCAGCGCGCGCTCCGCCGCCGGGACGTCGAGCGTGTAGGTGGCGGGATCGATGTCGACGAAGACCGGTGTGGCACCCGCCATCACGATGGTCGAGGCCGAGGCGACGAAGGAGAACGCGGGCGTCAAGACCTCGTCACCGGGCCCGACGTCGAGCGCCACCAGGGCCAGGCGGAGCGCGTCGGTGCCGGACGCGACGCCGACCGCATGGCGGACGCCGCACGCGACGGCGACCTCGTGCTCGAGCGCGCGGCCTTCGTCGCCCAGGATGAACTGGCTCCGGTCGAGCACGCGGGCCATCGCCGCGAGGAGCTCTGTGCGGAGTCCCGCGTGCTGGCGGGTCAGGTCGATGAAGGGGATCACTTGAGGCGGGCTCCGGACTCGCTCGCACCGAGCCGCGTCGACAGCACGCCTCCGACGCCGAGCAGGTTGAGCGAGAAGCGGAACTCGTTGTCGGCCGTCTTGCCGGCGAACTCGGGGCTCCGGTTGATGTACTCGACCACGAGCGCCCAGCACTGGAACTTGAAGTCGGCGCCGAATCGGCTCTCGACGAAGGTGTCCGTGCGCGCGTCGTAGTTCGTGCTGACGCGGAGGGTAAGGTTCTTCGAGACCTCCGCGGCAATGCTCCCCTGGAGGAAGTTCACGGTGGCCCGCTCGGGGAGCGGGAGGCCCGGGTTGTACGTGCCCGGGATCTCGACCCAGTCCGGGACGAACGGCGTCCGGCGATCGAAGCGCGTCCCGACGGTGGCCGTCACGACGGGCAGGGTCACGGCCACGTCTGTGGTCCCCGCGACGAAGGCTCCATGCTCAACGTTGTAGCTTACATCACCCCGGAAGCGAAGCACCTTCGTCGGCTGAACGGTGAGGTCACCCGCGAGGTTCCCCCAGCGCCGGCCCTCGATGTCGTACGCGTGGGCCGCGGTGAACCGGGCGAGCTCCTGCCGCACGGGCTCCGTGCCCTCCGGGCTCACGGTTCGCCCCCGCAGCCGGTTCGTGACCGAGTACTCGAGCCAGCTCGCCTCCGGGACCCGGTCGACGCGCTCATCCCAGATCGGCAGGCTGTAGAGGTTCTTGCCGAGGACGCGAATGTAGTGCACGCGCGGCTCGATCGAGTGCAGCAGCGCGTCGAAGCCGCCCGCACCACCGAGGGCGTAGACGCGCGTAGCTCGGGTCTCGAGGTCGGCGCCGAACTCGGCGAGCTGCCGGACGCGCTCCGTGTCGTCGGTGTGCTCGATGAAGATGTCGTGCTCGAACCCGGTGCTCGTGACCGTCCGGTCGTAGGCGGTCACGCGCCCGCCGGCGAACGGCGTCAGGGTGGCGTAGCCGGCGAGCGGGATCGGCCGCGAGAGCCGGGGCCGCAGGTCGGCCCGCGTGCCGTCGGAGCCGAGCTCGCGGTAGAAGTAAATGGCGCTCGCATCGACCTGGTAGAGGACGCCGGGGAGTCCCGGGAGCGGCTGCCGCACCCCCTGGATCGACAGCTCGGGGAGCCGCTGGAGCTCGACCGGGTGCGGTGTGGTGAGGTCCTGGTAGACGAAGACGCGGCTCACGAAGTTCCAGTCCTGCAGGGTCCGCGTGAGGGACACGTTCGACTCGGCTCGCTGTGCCGCCCGCCGCTGGAGCGAGTCTTCGTAGAGCCGGAGCACGCCGTCGTCGGACACGCCGTAGAGGTCCGCACGGAACAGGAACTCGGGCGCGATCTGCCAGCGGTGCTCGAGCCGCCCCCAACCCCGGTCGTCGTCGTGCTGCATGCTCTCGTGCACCCAGAACCCACCGAGGCCGCCGCGCTGCCGCTCCGACAGGATGTACCGGTACTCCGCCGAGCCGCCGACGCCACGACGCTCGAAGAAGTCGAGTCCGAGGGTGGCGTCCTGACTGTCCGAGATCGCCCAGAAAAACGGAATCTCGGCGAAGAACCCGCGCCGGCCCGACGTCCCGAACACGGGCGGCAGGAAGCCGGTCTGGCGCTCGCGCCGGATGGCCGCGGCGAAGAACGGGAAGAACGGCACCAGCGGGACACCCTTGGCCCAGAAGGACGCGTTCGTCCCGTAGATCAGGTCCTCGAGGTCCGCCGTGGCCGAGCCGAAGCGGAAGGACCACGCGGGCGACTCCCCGTCCTCGCACGTCGTGAAGATCCCGCGGCGGACGCGGTAGACGCCCTCCCCGACCCGCTCCAGGCGCTCACCCGCGATCCGGTAGGAGGGCGCGACGAGGATCCGACCGCGGTAGACGACGCCGGTGCCGGTCTTCACGTTGTACTCGACGCGCTCGCCCGTCAGCTGGTCGTCGCCGTCGTAGAAGATCACGCGCCCCTCCCCGACCACGTCGCCGGTCTCGCGGTTCAGCTCCACGCGATCGGCCAAGAGACGCGCCGTCCCGCGCGAGACCTCCACGTTGCCGCTGGCGACGAGGAGGTTGTCGGGGGCGACCTCCTCGATCCGATCCGCCAGGATCGTGACGTCGCCATTGGTCCGCACGGTCACGGAGCCGGGCGCCTGGGCGGCCGAGGGGAGCGGACCGGTGAGAAGGGCGCCGGCGAGGAGGAGCGCGGCCGCGGAGAGACCTCGCATCGGTGTCTGGAACGTCCCCGTCAGAAAAGGGACCCCATAATATCAACTTCGACAGGGCAAGGGTCATCGCTCCCCGCGAGGTGTCTCCACACGTCGCCGATGAGGGAGAGCGAGCCGGCGACGCAGACGACCGGGCTCTTCGGCGAACGGCCGGCCAGCGCCAGGGCCTCGACCGGGGACGCGGCGAGCTCGACGCGCGGGACGGCGGGCGGGACAGCCGCGCGCAGCGCCGCCGGGTCGGCCGCGCGGCGGTTCGACGACGCGGTCAGGATGAGCCGGTGGGCGAGCGGTGCCAGCTCGGCCAGGATCGCGGGAGCGTCCTTGTCGCGCAGGATCCCCACCACGAACGTGACGGGGGCGGCGCCGAAATGGTCCCGCAGGGAGGTGGCGAGCGCGCGGGCACCGCCGGGGTTGTGCGCGCCATCGAGCACGAGCCATCCGCCGTCGCGCGCGAGGACCTGAAAGCGCCCCGGCCACCGGGCGCGCGCAAGACCCTGGCCGATCGGGGCGTCGCCGACGCCGAGGACGCGGGCCGCCGCGACCGCGAGGAGCGCGTTCTCGGGCTGGAAGCTCCCGAGCATGCCGAGCCGCAGGTGCGCGACGGACCAGCCGGGCCCGGCGCAGCTGATCCGCTGCCCGTCGAGGTCGCGATGCTCGACCGTCACCGACAGATCGCGGCCCGATACGAGGAGCGGGACGCCGACCTCGGTCGCACGCCGGAGGAGCACCGCCATCGCCTCGGGCGCCTGCGACGCCACGACGGCGACGCCCGCGCGGATGATCGCCGCCTTCTCGGCAGCGATCGCCGCGAGCGTGGTCCCGAGCACCGCCTGGTGATCGAGGTCGATGCGCGTGACGACGGTGACGGCCGGGACGCCGACGGTCGTCGCGTCGAGCCGACCGCCGAGCCCGACTTCGAGGACCGCGATATCCACCGCCTCGCGCGCGAAGTGGTCGAGGGCGAGCGCGGTCGCCGCCTCGAACATCGTGGCGTCCAGACGCGCCACCAGCGTGCCGAGCGCCTCCACGCCGTCGACCACGCTGTCCTCCGAGACGGGCTCGCCGTTGACACGGATCCGCTCTCGGAACGAGACGAGGTGGGGTGAGGTGTAGAGACCGACGCGGTGGCCGGCGGCCTTGAGGATCGCCGCCAGGATCGCGGCCACCGAGCCCTTGCCGTTCGTGCCCCCGACCTGGGCGAGCCGGTAGCGCCGCTCGGGGTGACCCAGCGCCGCGAGCAGCCCCTCGATCCGTTCGAGCCCGGGGCGCATCCCGGCGTGCTCGCCGCCGCGCAGGGCGAGCAGGCGAGCGACCGCCTCAGCGTAGGTCACGGCGGGCGAGTGGTCCGTCCGGCACGTACCCCGGGGTCGAAGGGACCCGTTCCCGCCGACCCGCAACGAACCCCGCGTGCTTGGATGGAGCCCAGCCGCAACGGGGCAGCGTACGCGTGCCGCGTGGTCCCGCGACCCCCGGGGCACGTGCCGGACGGACCACTAGCCGGACCGGGGCGGCTCGCCGGCGAAGAACGCGAGGATGCGGCGGAGAGTCTCCTTGAGCTCGCGCCGGTCGACGATGAAGTCGATCTGACCGTGCTCGAGCAGGAACTCCGAGCGCTGGAACCCTTCGGGCAGGGGCTGGCGGATCGTCTCGGCGATCACGCGCGGCCCGGCAAAGCCGATCAGCGCGCGCGGCTCGGCGAGGATGACGTCGCCGAGCATCGCGAAGCTCGCCGTGACGCCACCCGTCGTCGGATCGGTCAGCACCGAGACGTACGGCAGCCGGCGCTCGCCGAGACGTTCGAGGGCCGCGGCGGTCTTGGCCATCTGCATGAGCGAGAGGATCCCTTCCTGCATGCGGGCGCCGCCCG
>QHSA01000091.1 GCA_003220315.1 Candidatus Rokuibacteriota bacterium
CGCGACGAGGTCGGGGACGCCCTTGAAGTACTGGATCTCCTTCGTGACGTCGAAGCCGTCGAAGAAGACGAGGGCCGGCGACCGCCGCGCGCCACCCTCGGCGTGAACGAAGAGCGCCGGCAGGCTCGTGCCCTCGTAGGGCACCTCGACGGGCTCGATGCGCGGCCGGCACGCGCGGCGCGCTCCATCGCGGAAGCAGTCGACGCCGCGCTTGTAGGCGGCGAGCCCGTCGGCCGTCTTCGGCACGAGGAAGCGCTCGCCGACGTGATAGTAGTGGGCGGCGCGGAAGAGGTACGCCGCGGCACTCGCCGCCTTGCCGCTCGCGGCGCGCTCCCGACCGACCGTCTCCACCTTCTCCGCCATGCGCGCCCATTCCTCGAACCACGCGCGGTCGTCGCTGCTCCGCGTCGCCGCCAGCCGCAGGCCGACGCGGTTGATCTCGCCGATCTCGCCGCCGCCCCACGGCGCGGCGCCCAGCGCCAGCAGGAACCCGTGCGACCATCGGTAGTTGTCTGGGAAGTAGGTGAACGCCAGCTCGTCCCTGTCCATGGCCCCTCACGCGGTCCCGCCCGGCGTCGCGTGTCATGCTATATGAAGGCGTGATGCTCCGCTACGGGCACCCGGCGCCGACCTTCGCCCTGCCGGCGACGAGCGGCCGCACCGTCTCACTCGCGGACTTCAAGGGCACGGCCGACGTCGTGCTGCTCTTCTACTGCTACGACTGGGGCGGGATCTGAACGCCGGAGCTGCGCGATCTCGGCGGGGTCGCCGCAGACGTGGAGCGCCGCGGGGCCGTCATGCTCGCAATCAGCGGCGACAGCCCCTTCTCCCAGGCGGAGTTCCATCGGCGGCACGCGCTCCCGTTCACGCTCTTGAGCGACGTGCATCGAACCGCGATGCGCGCGTACGGCGTGTGGGACGAGGAACGGAACGTGGCCTACCGCTCGACCTTCGTCGTCGACCGCGACGGGCTCCTGCGGTGGGGGCAGGCGGGCGATCGTCACATGGTCCGGAGCGGCGGCGAGATCCTCCGCGTCCTCGACCTGATCCGAGCCCTCAAGGGAGCCTGATCGAGCCGGTCGACCCGGCGATCGTGCCGACGACGTGCGCAGCCAGCTCCGTGTCGACGAGGTGCTCGAAGCGATGGCGCCGCCTGATGAACCCACCGCCGAGGAGGATCTCCTGGAGCGTCTCGAATCCCCCCCGTGTCAGCACCGGGTCGCCGACCCAGGTGGCCTGCCGGAGGTAACGCTCGACGGCTCGCGCGCGGACCCCGGCGTCGATGTCGGCGAATGCCGGCGCGACGACCGCGGCGATCTCGGTCGCCGTGGCGGCCGCCATCCAGCGCTGCGCCCGGTAGAGCCCACCCACGAAGCGGCCGACGACGTCCCGCTCCCGCCCGAGCGTCTCCGGCGTCGCCATGTAGGAGCTGAACGGCACCGGCCCGGTGGCCTCCCCCATCGACGCGACGAGATGCCCGGCGCCGCCGGCGATGAGCTCGTCCACCACGGGAGGCCCGTGTTCCAGGAAGTCCGCTTTGCCGGCACAGAAGGCGGCGACGGCGTCCGGCGTCGAGAGATCGCGGACGAAGGTCACCCGCGCCGGGTCGAGGCCGTGGCGGCGCAGGACCGCCTGCATGCAGAGCCACGGCGTGGGTGCACCGCCGAACGAGATCACCGTCCGGCCGACGAGATCGGCCCACGCGAAGCGGCGGCGCGGCTCGCGGCTCAGGAGGAAGAACCCGTTGCGGTCGTTGACCGCGGCGAAGTGGACGAGGCGCGGGCCTCCGCGATCGACGAGCTCGAAGCTCCGCATGAGGCCCCCAAGGGCGAGGTCCGCGCTGCCGCTCCGGAGCGCGTCCACCGTGCCGCCTCCCTGCGTCGCCGTCGTGAGCGCGATCTCAAGGCCTTCCGCCGCCAGGTGGCCGCCGTGAATCGCCACGAACTGGGGCGTGTAGAAGAGCGAGCGGAACGGCTCGATGACCCGGAGGCGCACGGGCGTCACGGTGGCGCAGTATACGCCGCCGTGCTACTGAGCCAGGAGGGCTCGTCGAACCACGCGCTTGACGTTCTCGAGCGTGAAGGGCTTCTCGAGCCGCGGCGCTCCGATCCGCTCGAGGAACTCCCGGGTCCTCGGGTTGAGGATGTCGCCGGTCACGAAGACGAAGCGCCGGGCCAAGCGCGGCTCGCGCCGTTCCACCTCCCGGTAGAGCTCCGGGCCACTCACCACG
Source organism: Candidatus Rokuibacteriota bacterium (assembly GCA_003220315.1). Classification (GTDB taxonomy): domain Bacteria; phylum Methylomirabilota; class Methylomirabilia; order Rokubacteriales; family CSP1-6; genus 20CM-2-70-11. The sequence goes on from QHSA01000091.1 coordinate 2,231, forward strand.
GGCATGCCGCTGTCGCTGATGATCAGGTCATAGGTCTGCGCCCCGAGCTTCTCGAGCGCAACGGCGCCGTTCGGGGCGGTGTCGACCATGTAGCCGTCCCGCGTCAACGCCTCGGCCAGGATCGAGGCGACGCCCGGCTCGTCGTCGACCACCAGGATGGTCTTGCCCGGCACCGGCGGCGCCTCATCGAGCGGTCCGGGGGCTTCGCCGATGAGCGGCGCAGTGCCGACAGGCAATTCGATGTGAAAGCGGGCCCCGTCTCCGGGGCGGCTCTCGACGCGGATCGCGCCTCCGTGCCCCTCGATGATGCCGCGTGTCAGCGCGAGCCCCAGCCCCGTCCCCTCGCCATCGGACTTGGTGGTGAAGAACGGTTCGAAGATCCGCGCCTGAATCTCCGGCGGGATCCCCCGGCCGGTGTCGGCGATCTCGACGTGCACGCTCCGATTCGGGTCGTCGTATCGCGCCACGAGGTCCAGTCGGCGAGGCGTGGGGACCTCCAGCATCGCCTGCTTTGCGTTGGCGATGAGATTCACGGCGACCTGCTGCAGCTGGTGCCCATCGGCCCAGACGCGCGGCAGGTCGTCAGGCAGGTCGAAGTGGACCTCGATGTTGGCGACACGCAATTCGTACGCGAGCAGCTCCACGGCGTCCTTGAGGATCTGATTCACGGACACGTGCCCGCGCTCGGGGGGATGGCGCCGGGCCATGGTCAGAAAGCTCCGCACGATGCGCACGCACCGCTCCGCGGCCCGGCCGATGTCCTGCGCGCGCGCCCGGGTACCGTCGTCGGAAGCCGAGGCCGCAAACAGGGCGACGTGCCCCAGGATCACGGACAGAGGGCTGTTGAGCTCGTGCGCGACGCCCGCCAGGAGGTTGCCCATCGTCGCGAGCTTCTCCGTCTCGAGGAGCTGATGCGTGCGTTCTCGAACCTGCGCCTCGAGGTCCTCGTTCTGGCGCCGGAGCTCCCGGTGGAGGAAGCGCATCGCGAGCAAGTTGTCGACGCGGAGGAGCAACTCGATCCGGTCGAAGGGCTTCGTCACGAAATCGCTCGCGCCGGCCGCGAGCGCGCGACGCTTGGCCTCGGGTGCGGCGTCGGCGGTGAGGACGAGGACCGGCAAATAGATCTCCCCCGAGGTCTCCCGCTTGAGCCGCTCGAGGACCTGCACGCCGTCGAGATGCGGCATCCGGAGGTCCAGCATGATCAGATCGGGCCGGAACTCTCGGTAGTGCGTCGGCACCTCGCGCGGGTCTGTCGTACTGCGCAGGTGGGTATAGCCGGCACGCTCGAGCAGCTGTTCCAGCAGGCGCACCATCGCCGGCTCGTCGTCCACGATCATGATCCTAGAGCGGCGGAATGTCTGCGCGATCATTACTCGAGCGCGATCAGGACCACGAAGAGGAGAAGGGCCACGGGAGAGCTTCTGCCGAAGCCGATCATCGAGCCAACCTCCTGCATGGGGTGGCGTCTGGCACCGGGTGAGCGGGCGACGGCGAGGACGCGATCGGTAGTTGCGCGGAGGTCCTCGGCGAATCCCGCGCGTGCCGGGGCTGTGACTGGAGTGGACTACGACACTGGGTCGGCGGTCAGAAGACGCCGCGACCGGGCAGCCGAAACACCGGACGATTGTCCGAACGCGTTTTCACTCGGAAAAGTCTAGCGTGCTGCCGCGCGCGTGTCAACGGTCCAAGAATTGTCGCGTTCCTCGAGGCCACGGCGGATCTCGACCAGGAGGCCGAGCAGTTCCCGGCCCGTGCCAACCCACTGGCACAGCCGCCGGCAGAGTTGGTCGATGTCCTCGTGCGCCCGTGTGACGCCGTCGGTCGTGTCCATAGGGCCTCCTGCGGTCGCCGAGGCGGGCGAGGAGTGGACGGCGGCGCCGACCGGGACCCCGCGGGCAGCGGGAATCAAGACCACGGGGTGGTGGCGGAGGTCTTCCCAGTAATCGGGCGCACGCCGCCGATCAGGCAGCCGCCGATCCGGCGCTTGAGTTGGCGCTTTGTGGCGTCCCTCCAACCGCCGTCGGTCGAGGATCACCTGGACGCGCGCGTCCTCCAGGAACTGACGGCGAATCCGAGGAAAGAGCTCCGCGTGATCCCGAGCCACGATCACGAGGAACCCCGGAGCCACACGAAGGACGGGACTTCGGGGAGAAGCCGCGTGCCCTGTGCCTGCCGTCATGCGTAGATTACTTAGCACGGTGGCGGTGAAGGAGAATCCCCATCCGAGTGCGATGTCTTCACCAGGCTTTTCAATCGGTTCCACGCTGGTTGGGGCGCGCACGAAAAAGTTTGTTCTAAGGGGCCGCGCGGGTAAGCTTGAGGTCTCCAACAGGGAGGCCGTGTATGCAGGGTGACGCGAATTCGGAAACCGCCAGAGGGCGCGCCAAGCAGTCCCTCGTCATTATCGTACCGCGAGCGAAGCTGGACCTGTGCCGGTCGCTCAGCCATGCGTTCGGCGATGAGGCGCACGTGCGTGTGATCCCGGATCGCCGATTCAAGGACCGACGAGCCCGAGGCGACGTCAACGGACCCGAGCGACGCCGCGGGGATCGTCGACGCCGGGCCGACATGGACGGGGAGCTCCAGGCCGGGCGATGGATCGTCGTTCCCTGCGGCTCGGGGCACATCGACCTTCTCAACGCGACGAACCAGGCGATCCTGTTTCTCTGCTGTAGCCATCACGTCGTCCCCTGCCAGAAGTGTCAGAACACCTACCAGTTTCGCTGGATTCCGCGCGCGGGCCCCGACGTGTTCCCCTGCCCACTCTGCGGCAACGATTTGACACCGACGGTCGTCGCCCACGCTCAGGTGTGCCGGTACTGGGCTCCCCCCGGAACCGAAACGACGGAGTCGCCGATCACGGTCGGCGCTCACGATACGTCGATCCGGGCGGCGACCGCGTAGAGGCGAGGTCGCGTCACCCCTCGGTCGTTTTCGACCGGCGTCCGGATTGCGCCCACAAGACAGACAGCCGGTCGAGTGTCGCCGTGGGCAGCGGGCCCTTGGCCACGGCGGCGGCGGCGTCTTCGAGATGCTCGAGGCTCGAGTAGCCGAGGAGCACGCTGGAGGCGGCCGGGCTGCTCAGGGCGAACCTGAGCGACGCCTCGACGAGGCTCCCGACATGGCCCTCCGTGACGAGCGCCCGCAGCGCCTGGGCCCGCCGCACATCGCTTGCGTAGTCCGGCCCCGTAGCGATCGGCTCCACGGTCGGCACCGCGACGGGATGACGCGTCGTCACACCGCTCAGCGCGCCAGCGGCGAGCACGCGGATGACGATGACGCCCACGCGCCGCTCCTGCGCCCGAAGGAGTAGGCGCTGGAAGTCCTGAGCGGGGAAGCCCGGCGGCAGCTCCACGCCCGCGCTGGGGTTGAGCAGGTTATAGCAGACCTGCGCGGTGTCGAGCGGCGCCGAGCCCACGAGTCGGTGCAGCGCGGCCGTGTCCCCGAGCGCGGTGACGCCCCAGAAGAGCGTCTTGCCCTGCGCCTGGAGAGCCAGGAGCGCCGGGATGACCTCGTCGATGACCTCCCCCACGTCGAGCGCACCCTTGTCGCGCCGTCCAGCCAACGGGTTGTGTAGCTGAAGGAGATCGACACGCTCCCTCCCGAGGCGCCGGAGGCTGTCGTCGAGCGAGCGGCCGATCGCGCGACGCGCGTCACGCAGGTCCGCGGCGCCCAGACGGAACTTCGTGCCGACGTAGACGGGCGCCCGAACCGCCTTCAGCGCGGCGCCGAGATTCCGCTCCGACTGGCCGTCGCCGTACGCGGGCGCGGTGTCGAAGTAGTTGATCCCCAGCTCGACCGCACGCGCGACGGCGCGCTCGCGCTCGGCGACACTGCCGCGGATCATGAGCCCGCCGACGTTTCCGCAGCCGAACCCGAGGGCCGAGACGCGCAGCCCCGTCTTGCCCAGCTCACGGTCCTCGATGCGTACCTGTCCCATCCATCCCTCCCGGGCGGGCGACCGCGACAATAGCACAAACCAGCGCCGCCACCGAGCGACGCCCGCCCCGCGGGCGCTCCGACGTGGGAACGCTCGAGCGCTCGACCCCTCGAGCGAGGTATTTCCGGTATTTCCCCGCCGTCATTTTGCGGTTTTTACCCGATTGCCGATGCCACGGCGGGGGCCCACGATGCGCAGAAACCTTCTTCGGGTGGAGGCCCTCGATGAGAATCCTGGCCATGGACGAGAAGCGGCGAGTCGGCAGACCGGCGAATCCGGAGAGTCGGCGGATGCACGTGTGGATCAACTCGACGGTCAAGCGCCGCATCGTCCGCTGCGCGGTGCAGAACGGCCTGCCACTGCACGAGCTCGTGGACACGGCGCTCCGGCAGTACCTCACGCGGCGGCGGATGATGTAGCGCGCACGCCGCAGGCGCACATCACCCGAGCTCGAGCGCCTGCCGGATCGCGGCGTCGGGGACGCGGATCTCGACGCCCGCGCGCTCTTCCTGTAGCAGCATCGCGACCCGCGAGTCGCGCTCGCCCCAGCCCCGGTTGAGCGCCTCGGTCAGCTCCTCGAGCGTGATATTCGCGAGCCGCATGGGCACCCGGTGCTCGCGGCCGAGGCTCACCGCGAGGGTGACGTCCTTGTGCGCCAGCCGCAACGCGAACGCCGCCGGCTCGAACCGGCCCGGCAGGAACTGCTCGGCCAGGCCGTCGAAGGTGCGGCGCCGCCCCCCCGCTCCCTGGCGGACGGCCTTCCACAGCCCGAGCGGATCGACGCCCGCCTTGACGCCCATCGTGAACACCTCGGCGAGCGCCGTCTGGATGACATAGCCCGCGCAATTGTGGACGAGCTTGGCGATCGAGCCCGCGCCGATGGGTCCCACGTAGTAGGGTTGATCGCCGATGGCATCGAGCACCGCCTTGTAGCGCTTGAAGATCGCCTCCTCGCCCCCGACCCAGAGGGCGAGCCGCCGCGTCTCGGCCCCGCGCGGGCCGCCGCTCACCGGGGCGTCCAGCATATGGATGCCCTGCGCCGTGAAAGTCGCGTGGATCCGACGGACGAGGGCGGGCGCGTTGGTCGTCAGATCGAAGTAGACCTTGCCCGCCTTGAGCCCCGCGAGGAGCCCCTGCTCGCCGAGCGCGACCGCCTCCACCTCGGGCGGCCCCGGCAGCGACGTGAACACCACGTCCGTCGCCTCGGCCACCGCGCGGGGCGTGTCGGCCCACCCGGCGCCCGCGTCCCGGTGGGGCGCCGCCGCCTCGCGCCGCACGTCGTGGACCACGAGCGCGTGGCCTGCCCGGATCAGGTTGGACGCCATGTGACGCCCCATGGTGCCGAGGCCGATGAACCCGATCTTCATGGCCTGGCCCCGTCGAAGACCTTCCTGGCGATTCGGCCCGCCGTCATCGCCGCCGGCCAGCCCGCGTAGAAGGCCAGATGGGTGATGAGCTCGCCAATCTCCTCACGCGTCACGCCGTTGGCGAGCGCGCGCTCGAGGTGCCCGGCGAGCTGGTCGCTCCGGGACATCGCGGTCAGCGCCGCCACGGTGACGAGGCTCCGGTCGCGCTTCGAGAGACCGGGCCGTTCCCAGACATCGCCGTACAGGACGCTCTCGCTGAGCTCGATGAGCTTCGGCGCGACCTGCCGGACCTCGCTGCGGGCAGCGGATGCGGACGGAGGTGTGCTCAACGGCGGCTCCTTTCCCTTCGGTTCATGGGTCTCGTGACGACGGCAAGCCGAGCGAACCCTCACGGGTCGTCAGTGTGAGCCCGGCGTCGATGACGAGCGTCTGGCCCGTGACCCAGCGCGCCTCGTCGCTCGCGAGATAGACCGCGCCCCAGCCGACGTCCCAGCCGGTGCCCTCGGTACCCAGCGGACTCGCGCGCCGCCGGCGCTCGCGGGCGTCGGGGCCGAGGTCCTGGACCATCGGCGTCCACACGGGACCCGGCGCGATGGCGTTGACGCGAATGCCCTTGGGGCCGAGTTGGACCGCGACGGAGCGGACGAACCCGATGACGCCGGCCTTCGCCGTGGCGTACGCCGTGCGCCCGTGGCCCCGTAGCGCGGCGATGGAGGAGACGCAGACGACCGCGCCGCGGCCGCGGCTCACCATCGCGGGGACGGCCGCCCGCGTGGCGAGGAACATGGACTTGAGGTCGACGGCGATCACCCGGTCCCACTCGTCCTCCGGCGTCTCGAGGAGATCCTTGCGCGACTCGATGCCGACGTTGTTGTGGAGGATGTCGAGGCCGCCCCAGCGCTCGACCGCGCTCCGGACCATCGCCTCGCACTCGGCGGCGTGCGTCACGTCGGCGACGAATGCCGACGCCTCGCCGCCTTCGCCCCGGATCACCCCGACGGTCTCCTCGGCACGCTCCTTCGCCTGATCGGCGCAGAGGACCTTGGCCCCCTCCCGGGCGAAGAGGATGGCCGTCGCCTTGCCGTTCCCGAGGCCCGGACCCCGCGAGCCGGCGCCCGTCACGATCGCGATCTTGCCGGCCAGTCGTCCGCTCATGAGCCGCCGACTCCTCCCGCTTCGGGGATGCGCTGCCACAGCTTGCCATACAATCGAGCCGGACGAAGGACTACCACACGAGGTGACCCATGTACGAAGTCTACGCGCTCAAGTACGGGGAGCGGGATACGACGGCCTGCCAGTTCTTCTACCGCGAGGCGTCGCACGAGTCGATCACGCTCCACTACTACGTCTGGCTGATCCTCGGCGGCCCGCACCCGATCCTCGTGGACACCGGGTTCCTCGACGACGACGCGCGGGAGCGCGGGATCCGCAGCTACGTGAGCCCGGCGGCGATGGTCGAGCGCGCGGGCGTGAAGCCGGGGGACGTGCCCGTCGCGCTCATCACCCACCTTCACTACGACCACTGGGCCGGGCACAGTCTGTTTCCCGGGGCGGAGTACTGGATCCAGCGGGACGAGGTGGCCTTCTGGACGGGGCCGTACGGCCACTATCCGGCGTTCCGGCAGTCGGCGAACGTCGGCGCGCTGGCGCGGCTGGTGACGCTGAACTATGCGAGCCGGGTCCGGATCATCGACGGCGACCGCCAGGTGCTCCCGGGGATCGGCGTGCACCGCGTCGGCGGCCACACCGCGGGGCTCCAGATCGTCACGGTCCAGACCCGACGCGGGACGGTCGTGCTCACCTCCGACGCCTCGCACTTCTATCGCAACGTGGAGACGCGCCAGCCCGTCCAGATCATCACGAGCCTGCCCGAGATGCTCGCGGCCTTCGAGACGATCCACGCGCTCGCCGGCGCCGAGCGGCTGATCGTCGCGGGCCACGATCCGCTGGTCGCCGACCGGTTCAAGCCGGTCGAGCCGGGCATCATCAACATCGCCTGACGTCGGCGCGGGATCGGGTCGGTCGCGCCCTCATTGCGTCGCGCGAACGTTTGCGATAGTGTCGGCGCGGCCCGGCGCCGTCGTCCGAACGCCGCGCGCAGAACCACGGACCCACGAGGAGGCCCATGAGACCCGTCGTCATCCTCAGCGTCATTGCGGTCGTCGTCGGCTCGACCAGCGTCGCCTCCCACGCCCAGTCCTGGCGGCCACCCGCCGAAAACCAACGCTGTCCCTCGAAGTGGGGCGCGGGCGACGAGCGGGGGTCGGGCAACCACATGAAGCCCGAGACGGTGCTGCGGGCGACCCGCCTGATCCGCACCGGCGAGGTGATCGACATCGCCCACGTGCTCTCGGCCTCGATGCCGTTCTTCGGCACCCGGCGCTTCGACGTGCACACCAAGCGCACCTTCATGAACCAGCCCTCGAATCGCCGCGGCAGCAACGAGGAGGTCCTCATCAGCGAGATCGGCCAGGTGGGCACCCAACTCGACGGCTTCGCCCATCAGACGATCGAGGACAAGGTCTACAACTGCTTCAAGGTGGACGACATCGCGACCCGTGGCGGCTTCACGAAGGTGGGCATCGAGAAGGTCGGCTCGCTCATCACGCGCGGCGTGCTGATCGACATCGCCGGCCTGAAGGGCGTCGACACCCTGCCCGACACCTACGAGATCACGGCGCAGGATCTGCAGCAGGCGCTCCAGCGGCAGAACCTGAGCCTCCAAGCCGGCGACGCCGTGATCATCCACACCGGCTGGGGCAAGCTGTGGGCGAAGGACAACGCGCGCTACGTCAAGAGCTGCCCCGGCATCGGCGTCGGCGCCGCCGAATGGCTGGCGAAGCAGGATCCAATGCTGGTCGGATCGGACAATTGGCCGGTGGAGGTCGCGCCGAACCCGGATCGAGAGGTGTCCCTCCCCGTCCACCAGATCATGCTCGTGGTGAACGGCATTCACCTGCTGGAGAACTTGAAGCTCGATGAGCTCGCGGCGAAGCGCGTGCACGAGTTCGCCTTCATCATGCAGCCGCTGAAGCTGCAGGGGTTCTCGGGCTCGACCGTTGCGCCGATCGCGGTCCGCTGATGGGCGCGGCGACGACGAGGGTGTGGCTGAGCGCGCTCGTGGCGGCGGTCGCCACGGCGGCCGTGGGCCACGCGCAGGCGGCGGAGGTCAAAGTGCTGAGCGCGGGCGCGGTGCGGGCGATCGTGACCGACCTCGCCGAGGCGTTCCACCAGGAGACGGGGCACACGGTGACGCTGGCCTTCGGGACGGTCGGGGTCATCCGCCAGAAGCTGACCGCCGGCGAGCCCGTGGATGTCGTCATCATGAGCGACGCCGCTATCGATGAAACGGCGCGCCAGGGCGCCGTGGTCCCCGGCACCCGGACGGACATCGCCCGGACGGGGATGGGCGTCGCGGTGCGGGAGGGCGCGCCGAAGCCCGACATCTCCACGCCGGAAGCCCTCAAGCAGGCCTTGCTGGCGGCGAAGTCCCTCGTCTACGTAGACCCGGGCCAGGGCGCCACCAGCGGGATCCATTTCGCCGGCGTGCTCGAGCGGCTGGGAATCGCCGACGCGGTCAGGGCGAAGACCAGGCTCGTGCCCGGCGGCTACCCGGCAGAGCTCGTGGCCAGGGGCGAGGTCGAGCTCGTCGCCCACCAGATCAGCGAGATCGTGCCCGTCAAGGGCGTCACCCTGGTGGGCCCGCTGCCGAAAGACCTCCAGAAGATCACGACCTACTCTGCCGGCCTCGCCGCGCGCAGCGCCGTGCCCGAAGCGGCGCGCGCGTTCATCGCCTTCGTGGCGCGCCCCGCCTTCAAGGCGCGGTTCGCCGGGGCCGGGCTGGACTACCGGGAGTGAGGATATGACGACCTCCGATCGAGAGCCCGGCTTTGCCGGCGCAATCGAGTCTCGGGGGGAGGATTCGGAAGGGGGGCGAAGCCCCCCTCCGAGTCATCTAGGCGAGCTTCTGGAAGGCGTCGGCGGCGCGCAGCACCGTCGCGTCCTCCCCGTGTCGGCCGATCAGCATCATTCCGACCGGCAGTCCTGACGACAGCCCCGCGGGGACGGTGATGGCCGGGTGTCCTGTGACGTCGAAGGGAGCAGTGTTCGCGATCATCTCGAGCGCGCGGGCGACGTAATCCTCACGGCTCGCGTTCGGGGCCGGCAGCAACGTCGCCTTCAGGGGCAGCGTCGGCATCACGAGGAGATCGACGCCCCCGAGGGCCTCGTCATAGGCGGCGCGGAGCACCCGCGCCAGGTTCTGCGCCTTGGCGTAGTACCGGCCGTGATAGTTGTCCTGCATGTACTGGCCCAGGAGGATCACGAGCTTGACCGTCTCGGAGAGATCGTTCGCCCGGGCGCGCCGGCTCCGGCCGTAGAAGTCCAGGAGCGAGGTCGTGTAGTGGCCTTTCCAGTTCGTCCCCATGCTGTTGCCGGCGACCATCAGCATCGTGGCGCCCTCGACCGCGATCGCGTTCCAGACGTGAATCCCGTCGAGGTGGAGCGGAACGGAGACCTCGGTCACGGTGGCGCCGGCGCGCGTCAGGCGCTGGGCCGCGTCCCGCACCATTTTATCGACGTCGGGCTCGGAGTTGGGCCAGCCGAAGCCTTCCTTCACGATGCCGATCCGAACGCCGCGGGCATCGCCGGGCAGTTTCTGTGTGTAGGGCTCCTTGCGGACCATGCCGGACTGCCGAGGATCGAGGCCGTCGGGACCGGCGATCGCCTCGAGCAGCCGCGCGCAGTCGGCGGCGGTGCGCGCGATCGGGCCGGTGTGATCGAGCGTCAGCTCGATCGGGAAGACCCCGGTGTACGGCACGAGACCGTACGTCGGCTTGAGACCGACGGCCCCCGAGAAGGAGCTGGGGATCCGGATCGATCCGCCCTGGTCGCCGCCGATCGCCATGTCACACTCTCCGACGGCGACGAGCGCCGCGCTCCCGCTCGAGGAGCCGCCCGCGGAGCGCTTCGGGTCGTGCGGGTTCAGCACCGGCCCGGTGTCGGAGGTGTGGCTGCCCCCGGAGAAGCAGAGGTGCTCGCACACGGCCTTGCCGACGATCTCACCGCCGGCGTCGAGGATCCGGGTGACGAGCGTCGCGTCGACGTCGGGCACGTACCCTTCGAGGACGGCGGAGCCGTTCATCATCGGGATCCCGGCCACGCACACGTTGTCCTTGATCGCGATCTTCTTGCCGGCGAGCAGTCCCGAGGGCGTGCCCTTGATCGAGCACTTCCAGTACCACGCGTTGAGCCGGTTCTCGGACGCCGGCGGACGGTAGCCCGCGTTGCGCGGATACTTCACGGGGAGCGTCGGCTCGGCGAACTGGTCCAGCCGTCGGTACGACGCGAGGACACCGTCCATCAGGGTGCGGAACGAGGTGAGGTCTTCGGCGCTGAGGTCCAGGTCGTACGCCTTTGCGATGCGCCCGAGCTCATCCAGCGGGGGTTTCCGCAAGACGCGGGGGGCGGTGTTGAAGGGGGGCGGACCCTGGACGGCCGCGTGCGCGCGGCCCGGTCTGACGACCATCGTGGCGGCGGCGCCGGCAGCGCTCACGCGAAAGAATTGCCGACGCGAATAGATGGACTGTCGTCTCATGGCGGTCCTCCTCCGAGGTGCGCGGGCAGGAAAAGTCGGACGAAGTGATTGTCGGTGACCTGACCGTCGCGCCCGACCGTAAAGTTCGAGGTGATCAACCCCTGAGCCCCGGCCAGTCGACCCTCGCCTCGCATCACCTCCCAGATCACGGCGCCGTGTCGCAGGCCCTCGATCGCGCTCGCCCCGGTCACGCCCTGCCCGACCGTTCGAAACGCGACGCGCCCGGCGTCGCCGTAGCTGATGGTGCCCGACTCGACGAATGTCCCTTCTCCGGTCGACAGAACCTCCGACTCCAAGATCGCGACCCCCTCACCGGTGGGCTCGACCGTCGCCTGGACGTCGCCGGCCCGGAGCAGCGTGCGGAGCACCTGGCTCGTCGCCGACGTCCTGGCGCGGCGCCTGCCGTCGACGCCGGGCACGGGTCCCGCGCTTCCTCTGAACTCCAGGGCGAAAACGAGCTCTCTCATGCCACCCTCCGGCTCGCGGGTGGCGACAGTGTAGGTGGCCCGAGCCCGGCGTTCAAGAACCTCGGCCGAACGGCCATCGGGCTCGCGCATGCGCGCGGAAGCCTGTAAGCTGGCGCCACGAGAGGGCGCGTGATCGCCCCGGGAGGAAGACACGCCATGGATCGTTCGCGAACCGACGAAGAGATGCGCATGCTCGAGACCGCGGCCCGCGCGCTGCCCGGCGGCGTCCTCGGGTCGTCGCGGTTCCCGGACGATCTCGCGTTCATCGTCAGGCGCGGCTCGGGATCCAAGCTGTACGACGTGAGCGGGCGTGAGTACATCGACTATCTCATGGGCTCGGGCCCGCTGATCCTGGGCCACGCTCATCCCGCGGTCGTCGCCGCGGTGCGGGACGCGCTCGAGCACGGCACCACCTACTTCCTCGTGAACGAGCCCATCGTGAGGTTGGCCGACGAGCTCTGCCGGGCCGTGCCGTGCGCCGAGCAGGTGCGCTTCACGTCGACCGGCACCGAGGCGACGTTCTTCGCGCTCCGCGCGGCGCGCGCCTTCCGCGGGCGCGACAAGGTCATGAAGTTCGAGGGCGGTTATCACGGAGGCCACGACTACGCGCTGATGAGCGCGGCGCCGAGGTCGCCGAAGGCCTTTCCCGCGGCCACGGCGGACTCGGCCGGCATCCCGCACGTCCTCGAGGGCGAGGTGCTGATCGCCCCCTACAACGATCTCGCCACCGTCGAGGCGCTCCTCGCGGTGTACGCCGACGAGCTCGCCGCGGTCATCGTCGAGCCCTTCCAGCGGCTCATTCCGCCCCAGCGGGGATTTCTCGAGGGGCTCCGCGCGCTCACGCGACGCCACGGGATCCCGCTGATCTTCGACGAGGTCGTCACCGGCTTCCGGTTCGCCTACGGCGGCGCCCAGGAGCAGTACGGTGTCGTCCCCGATCTCGCCGCCTACGGCAAGATCATCGGCGGCGGCTTCCCGCTCGCCGCGGTCTGCGGGCAACGGGCGATCATGCGCGCCTTCGACCCGCGCCTGGAAGGCACCCCGGATTTCGTCGCGCAGGTCGGCACGCTGAACGGCAACCCGATCGCCGCGGTCGCGGGGCTCGCGACGCTCGCCGAGCTCCGGAAGCCCGGCGCGTATGCGAGGCTCCACCGGACAGGACGCGCCCTGCGCGACGGCCTGGCGGAGATCGTCCGGAAGTCCGGCCTGGCGGCGCAGGTGATCGGGGAGACGACCGTCTTCGACGTCGTCTTCACGGACCGGCCGATCACCGACTACCGCGCGACGCTGACGGCGGACGGCGCTCGCCTGAGGGCCTTCAACGCGGAGTGCCTGCGGCGGGGAGTCGTGAAGGGCGTGTCGAAGATCTACGTCACGCTCGCCCACGGCGACGACGACGTCGCCCGCACGCTCGCGGTGTTCGCCGAGGCCATCGACCTGGTCTCCGGCTCCGCGCCACCCGCGCGCGCCTGACGCACGCCGGGCGATCATGCCCGACGGCGGGGACACGGCCGTCTAGGGATGGCCGCTTGACGCCCTTGATATCGTTGGGGGGACATGCCCCTCCGGCGCATTGTCCTCCCCGTATTCTGGGCGACCGCCGTCTTGTTCCTCGGGTCGTCACACTTCGGCGCCGACCAGACTCGAGCCATCGTACGCCCGCTGCTCCACCGGCTCGCGCCGACCGCCACGCCCGCCGTGGTCGAGGCCGTGCACGCGGTGCTACGGAAGCTGGCGCACCTGAGCGAGTACGGGATCCTGGCCCGACTCTGGTTCGGGTCGCTGCTCGCGCGCGTCGATCGCACGCCGCGCCGCGCCTCCTGGCTCGCACTCGCGATCTGCCTCGCCTGTGCGTTCGCCGACGAGGCCCACCAGTCGATGCTCCTGACACGCGTCGGGAGCGCGCGCGATGTCGTCGTCGATGCCACCGGGGCCCTCACCGTGCTCATCGTGTCGCGGAGTCGTCGGGAAGCCAGCGAGCGGCGGATGTGGCTCAGCGTCACCGCACCTCGGTCGGCCGAACAATCACCGCCGCCCAGGGTCGGAGCGACGCCATGAACGAGCTGACGACGCTCACCGCCTCGCTCGGGACGCGCCTGAAGGAGCGGAAGGAGACGCTCGCGGTCGCCGAATCGTCGGCGGGGGGACTGATCTCGGCCGCGCTGCTCGCCGTGCCCGGCGCCTCGGCCTACTTCCTGGGCGGGGCCGTGATCTACACGCAGGCGGCGCGGCGCGCGCTGCTACGGGTGCCGGACGAGTCGGTCAAGGGGGTCCGGTCGAGCACCGAGGCGTACGCGCTCCTGAAGGCCCGGGCGATCCGCGAGCTCCTGGACGCGACGTGGGGACTGGCCGAGACGGGCGCCTCCGGGCCGACGGGCAACCGCTACGGCGACGCGCCGGGTCACGCGTGCATCGCGGTGGCGGGGCCGGTCGAGCGTGCCGTCACGCTGGAGACCCGACGCGGCGATCGTGAGACGAACATGTGGGCGTTCGCAAGGGCGGCGCTGGACCTCCTGGAGGCGTCGCTGGGCAAGCCGTAGGCGTCGACGGGAGCCTACACGTGCGAATCGTTTTCTGGAACATCCGCGCCGGCGGCGGGACGCGCGTCGAGCGCATCGCCCGTCAGCTCGAGGGCTGGGCGCCGGACGCGGTGGCGCTGTGCGAGTTCCGTGCGACGCCTCCGAGCCGCGAGCTGGCGCGTGCCCTCGCCGCCTTCGGCCTCGAGCATCAGTGCACGACGGCGGATCGCGCGCGGCCGAGCGCGAATCGCCTGCTCATCGCCGCGCGCTGGCCGCTGCGCCGACTCCGTCTCCGGTCGGAGCCGGATGAGCCCGGTCGCTGGCTCTCCGCCTGCGTCGAAGCCCCGCGCCCGCTGACGCTCGGCGCGATCCACGTCCCGAACCGCGCGAGCGGCCGGAAGGACGTATTCTACGCGGACATCCTCGCCCTGCTCGGTCGCTGGCGCCGCGGTCCGCTCCTGCTCCTCGGAGACACCAACTCCGGCCGCCGGCGCATCGACGAGGAAACCCCCGTGTTCGGACCGAAGGAAGAGGCGTGGCTGGACGCCCTCGAGCACCTCGGATGGCTCGACGCGTTCAGGCTCGCGCGCGGTCGGGCGCGCGCCTATACCTGGTATTCACCGAACCGGGGCAACGGCTTTCGAATCGACCAAGCGTTCGTGAATCACGCGCTGCGCCCGCGCCTCCGAGACGTCCGCTATGACTGGGGGCGGCCCGCGGGTTCGCGGCTCAACGGCCTGAGCGACCACGCCGCGCTCCTGCTCGATCTCCGCGCCTGACTCTCTCCGCGCCCGACTCTCACCGCGCCTTGACAGGACAGTCGCCACACCGCTAGCCTGCGAAGTCGAGCCCTTTCAGGGAAGCGCAGGCGTATGGCTGAAGCCTTCTTCTACCTCGTGTCCAGCTTCTGGCTCGGAGCGCTCCACGCCGCGACGCCCGGGCACGGCAAGACCATCGCCGCGTCGTACATCGTCGGCGTGCGCGGACGGCCGATCGACGCCTTCGTCCTCGGTCTATTCGTCACGCTGTCGCATACGAGCGGGATCGTTCTGGTCGCCGTCCTGGCCGCGCTGGGCTCGACGTGGCTGATCCCGCAGCGGGTCGAGGCGTATCTCGCCGCGGGGACCGGATGCCTCGTCATCGGCATCGGTCTCTGGATGCTGCGAAGCCAGTGGGGTCTTCTCTCGATCGCCCGGAGCGACGAGGGTACCGTGTTCCACCGCCACGGGTGGGGTCGATACCATACGCACGACATCGAGGCGGTGACCCGGGCCCGGCCCAGTCTCGCCATCCTGCTCGGACTCGGCGTGGCCGGCGGACTGCTGCCGGACCCAGGTGCCTTGGCCATCTTGCTCGCCGCGATCGCAGGCGGCCAGCTGATCCTCGGGCTCTTCACCGTCCTCGTCTTCAGTCTGGGGTTTGCATCGGTCCTCGTGGTCGTCGGCCTGCTCGCGGTGCGAGTGGGGCGGATGCTGCTCACCTGGCTCACGAGCCGCTGGGTCGCGTGGGTGCAGATCGGCCTGGCGCTGGTGATCGTCGGGGTCGGTCTGGTCTTGACGGCGAACGCCGCGCGACTCGTCGCGACGCTCCGATGACACGGCGTGGGCTAGCGGCTCGTCGCGCTGGCGGCGGGCAGCATCCCGAGCCACCCGCTGAGATCCGTGTACCACACGTTGTTCGCCGCATCGACGGCCACCCCGAACGGGCGGGCGCCGTCGCGGGGGATGCGGAACTCGGTCACCCGCCCGTCGCGGAGCCGACCGAGTTGACCGGCGCGGAACCACGTGGCGCCGTCGGCGCGTGAGCGGAACAGCCCGCCCCACGCGCTCGGGTCCTGAGCCAGCGCTGGACTCGACCAGAAGACGACCGCAAACGCCAAAGGCAGGACTACGACCGGTATTCGGTTGTCGGGCTCTGCGCCGCTCGACCCGCGCGGCCGATCGAGATCACTCCAGGGACCCACCCGCATGCCCGCTGAATAGTCCATGGACGAACCCGATCTGATACACGAGGAACAACCCGAACCCGAGGCTCAAGAGGCCGGAGGCGATCCGCAAGTGCCGGTCGATCCCCGAGAGCCGCCTGGACGTATACAAGAGGGGCGCCGCGACCGCGACGGTGATCAACATCATTCCGACGATGGTCCCGATCCCGAAGAGCACGAGGTACGCGATCGCCCACCCGGGGGTTTGAATGATCGCGAGAACGAGCAGCGCGACCGCCGCCGATCCCGCCAGGCCGTGAAGCAGCCCGACGACAAGGGGACGGACGAGGTTGTAAATACCGACACGGCCGAGGCGTCGATCGAGCCATGCCTGCGGCGTCTGGTCGTCGCGGTGCCCGTGTGCGTCCGGCCCGTGGCCGTGCGAGTGGCTGTGGACATAATCGCCGTGGCTGTGAGTGTGCAAATGAAGTCCGCCCGTGCGCGTCCCGCGTGACGTCAGCGTTTCTCGGATGCGCTGGAGGACTCCCGTCAGATTCCACAGACCGAGCACGACCAGCATGAGGGCCACCGCCATCTCCATGGTCAGGCCGAGCCGCGGCGGGATGACGATACTGAACAGGATGATCGCGGCGCCCACGACGACGATGGTCAGCGTGTGTCCGATGCCCCAGAGGATCCCGATCAGGAGCGCCGCCCGGAGCGTCGGCTGTCGAGTCACGATGGTGCTGACCGCGATGACGTGATCGGGGTCGGTCGCGTGACGCATGCCGAGAAAGAACCCCAGGGAGATCAGCGAGAGCAAGGTGATCATCGAATGCGCCTCACACCGCGACGAGCCTCTTTACGGCTTGACCTCGTGGTTCGGTGTCACGGAGTGGCAGTCGGGGTCAGCGTTGACGCGACCGTCGTCTTCCCCGGACACGACGGCACGACTTGCCCTCATCTCGAGAACGGCCGCAACGGTCACGACTCCAGCGAGGAAGATGAGACCCACTGCGGACAGGACGATCCTCGCGCGAGATGGAGGGTGAGCGCTCGGCCCGCTCGAGTCCGTCGCAGGCGAGAGCACGGCAGGGGACGTCCGACCTCTTGCCATTGATACTCCCTACCGCGGCGGGCCGCGTCCCGGCCGCTCGAGTCAGTCAGCGTGTATCGCCACCGGAGCCGCCGATGGTCGGGGGTTGAATTTAACGTCGTCACTCTAGGCATTGCGCCACCAGGTTGTCAACGATCGTAGTGCCGCTCGGGGTTTTCCCGGGAGGGGAAGCCTGTGGGGGGATCGAGGCGCGCCACGGCTTCGCCGGGGTGCTCCGAGCGTGGGGGGGTTTGGGGGGCCATGTCGGGGCCCCCCAATTTCTTAGTGGGCGAGCTTGCGGATCTCGACGTGGACCCGACGGTTGAGCTGCTGGCACTCGTTGCTCGGGTCGTCGCACAGGGCACCGTCCTGCCCGATGGTAACGATCTTGACCGAGGCCTCCGGCGCGCCGAGATCGACCAGGAACTGCTTGACGGCCTCCGCGCGCCGTTGCGCCAGAACCTTGTTGTATTCGGGCGGGCCCTGGCGATCGGCGTAGCCCTGGACGAGCACCACCCAGGCGCTCGTCCGGTCGACGACCGCGGCCGTGTCCTGAAGAACCCGGACGGCATCGGCCCGGAGGCGGATGCTCTTGAAGTCGAAGTAGACGTCGGTGTGGACGACACGGGCGTCGGTCGGCGCCGTGACGGCTCTCCTTGGGGCCGTCGGCGCCTCAGCGGGCGCGGTCGCGACGGCGCCCGGCCTGGTCGAGGCCTCCTCCGTGGACCGTGAGCGAATCCCGTAGGTGACGAGCGTCCCGGCGACGGCCATCAGGAGCACCCCGACGATCATCGCGAGCTCCTTCCCGCTGCGCGTCCCGGTCGTCTGCGGCTCAGTGGTCTCGTGTGTGTTGGCCATGGTGTTTCCTCCTTGAGGGAGGAGACAGAGCAATGCCCGGGCCACACCGGCCGGAAGCGGCGGAAGGAATGGTTTCGACTACTTCGGCGCGGACGCGATCGGCGTGATGCGGGGAGAGCCCCGCATCCCCGCACGGGTCCCGCGTCTCCCCGAGCCCTGAATCAGACGCGAGCGCCTCGAGGACGACCCTGGAAGTGCTCGCGGACCAGGAGCTCGAGCGAGCGGAAGTGGCGCTCGGGCAGGTTCTTGAAGCGCCGCCGGCACGCGGCCAGCGCGGCCTCGACGGAATCGAGTCCCTGGACGGCTCTCAGCAAATGCTCGTGGTATTCGGAGAGCTTCAGCTCCACGGCGCGGCCGAGCGCGGGGTCGCCGGCCAGCGCCAGCGCCGCCTTCCGCCGATCGCCGCCGGACTCGACGAGCGCGCGGAAGGCCAGGCCCTTGAGCCGCTGCGTCACGGTGCTCCGGTCCCACCCGAGGGCTCGCGCCGTCGCCTGCATGTCGAACCCGTGCTGGCGCAGGCAGACGAGAACCGTCGTGTCGCCGGCGGCATCGACCTTCGCCTCGCTCGACGGGGCGAGCCGCAGGTCCTCTGGTACCAGGACCGCTCGATCGGCGAGCGCGACCGCCTGGCGGAGACAGTGCTGGAGCTCGCGGACGTTGCCGGGCCAGTCGTGCCGCTCGAGCGCGCGCAGCGCCGACTCCGAGAGCGTCGCACGTCGGCCCGCCTCGGCGCAGGCGTCCTCCAGGAAGCGAGCCGCCAGTGGTCCCACGTCCTGGCGCCGCTCGCGCAGCGGCGGCAGGCGGAGCACCAGGCCCTTCAGGCGGAAGTAGAGGTCCTCGCGGAACCAACCCTCCGTGATGCCGCGCTCGAGGGCCCGATTGCTGGCGGCGACGACCCGCACGTCCACCGCGGTGGCACGTGTCGCCCCGACCCGGTAGAAGGTCTTTTCTTGAAGAACGCGGAGGAGCTTCGACTGGTGGTCGGCCCGCAGCTCACCGATCTCGTCCAGGAAGATCGTTCCGCGGTCGGCCTGCTCGAAATACCCCCTCCGCTCCGTGACGGCGCCGGTGAAGCTACCCCGGACGTGGCCGAACAGCTCGCTCTCGAACAGCTCGGGCGGGATGGCGGCCATGTTGACCGCGACGAACGGCGCACCGGCGCGGGGGCTCAAGCGGTGGGCCGCCCGCGCGAACAGCTCCTTGCCTGTTCCGGGTTCGCCCGATATCAGAATCGGCAGCGACGAGCGCGCCGCCTTCTCCAGATCCCGGAAGCGCGCCAGAACTTCCGGACTCCGGGTGATGATTCCGACCTCCGCGCACCGTTGCCGCAGCCGCTCCTGCTCGGCGTCGTCGAGCTCTGCGCGTCCGGGGTCGGCGGCGCGCAGCTCGCGCTCCAGGTCGCGTAGCCGGCTTCGCGTCTGCTCTTCCTGCGCGCGCGCCTCCGCGAGCTCTCCTCTGAGCGCCTCCGCGGCCTGGAGGTGCTCGTGCTCGGCGCCGGTCGATCGCGCCACCGCGCCGCGCGCGGCCTCGAGGTCCTCTTCCAGCGCCTCGACCGTCGACTCCTGGCGCACCAGCGCCTCGCGGATCGCCGTCGTCTCACCCTCGAGGTCGCGCAAGCGATGGGCCGAGCCGAACTGGTTCCACAACAGCGCGCCGGCCCCAGCGACGACCGCAGCGGCGAGCGGCGGGACCGCGGGCAGCACGACGCCGAGCAGCGACGGCGACAATAGCAGAGCGACGGCAGAGCCCGACGCCAGGACGGCGACACCGACGAGCGCCTTCCACCAGCGCAGCACGAGACCGAGCCACGCCGTCAGCCCGGCGAGGACCAGTGTGCCGCCGAGGGTCCAGCCGAGGGGCGCCCGCCTCGGCCACGACCCCGTCAGCACGGCGTTGAGCAGCTCGGCCTGGATCCGAGCGTCGGACATGGAGCCGACGGGAGTGCGATGCCGCTCGAGCGCGGGCTCGGCGAGAACCAGCACGATCTTGTCGTCGACCAGGCCGCGGAGCGTCTCGGCCCGGCGCTCTTCAATGGCGGTCCAGAGGTCGAGGAACGGCACGACCGTGAGCCGCTCCGGCGCGACGTAGCCGACGAGCGCGCGACCGCCCTCGTCGACGGCGATCCTGCGCGAGCGCCCGATCGTCACCCCGCGGCGATCGATCACGATCTGGTCTGCCGGCGTGTTCGCCGCCACGGTCGCCAGGACCAGGCCGAGCGCCGGCACCGCGCGGTCGCCGAGTCGGACGAAGAGCGGAACCCCGCGCACGACGCCGTCGGGATCGGCCGGCGCGAGCGTGTGGCCGACGGCTCTGGCGTGCTCGGCGAGCCCGAGCAGCGGCCCGACGAGCGACCGTCCCGTCGGGACCGCCAGCGAGACCCGGGAGAGCGGCGGCCAGGACGCGTGGGCCGGAGCGCTCTGATCCGCCGGCCCTGACGAAAGCTCGAGCGCGATCGGGTAGACGAGATTGTCGGCCAGCGCGGTCGCCTGGCTCAGCAGCGCGTCGCTCGACGCGCCACCTCGACCGGGGGCGCTCGGCGGCCCGAGCGGGACGTCGACGCCGATCGCCGCGGCGCCGGCGCGGGAGAGGCTCGTGACGAGGCGGGCGAGCACCGCGCGATCCCAGGAGCCCGCGCCGAAGCGCGCCTCGCTCGCGGGATCGCGCACGACGACGACCAGGGCGGCGCTGACCGGTGCCCCGGCACGCGTGCGGAGCCAGCGGTCGTAGGCGAACCACTCGAGCGCGGTGACGCCCGCGCCACCGAGAGTGACCACCCCGAGCGCCAGAAGGCTCGCGGCGAGCGCGATCACCGCGGCAGGCAGGGCGCTTCGGAGAATCGCGGGACTCCTAACGAACGGGCGAGCGCAGACCTTCGGCGGCCGCGCGGTCGAAGTAGCCGAGGATCCGCGCGTCGTGCGCGGGTAGTAGCCCCTCGACGCCCTGCTCGTAGAGCCGCTCGAGCAGCCGCTCGGCCGGGTCGCTCAGCGCCGAGGCCTCGCGGATGAGCACGGGCACCGCCTCCCTCACGCGCCCCTTCCGGAGCAAGGCGCCGCCGACCGTGTCGTCGCCGTTCGCCGCGAGGCCCGGGAAGTCTCGCCAGAGCGCCGCCCGGTAGTCCCGAAACGCCTGCTCGACGGTCGCGCGATCCGCCGCCGCGCGCCGGCCCCGCCCCAGCGCGACCTGTCTGAGCTGCGCGAGCGCCTCGTCGGCTTGCGTCACCCCCTGCTCCGCAGCCAGGAACCACCACGCGATCGCGGTGGTCAGATCGCGCTCGACCCCGAGGCCGGCGGCGTAGGCCGTGCCCGTGAAGTACTGCGCCCGCGCGTGCCCCGCCTGCGCGGCGACGAGAAACTCGGGCGTGGCCTCGGCGTCGCGCTGCGCCAGCCTCAGCATGAGCGCGAGGTTGTAGCGCGCATCCTGGTGGTGGGGGTCGCCCGCCAGGACGCGACGGAACTCTTCGATCGCCCCGTCGAGGTCGCCCCGCGCGTAGCGCACGACGCCCAGGCTGTAGTGCGCCTGGCCGAGGTCGGGTTGCGCGCTCAAGACGTGCTCGAGCTCCACGCGCGCCGCCGCCCAGTCCTGCTTCGCCACGAGCGCGGCGGCCAGGGTGAGCCGAGCCGTGAGGGCATCGGGCTGCCGGCGGAGGGTCGCGCGCAGCTCCTCGACGGCGGCGTCGAGATCGCCCAGGCCGTAGAGGGCGAGCCCGAGGCTCGTGCGGGCCTGGATCAGATCGGGTTCACGCCGCAGCGCCTCGCGCAGCGCGCTCACGGCCGCCGCCATCTCGCCCCGGGCGATGAGGGCTTGGCCCCGATCGAGGTACACCTGCGCGTGGCCCTGGGGCGTCGGCGCCGGCGGGGCGACTCCCGCGCACCCGGCCTGAGCGACGCCGAGGAGGAGGAGCAATCGCACGACTCTCTGCGTCAGGCCACGGCCTCCTCGGGGAGCGAGACGAATCGAGACGATTCAAATCATAGCAGACGCTTCCGTGGTGTCGGAATCTCGGGCGGCGGAGAGAGCGACCGGCACGGCGTAGCGGTTGACCGGGTACGGCAGCGCCGTGGCGGCGCGGCACGCCTCGGCGATGTAAGGGGTGAGCGCCTCCGCGAGCGCCCAGCCGGCCGCGTTCTTCGCGCGGACCCGCTCCGCGGCCTCCTGCGCCCGCGCTCGAAGCCGCGCCTCGTCCACCGTCAGGACGCGGCCGGCCTGCACCACCAGCCGGCCGTCGACGAGCACGGTGTCGACGTCGACCCCGCTCTCGACGTAGACGAGGGCGCCGACGACATCGTTGAGCGGACGCAGCGACGTCGAGTCGGCGCGCAGCAGGACGAGATCGGCCTTGCGGCCCGGCTCGATCGCGCCGACGTCCGCGTCGAGTCCGAGTGCCTTGGCGCTGCCAAGGGTCGCCATGCGCCAGACCTCGGCGGCGCGGATCCAGCGCTCCGTGTGATGGGGAAACCGGACGTTCCCGACCAGGCCCGCCAGGCGCATCGCCTCGAAGAGGTTCAGGTTGTCCGAGGACATCGAGCCGTCGGTGCCGAGGCCGACGGTCACACCCCGGTCCAGCATCTCGCGCACCGCCGCGATGCCGCTCCCGAGCCGGAGATTGCTCGCGGGGTTGTGAGCGATCGCGCCCCCGGCGTCGGCGAGACGCCCGATGTCGTCGTCGGTGAGCCACACCCCGTGAGCACCGACGAACCCCGGACCGAGGAGCCCGAGCTCTCCAAGGCGCGCCACCGCTGTCTTACCCCAGCGGCGGTCGGCGGCGATCGCCTGCGTCTTCGACTCCGACAGGTGGGTGTGCACGCCCACACCGTGCTCCCGAGCAAGCCGCGCGCAGCCCTCGAGGAACTCGTCGGTGCACTGCGTCGGAATGGTCGGCGCCAGGCCGACGCGAATGCGCCCGTGCGCCGTGCCGTCGAGGCGCCGGATCGTCTCCGCGCCGAGCTGGAGGAGCGCGGCCGTCGGCGTGGGTCGGAGACCTTCGACGGTGCGCCGCAGCTCGTCCGGCAGGAGCGGGATGAGGCCCGGGATGGTCTCGTAGAATGCGACGTCGGCGACCGCGGGCGCCAGCACCGCGCGCATCCCGACGTCGGTGTAGGCGCTGGCGACGGCGTCCAGATCCTCCATGCGGGGCGCCGGAACAGTCATGAAAAGGTCGTACGCGGTCGTGCACCCGGTCTTGAGCATCTCCACGGCGCCGATCGCGGCCGAGACGTAGTGATCCTCCGCGGTGCGATTGGCGTTCAGCGCGGGCCCGTGGTTCAGGAGGTCTTCGAGCGTCCAGCGCCCGGCGAGGCCGCGAAGGAGATTGTTGTGGGCGTGGGTATGGGCATTGATCAGGCCGGGCAGGACGAGGAGCCCGCGCGCATCGAGCACCTCGGCCGTGACGGGCTGGCCGAGCCGCGGCGCCACCGCCGTGATGCGCTCACCCTCGACGAGCACGTCCGCGTCCTCCAGCCCCGGCTCGCTGCCACGCAGGACCCGTCCCCCGCGGATCAGGAGGGCCACGGCGACTAATTCCGTTCGGTCAGGCGCAGCGCGAAGGCGGCGGGGCGCGCGGTCATCGGGGCGTTCCTGGCGCGGGGCGAGGTATCGCCCGGAGCAGCGCCAGGTTCTCGTCGATCGTGTCCGTGCCGGTGATGGCGCGGAGCACGATCTCGTCGACCGCTCCCTGCCAGTTCGCGAGCGCGGCCGCGAGCGCGCCCGCGCTCGATGCCGCGATCGCCGTCTCCACCGGCTTCACCCCCATGCGCGCGAAGTGGGCCGCGTACGCGGGGATCGCCGCGTACCGGACCCCCTCCTCCCGCAGCCGGTCGCTCGCGGCCGCCCCGAGGGCGACGCGGACGTACGCGAAGAGCCGCGGCGGTTGCCGACCCGCCGCGGCCGCGCCCGCACGGACCCACTCGGCCGAGCGACGCGCATGCTCGGGCGTCAGCCAGTTGAAGAGCACGGCGTCGGCGACCTCACCGGCCACGCGGCACATCTGGGGACCGAGCGCCGCCACGACGAGGCGCGCCGCAAGCTTGGACCTGAGCGCGGCGACCCCTTCGCGCACGCGCGTGAGGGCGCCCGGGTTCGGGCTTCCGACCCCGAGGAGGAGACGGTCGAGGGGAAGGCCGTTGGCGTGCACGCCCTGGACGATGCTGTCCGGGCCGCGCGTGTGGAGCGGAATCACGCCGATGCCGAGCTCGATCCGCCGCGTCTCCCCGGCCGCCAGGGCGAGCGCGGCCAACCCATCGGTCGCGCCCGGGTGGTTGACCCAGAAGGAGCTGTAGCCGAGTCCTTCGGCCTCCCGGGCCGACGCGCGGAGGATCTCGGGCGCCGCGCCAGCGAACAGTGCAAACCCCAGTCTCATCACCGGCTCCTCTCGGGAATCAGCGGGATCCTCGAGCCTCAGGCGCCGGCGCCGCGCCTCGCGCGAAGACCTTCTTCACCGTCATGGGCCCGGCCCCGAGGAGGACGAGGCTCAGGCTGGCGGCGAGCAGCGTGAGCTCGAACTCGTAGCCGCCAACGAAGCCCATCTTGAGGCGGACGGCCAGGATGGCAACGACCATCTCGATGGCCAGGAGGGCGGCCGCCAACCGGGTGCCCAGACCGAGGATGAGCGCCAGCCCGCCGAGGATCTCCACGGCCATCACGACGACCGCCGCGACGGAGGGCAACGGGATCCCCACCTTGGCCATGAAGCCAGCGGCGCCGCCCAGACCGAAGACGAAGAGCTTTTGGGCCCCGTGAACCGCGAAGACCAGCCCGACGACGAGCCGGAGGGGGACCAGTCCCCAGTTCACCGCCCAGGAATTCCCTTGCGCGTTCATGGTCGCTCCTCCCGCGTCCAGGTGCCCTCAGTCGGCCGAACCGTCCGGTGCGCTTCCCGGGGCGATCATGGCAGCGGGGCGCACGTACGTCCAGTCGAGATTGGCCTGCGGCACACCGCGAGCGGCCGGCCCGTCCGCGCCGGTGGCGGCGTCGTGGTCCCCCGACTTCGACTACAATAACCCGCGCCGAATCGCGCGGACGCGATCGCCAGGTGAGGAAGATCGACGCGCGCGACGGCCAGAGGACGACGCGCGGGAGGGGCACGTGGGAGGGACTTCGACGAGGCGTCCACCTTCTTGGGAGGCCGGCCGACGCGGCCAGGTCGAGCGACGCGCTTGGGGCCACCGATAGTTCTTTCCGGATTGCCCCTTGACAGACGCGACGTCCGGGTCTATCCGTTGTCTGCACAGCGCCGGGATGGGGTCAGGACCGTGTCCCAAGGACGTCGCGCGGTACTGAAGGCAGCCCTCGGGCTAGGGCTGTGCTTTTCGTTCCTCGACGGCGTCTCCGCCCGAGCCGACGATCCGAGAGTGGCCCGCCCGCAGGAGGGTGACCGTTTCGTGTTTCCGTTCGGGGACCGGGAGGGACAGCTCATCACGCTCGAGGACCTGCCGCTCGGCGGGCCCCAGCAGCTGGCCTACCCGATGGATCCTCGCACGAAAACCGTGCGAAACGGGTCGACCCTGAATCTGATATCGCTGATCCGCTTCGATCCCGCCCAGCTCACCGAGGAGACTCGGGAACTCGCGGCGCGCGGCGTCGTGGCGTACTCGGCGATCTGCACCCACCAGGGGTGCCCGGTGTCGATGTGGGAGGCCCACGCGAAGAACCTCTTCTGTGCCTGCCACGCGACCCAGTTCGACCCCAGGGATCGCGCCCGGGTCGTCGATGGGCCTGCGCCCCGGCGGCTCCCCATGCTGCCCATCAAGCTGGTCGACGGCGTCCTGACGGTGGCCGGAGGGTTCACGGGTCGAGTCGGAGGCGAACGCCCATCATGAGTGAACGCGCCGCTTCACCGCACTGGAGTACAAACCCGATACGAGGAGGGATGATCGTGAAGACAACCAGAACCCTTCTGGCGCTCGCAGCTGTCCTCGGCCTGGTCATGCTGCCCGCGACGGCGCTGGCTCAGGGGGGCTACAGCCCGGTCACCGACCAGCGGCTCGTCAAACCGGAGCCCGAAAACTGGCTGCAGATCCGCGGCAACTATCAAGGGTGGGGCTACAGTCCCCTGGGCCAAGTCACCCCCGCGAACGTGAAGAAGCTGACTCCGGTCTGGGCCTTTTCGACTGGGGTGGACTCGGGCCACGAAGCGCCCCCCATCGTCAACAACGGCGTGATGTTCGTCGTGACCCCCTACAGTCAGGTCATCGCGCTGGATGCGAAGTCGGGGAAGTTCCTCTGGCGATACAAGCGGGAATTGCCCGAGGACTTCAAGGCTCTCCACAACACGAGCCGGGGGATCGCGCTGTACGGCGACAAGGTGTACCTGGCGAGCCTGGACTGCTTCCTCGTCGCCCTCGACGCGAAGACGGGCAAGGTCGCCTGGCAGAAGAAGGTCGAGGACTACCACACGGGCTATTACATGACGCTCGCCCCGCTCGTGGCGAAGGGCAAGGTCATGGTGGGCGTGTCGGGCGGTGAGTTCGGCGTCCGGGGCTTCGTCCAGGCCTTCGACGCTCAGTCCGGCGAGCCCGCGTGGAAGACCTACACGGTCCCCGGCCCCGGCGAGCCTGGCCACGACACCTGGTCGGGCGACACCTGGAAGCGCGGGGGCGCGTCCGTCTGGCTGACCGGCACCTATGACCCCGATCTCGGCCTGACCTACTGGGGCACCGGGAACGCTTCGCCCTGGTTCGGGGATCAGCGCGCTGGTGACAACCTCTACACCGCGTCCACCGTCGCCCTCGATGCCGCGACGGGCGCGCTGAAGGGCCACTTCCAGTACCAGTGGAACGAATCGTGGGACTGGGACGAGCCGGACGCGCCGCTCGTCGTCGACTATCAGAAGGACGGGCGCACGATCAAGGGATTGGTGCACCCGGCGCGTAACGGCTACCTCTACCTGCTGGAGCGGAGCCGGGAGCGGATCGGGTTCGTCTCCGCCACTCCGTACGTCAAGCAGAACGTGTTCAGGAGCGTCGACTCGAAGACCGGCCGTCCCGACTACCATGCGGAGCGGATTCCAAAGACCGGTAAGCGCGCCGACTTCTGTCCGTCGCTCTGGGGGGGCAAGGACTGGCCGTCTGCCGCCTACAACCCCAAGATGGGACGCCTCTTCATCCCGGCCAACGACAACCACTGCGGGTTCATGGAAGGCAAGGTCCAGCAGTACGTCGCGGGACAGTGGTGGACGGGCGTCGACATCCCCGACATCGGCTTCGCCGTCGACAAGAGCGCGAAGTACTTCGGCCAGATCCAGGCCTGGGACATCAACGGAGTGAAGCGGGCGTGGAGTCACCAGTTCCCCGACTCGATGAGCTGGGGAGGGGTCCTGACCACCGGCGGCGGGCTCGTCTTCACCGGCGGGACGAATGACCGCTACTTCCGCGCCTTCGACGCGTCCACCGGAAAGGTGCTGTGGCAGTTCCGTACGAACTCCGGCATCATCGCGCCGCCGGCCTCCTTCTCCGTCGACGGCACTCAGTACATCAGCGTCGTGTCCGGCTGGGGCGTCGACCCGGCCTTCCAGCAGGGGCTGATCTCGAACCTTCTCGGCTGGGAGAAGGACGTGCCGCAGGGCGGCGTGGTCTGGGTCTTCGCGGTTTCCCAATAAGCGTCGCGACGGGCCCCTGCCCTCGGGCGAGCCGGGTGCCTCGGAGGCACCCGGCTCGCTCGGGGCGGGGAGCGCGGTCGAAGGGGGTGGGGCGTCGCGTGACCCGTCTCGTCTTGGCCCTCGCCGGGCTGACGTGGGCCGTGTGTGCGGACGCCGGGTCGTCCTTCGTCATCAGCGTCCAGAACGCATCGGCCCGAGTAGGCGAGAAGGCGGTCATCGTGGCGACGATCTCGATGGGCGAGGGATTCACGATCACGGATTCGTACCGCCACCGGATCATCAAGCTGTCGGCCTCGAATGGGGTCGAGCTCGAGCGGGAGGTCGTCGCCGGTTCGGTTCAGAACGGCAGCATCGTCTTCACGGTTCGTGCGACGCCGAAGAGCGCCGGCACCCACACCGTGCACGGGGTGTTTCGGTTCAGTTACCATAACGGCGGCGAGCTCGACATCAGAGCCGCGCCATTCGAGGCGACGGTCACCGCGACCGAGTAAGTCGGGATGAGGTCGACCTCGAGAGCGCGCGCCCGCGGTCGGGGCCATCCCCCGCCTGAGGACCGGCGCGTCGACTCGGGTTCGACCGAAGTCCACGAAGTCTCACTCCCAGGGAGGGTCACATGGTAACGCTTCACGTGAATGGCAAAGCGCAACAGGTGGACGTGCCTCCGGAGACGCCGCTTCTGTGGGTGTTGCGCGATGTCCTCGGAATGACCGGGACCAAGTTCGGTTGCGGCATGGCGCTGTGCGGCGCCTGTACCGTCCACCTCGATGGCCGACCCACGCGCGCCTGCATCACGCCGATCTCGGCTGCGGCGCAAGGAAAGGTCACCACCATCGAGGCGATCGGCGGGGACCAGGTGGGCAAGGCGGTGCAAGCGGCGTGGGTCGACCTCGGCGTGCCCCACTGCGGCTACTGCCAGGCCGGCCAGATCATGTCCGCCACGGCGCTGCTTCAGCAAAACCCCAAGCCAACGGACGCCGACATCGACTCGGCGATGAGCGGAAACATCTGCCGCTGCGGCACGTACACGCGAATTCGCGCCGCCATCCACCGTGTGGCCCAGAAAGGAGCGACGAAATGAGCGCGCCCCGCGACTCGATGACCTCGGTCCCCCGTGACGCGTCGTCGGACCGTCCGCTCTTGCTCGCGAACGTGAGCCGGCGCACCTTTCTCACCGGAGTCGGGGCCCTCGGCGGGTTCGTCCTCGCCGTCGGGTTCCCGGCGGCCCTGCGCGCCGCCGATCCGCCAAAGTACGGACGGGACGGAATGCCTGACGGCTGGGTCGACGACCCCCTGGCGTTCGTCGCCATCGGCGAGGACGGGACGGTCACCATCGTCTGTCACCGCTCGGAGATGGGGCAGGGCGTCCGCACCGGCATGCCGATGATCGTGGCCGACGAGCTCGAAGCCGACTGGAAGCGGGTGCGTGTCGCGCAGGCGCCCGGCGACCAGAAACGCTTCGGCAATCAGGACACCGACGGCTCGCGCAGCACGCGCCATTTCTTCGAGCCGATGCGCCGCTGCGGCGCGGCGGCCCGCGCGATGCTCGAGACGGCGGCTGCGACGCGCTGGAACGTGCCCGTGGGCGAGGTGGAAGCCCAGAACCACGAGGTGGTGCATCGCGCGTCGGGGCGGCGTGTCGGCTATGGCGCACTCGCCAAGGACGCGGCCAAGCTCCCGGTCCCGCCGAGAGAGACGCTGCGATTGAAAGATCCGTCGCGCTTCCGCTACATCGGCAAGGGCCAGCTGAAGCTGGTCGATGGTCCCAACATCGCGAGCGGCAAGGCCCAGTACGGCATCGACACCCGGCTCCCCGGCATGCTCTACGCGGTGGTGGCGCGCCCGCCGGTCTATGGGGGCAAGGTCGCCAAGTACGATGCCGCGCAGGCGCTCAAGGTGCCGGGAGTGGTCCGCGTGGTGGAGATCGAGGGGAGCCCGCCGCCCGCCGAGTTCAATCCGCTGGGGGGCGTCGCGGTCGTCGGGCGCAACACCTGGGCGGCGATCAAGGGCCGCGAGGCGCTCAAGATCGAGTGGGCCGACGGCCCGAACCGCGAGTACGATTCCGCGGCCTTCAAGGCGACGCTCGAGGCGTCGGCGCGGAAGCCGGGCAAGGTGGTCCGTAACGAGGGAGACGTCGACGCCGCGATGGCGAGCGCCGCGCGTCGCCTCGACGCCGAATACTACGTCCCGCATCTCGCCCATGTGACCATGGAGCCGCCCGCCGCGACCGCGCGCATCGTGAACGGCAAGTGCGAGGCGTGGGGCTGCATCCAGTCGCCGCAGGCCGCCCGTGACCGCATCGCCAAGCGGCTCGGGCTGTCGGCGGAGAACGTGAAGGTCAATGTCACGCTGCTCGGCGGTGGCTTCGGGCGCAAGTCCAAGCCCGATTTCATGATCGAGGCGGCCGTGCTCTCCAAGGCCATGGGGGGCGCGCCGGTCAAGGTCACGTGGACACGCGAGGACGACCTGCACAACTCCTACTATCACACCGTCTCGGTCGAGCGCCTCGAAGCCGGACTGGACGCCGGTGGGAAGCCGGTGGCGTGGCTGCACCGGACCGTGGCGCCGTCGATCATGTCCACGTTCAATCCGGAGGCGAAGAACGAGGCACCATTCGAGCTCGGCATGACCGCCATCAACATCCCCTTCATGATTCCCAATGTCCGCATCGAGAACCCGGAGGCCACGGCCCACACGCGCATCGGCTGGTTCCGCTCGGTGTCGAACATTCCCCACGCCTTCGCCGTCCAGTCCTTCGTCGCCGAGCTGGCGGCCGCGGCGGGGCGTGACCCCAAGGACTTCCTGCTGGAGCTGATCGGCCCGGCCCGACGCATCGACCCCCGGACACTGGGCGATACCTGGAATCATGGCGAAGATCCGGAAAAGTACCCCGTGGACACCGGCCGCATGCGGCGCGTCGTCGAAACCGCGGCGCGCGAAGCCGGTTGGGGCAAGGCGCTACCCAAGGGCCGCGGGCAGGGCGTCGCCGTCGCCTACAGCTTCGTGACCTACGTGGCGGCGGTGGTGGAAGCGGCGGTCAACGAGAAGGGGGAGCTGTCGATCCCGCGAGTGGACATCGCCGTCGATTGCGGCGCGCAGATCAACCCCGATCGCGTCCGCTCCCAGCTCGAGGGCGCCTGCGTCATGGGCGTGAGCCTCGCCACCAAGGAAGAGATCAGCTTCAAGGCCGGACGCGTGGTGCAGGACAACTACAACGCGTACGAGGTCGCGCGGATGGCGCAGGCGCCCGGCGAGATCCGGGTCCACCTGATCCCCGGAGACTTCAACGCGCCGCTCGGTGGCGTGGGTGAACCGGGCGTGCCGCCGATCGCGCCCGCGTTGTGCAACGCGATCTTCGCGGCGACGGGCAAGCGCATCCGGCGCCTGCCGATCCGCGACCAGCTCATGAAAGCCTGAGTCGGCAGGATCTGACTCGGAGGGGGCCTCGACGGCCCCCTCCGAAACTTCCTCGCACGCCTCCGCGCTCAGCCCTGCCGCCGGAGCCTCGGGTCCCACGCGTCCCGCAGCGTATCACCGAACAGATTGAATCCGAGCACCGCCAGGCTGATCGCGAGGCCCGGGAAGATCGCGAGCCAGGGCGCCTGCTCCATGAACGCGCGTCCCGTGCTGCTCAGCATCAAGCCCCACGACGGCGTCGGCGGCTGGGTTCCCAGGCCCAGGAAGCTCAGCGTCGCTTCGATCAGGATGGCGTTCCCGAACCAGATCGACGCGATGATCAGGATGGGCGCCGTCACGTTGGGGAGGATGTGAGTGGTGATGATCCGGGGATGGCGGCAGCCGATCGCTTGCGCCGCTTCGACGTAGCGATTCTGTTTCGCCGACAGCACCGCGCCGCGGACGATCCGCGAGTTGCCCGGAATGATGACGATGGCGATCGCGAGCATCGCGTTCGTCGTGCTCGGCTTCAACACGGACACGATGGCCAGCGCGAGAATCAGTCCCGGGATGGCCTGGATCGCGTCCATCAGTCGCTGAACCAGGAGATCGAGCCGCCCCTCGCAATATCCGCACAGGAGGCCGATGACCATCCCGGCGCCCGTGCCGATGCCGACGGCAAGCACCCCCACCCAGAGCGAGATCCGGCTGCCGTGGACGACGCGACTCAGGACGTCGCGGCCGATGTCATCCGTGCCGAAGGGGTGGTCCCGACTGGGGGGAGCCAGCCGGATCTCCGGCTGGGTCGCGAGTGGGTCGTATGGCGCCAGCACGTCGGCGAAGATCGCCGTCGTCACGAGCAGGACGAGGAGCGCGGCCGACGCCAGCCCGAGTGGTTTCCGCTTGATGACGGCCCAGAGCGCCTCCCCACGCCTCGGCGTGGCGGTCGGTTGGCGCTCGAAGGGCGCGACCCGTGCCGTCACCGTCGACATGGAGGATTCCCCCTCACTGATAATGGATCCGCGGATCCAGCCACGCGTACGTCAGGTCGACGAGCAAGTTCAGCGTGACGAGCGTGGTCGCCACCAGCATGACGTTGGTCTGCACGACGGGATAGTCGCGGAAGAGGATCGCCTCCACGGTCAGCCGGCCCATCCCCGGCAGCGCGAAGATCGTCTCCACGACCACGGTGCCCGCCAGGAGCGTCCCGAGTTGCCCCCCGACGATCGTGACGACCGGGATGAGGGCGTTCTTCAGCGCGTGCTTGTACACGACGATCCGCCCCTCCAGGCCCTTGGCCCAGGCCGTGCGGACGTAGTCCTCCCGCAACACCTCGAGGACGGTCGAGCGCGTCATGCGCATGGTGGCCGCCGAGAGGCGAAACCCGAGCACCGCTGCCGGCAACAAGAACTGCTGGAGGTTTCGCCACGGCGACTCCCAGAGGCTCGCGTACCCCAGCGGGGGAATCCAGTGAAGCCAGAGCGCCGCGAAGGTGATGACCAGCGTGCCGAGCCAGAAATCGGGCAACGAGAGGCCGGAGACGGCCACCACGCGTCCCACGTAATCGGCGGGCTTGTCCGCTCGTGTCGCCGAGAGCACCCCGACCGGGATGGCGATGACCAGCCCCAGGAGCATCGCCAGCGTCGCCAGCTCGATCGTGACCGGGATGGATTTCCCGAGAGCGGCCGCGATGGGCTCGTTCGTGAAGATCGAATACCCGGGGTTGAGACTCACCAGCTGCCAGAGCCAGATCAGGTACTGCTCGTGATACGGACGGCCGAGTCCCAGATCCTCTCGGAGCTTCCGGAGCTCCCGCTCACCGACGTTCCCGGACTCCGCCATGAGGGCGGTGAGCGCGTCCCCCGGCATCACGCGCATCAGTCCGAACACGATCAGCGAGGAGAGCAGCAGGACGGGAATCGCGAGCAGGAGCCGGCGGATCACATATTTGTGCATGGCCGCCCCGCCCCCGCGCTCATGCGGCTCGGTCCCTCGCGCGTCTCGCTACTTATCGAGCCATAGCCGAGCGATGGCCGACGCCCCGTAGCCGTCGGTGCGTCGGAGGGCTAACGCGGCCATGTTCCGCACGTGCGGCTGAAAGACCAGGAAGCCATTGTCGTAGGGCATCCACATTCTCAGGACTTGGTCGTACTCCCGATCGACGATCTTCCGGGCGATCGTGCGCTGCTCGCCGCGGTCGGGAGTCTGCCGCAGCTTGGTGGTCAACTCGTCGATGAGCGGATCGTTCACGCGGAAGAAGTTCTTGGTGGACTTCGAGTGCATGTACTGGTACGTCCGCTCGTCGAGACCCACGGCGTGGCCCGACTGGAACCCCCAGGCCATCCCGTCCCATTTGCTCTCGACGTAACGGCCGTAGTACGTCGTGTAGTCGAGCTTGGTGATCTTGACGTTGATATTGAGGTTTCGCTTCAGGTCCTGCTGCACGAGCTGCACCTGCGAGGTCATCTGCGGGAAATACTCGTAGTAGAACAACGTGGTCTCGAAGCCGTTGGCGTGTCCGGCCTCGGCCAGGAGCTTCTTGGCTTCCGAGGGGCGGTGCTGCCACCAGGGGCCGAGCTGGGCCAGCGTCGGCATCTTGTCCTGGTAATAGATGTAGGGGACGCCCCAGCCGGGGATGCCGTGGCCCTCGAAGAGCGTGTCGACCTGCTTCTGGCGGTCGACGGCCATGGAGATGGCGCGCCGCACCCGGACGTCGTTGAAGGGCGGCTTGTCCTGCGCGAGGGCCAGACCGAAGGGCGCCAGCACGTTCTTGTATTCCTGGACGACCGCCGCGGGGTTGGTCTTGCGCACGGTCTCGACCTCGCCCAGGCTCGCCAACCAGAGGATGTCGCTCTGCCCCGTGCGGAACGCCGCCAGGCGGGTCGCGGCGTCCGGGGTCGAGAGAATGGTGTACTCGTCGACGTACGGCCGGCCCTTGTCGAAGTAGTCGGGGTTCCGCGCGAGGACCACCCGCACCTTGCGGGTGTGCTCCTTCAGGAGGTAGGGTCCGGTGCCGATCAGGCGCTTCTTGAGATCGCCGTCCTCTTCGAGGACCTCACGCGCGAAGATCACCGTGATGGGCTCGGCGAGGTTTTGCGGGAACAACACATTGGGAGACTGCAGGTGCACGCGCAGGGTGTGCTTGTCGGGCGTCTCCATCCCCTCGATCTCGCGGAACGTGAAGGACTGCACGCCTTCCTTCGCGTAGGCCTCGAAGCAGTGCTTGACGTCCGCCGCCACCAGCTCGCGCCCGTTCAGCGGTGGCACGTTGTGCCACTTGACCCCCTGGCGCAGCTTGAACGTCCACACCCGGTGGTCGGGGCTCGACTGCCACGACTCCGCGAGGTCTCCCTTGAGCGTGAGGTCGTTGGTGCCACTCGCCTCGTCGGCGAACGCGTAGCGGACGAGACGGTTGCTGGTGAGGGCGGCAAACTGGAAGAGCCCGATCGATTGCGTCAGCCGTGGATCGAGCACCGGCGGGTCCCAGGACGAGGCCCGCGTCAGGACCCCGCCCGGCTTGGGCGGTTTGGAGCTGGGCGGAATCCAGTCGGGGTACGGAGAGACGGGCTGGGCCGACAGGCGGGCACGTCCAGCACCGACGATCAGGACGCCCATTCCTGCGCCGCCCCACCCTGCGCGCCTGAGGAATTCTCGCCGGTTCACTCGCTGGCGAAGGGCTACCGGGCGGTCGGTGGGCATCTTGGCTCTCCTTCTGTACCTGTTCGTGAAGGAAAGGACCCGTGCGGGTACTGGCCCCGAGTGCGGCGAACATGCCGGGTGCGAACAGCGAAGTCAAGCGGAATCAGCAGGCAGCTGTCCGCGGACGTCTCGGCCGAGGCGAGTGCTGTCGGGCCCTCGGCCGAGGCGTCGGGTATCCGGACTACGAACGGCCTGGCTGCATGAGCTGCCGCATCTCGTTGTGTAGCTGCCTCATGCGATCCTTGACCTGCGCGGCCCGCGCCAGTTGCTCCGGAGTCAGGATCGCCCGCACCTCGAGCGCGACCTTGGCGTTGTCCTGCACGAGCTGCTCGCGGAGGCTCGCGATCCGCTGGAGCTGCGGCCCGAGATCCGCCTCCTGAAGATTGCCAGGCGCGAACATCCTGTCGGCCAGCTCGCGCTGCGCCTGACGCAATTGGTCGATCAACGCCCGCGACGCTGTGCGTCGCGC
>QHSA01000055.1 GCA_003220315.1 Candidatus Rokuibacteriota bacterium
CGTGCGCGGCGGGATCAAGACCGACGTGCGCGCGACCTACGGCAAGCGTCCGGAGATCTAACCTTCCCCCGCTGCCTCGCGCCAGAGAGCCGCCGCGTCGAGCACCAGATCGCCGAGCGGCGGCAGCGCCGCCCGTTCCCCGTCTGCGACCCGTCCGGCCCGCGCGTACCCCGCGGGCCCGAGCGCGTGCGCCTCGACCGAGCGCGCCTCCGCGTCCACGATCCAGTAGAAGGGCACGCCGTAGCGCGCGTAGAGCTGGTGCTTGCGCTGACGGTCGATGGCGACGGTCCAGGGGGACAGGATCTCGACGGCGAGGGTGGGCGTACCCTCGATCCCGCGGCTCGACACGGCACCGGCCCGGGAGCGCTCGAGGTAGACCACGTCGGGCTGGACGATGGCGATGTCGCTCAGGATCACGTCGATCGGCGAGAGGAGCACCTCGCCGAGACCGCCGCTCCGCACGTGAGCAAAGAGGATTCTGTAGATCGCGCCGACGAGGCGCTGGTGGCGGGGGTTCGGGGCCGGCGTCCCAGACAGCTCCCCGTCGTGGATCTCGTACCGCCGCCCGTCGTCCGGGAGCTCGCAGTAGTCGCGATACGTCAGGAGAATCGCCCGATCGGCCATACCGAACTCTAGCGACCGCCGGAACGGTGTGTCAATGCCGCGAATCCGATACGCTTACTGCGCGAGGGCAAGCAGGACCATGCCCGCCAGCATCACGAGCCCGCCGAGCGCCGATTCCCGCACGCGCTGCGCCTCGCCGAAGAAGAGGACGCCCACCCCCATCGCGAAGAGGATCTCGATCTGCTTCACGGCCTCGACGTATGAGGAGAGTGTCAGCGTGTAGGCCTTGCCCTGGCTCAGCGTGGTGAGCGCGGCGAAGACGCCGAGGGCGAGGAACTCCTTCCAGTAGCGCGGCACCGCCGGGAAGTGGCGCGCCGACGTGGTCAGGGCGAGCGGCGTCATGATGAGGCTCGCGGCCAGGTAGGTGCCGAACGTCCCGGCGGCGGTGTTGGACGCCAGGATCGCCTGCTTGATCGTGATGACGCTCGGCGCGTAGAAGAGCGCGGCGACGAGGGTGTAGCGCTGGCCGCGGTCGGTCACGAGCACGCGCAAAGGCTCCCACGGCGAGATGTGCGCCCGCGTGACGTTGAGGAGGTAGACGCCCCCGGCGGAGAGGAGCACGCCCGCGACGCCGAGGGCGCTCGGGTGCTCGCCGATCGTCACCCACGCCATGCCGAGCAGGATCAGGAGACTCACCTTCCAGAGCGAGGTGACGAGCGAGATCTCCGCGAGCTTGAGCGCCTTGGAGAGCGCGAGCGTCGAGAGCGTCTGGAAGACGCCGAAGGCCAGACACCAGGCGTAGAAGCCGGGCTTGAGGGTGGGCCAGCCCGTCAGGACCGCCGTGGCGAGTGCCCACGGCAGGAGGAAGGCGAAGCGCCCCCAGACGTTGATGTACTCGTCGAGCGCGTGGCCCAGGCGCTTCATGGCGGTGTTGCGGAGCACCTGGAACAGCGCCGCCGCCAGCGCCAGGGCGAGCCACATGGCGGCGATTGTATCGCGGGGGTGCGGCGGGACTCGGAGATGAGCGAGGCGGGAGTGAGCGAGAGGTCGTCGACCGGCGGATGACCCCTCAGTGGGCTGCGAGGAAGTCGAGGACGGTGCGGTTGAAGATCGTCGGCTGGTCGCGGTTGGTCACGTGGCCCGAGTCGGGCACGAGCTCCACGCGCGCGCCGGGGATGTCGCGCCCGAGCGCCGCCGTGCTCGCGAGCGAGACCGTGCGGTCCCGCTCGCCCGCGACGACGAGCGTCGGACAGGCGACCCGACCGAGACGGGCGCGCGCATCGAAGGCGACGAGCGCCCCGATCGAGGCGAGATAGGTCCACCGTGACGTTCGACCGAGGCTCGCCACCGCGAGACGGTAGAGGTGGGCCTGCTGGGGCTCCGGGAAGAGCCCGCGCGCCACGAACGCCGCCACGACCGACATGGGCGCGACGCCCAGGAGGACGAGCCGCGCCAGCATCCTGAGGCCGCCGGCCGCGTCGGGGGGACCGAGCCGGGCGAACGCGTTGACGAGCGTGAGCGACCGGACCCGCGCGGGGGCGCGCAGGGCGAGCTCGAGCCCCACCGAGCCTCCGAGCGAGAGGCCGACGACGTGGGCGGGTGGCGTGTCGAGCTGGTCGAGCAACGCGTCGACCCGCTCGGCCATCGCCTCGATGGTCAGCCGTTCGCGCGGGAGCGCCGACCGCCAGTGGCCCGGGAGATCGACGAGCAGGAGGCGGTAGCGCTCGCCAAAGGGGCCGAGTTGCGGCGCCCAGTCCGCGGCCGAGGAGCCGAGTCCGTGAAGGAAGAGGACGGGCGGAGCCGCGCCATCGGTCCGGCCACGCCGCTCGTAGTACACGCTCTCAGGGGGCTTTGTCGTCCGCGGGGGGACCGACCTCGAGGCCCCCGAGCGGCCCGGGGACGTCGTGCAGCGTGATCTGCACCCACGACCGTGACTCCGGCATGTCGACGACGACCACATCGACGTCGACCGCCTCCGCTCCTTTCAGGAGTTGCCGCAGCCATTCCAGCAGCTTGCCTGCCTCGCACGCTTTGCGCGTCATCGCGCGTCTCCTAGCGGCCGCGCAGCGCCGCTGCGGAACAGGGAGGATGAGGACCGGCCAAAAGCTTTCGGGAGTGATCAGGCTGCACGACGTTCGCAGCTCTGCTCGGCGGCGTTCGGGTTCGCCACCTCGCAGACAACCGAGCTCGTCCCAGGCGCGGATCTACTGAGGGACTAGGCTCGGCCGACCGGGACGACGTCGGCCGGGTGGATCTCGACCACGGCGGCCTGGTGAATCAGCGTCACGGCGAGCACCAGTCGAGTCACACGGTCCTTGCGGAGGAGCTTGCCGCGAACGCCCGCAAGCGGCCCGTGGATGACCTCGACGTCCATCCCCTCGGCGAGGAAGGGATGGGGATCGTACTGAAGCGTGGTGGCTGCGAGCCGCTGGATGGCGTCGATCTCTGCGTCGGGCACGGCCTCGGGCTGCCCCGTGGTTCCGACGAGACCGGCGACGCCGACGGCGGTCAGGACGCGGAGGCGCTCGAGCATGGAGAAGCGCGCGAAGCAGTAGCCGGGAAAGAGTGGGAAGGCGATCTTCTTCGTCCGGTCCTTCCACCGGCTCCAGCGCTCGACGAGGGGCAGGAAGGTCTCGACGTCCCGCTCGACCAGCTGATTTTTCACGATCTTCTCGTGGCGGGAGCGCGTCCGGACCACGTACCAGGCCACCCTGAGCTTACCGTCTCCAGGGACCTCGGTCGGTCGATCATCCACGTTCGTTGCCCCCTGAAGCTTTTAGGTTCGAAGGTGTGATTCCCGGCCATCGAGGCGCGCGCGAGACGCCGACACGCTACGGCTCGGCCCCAACAAGATCAACAGCGCAGATCGCCCCAAAAGACGCGGCTCCGCGCGGCATCGAGGCGCGCGCGGGGCGTTTCATGCGCCCCGCAGGGCAGTGGGAGCGCAGGCCCGCGTCTTCAGCGTGCGCGATGGCGCTGACACCCACGAGCGCGCATCAGACGGGGCGATTTTTGCGTTGTGGACGGCTGTGAATACGTGGATAAGTGCCGAGCGATCGCGTGGCCCGAAGCCGAGTCAGCTCCTCAGCAAGACGCGCGCCTGGCGCGCAGCCACGCTCTCGGGAAAGTCCCGCACGAGCCGCTCCCACGTGCGCTTGGCGAGGGCGCCGTCGCCGAGGCTCCGCTGACAGAGGCCGATCTTCAGGAGCGCGTCGGGCACCTTGCCGCCGCTCGGCGCCGCGCCGACGAGCGCGTCGAGCTCGGCGAGCGCCCCCCGGTAGTCCTGCTGCTGATACAGGACATCAGCGACGAGGAGCTGCGCCCCCTCCCGGAGCGGGTGGCCGGGGTACGTCGTGATGAGGTCGTAGAGGATCAGCAGGGCCGCGTCGAGCTCCTTGGCCTGGAGCTTCTCGACGCCCACGCGGTAGAGATCCTCCGCGGGTGTGGTCGTTGCCGATCGGAGCGGCGGCGCCGCAGGCGCCGGCGTCGGCACCGGCGGGGCGAAGCCGCTCGGCGGCGCCGGCGCGCGGCTCCGGCTCTGCGATTCGAGCTCGCCCACGCGGCGCTGGAGATAGCCGAGTTGGTCCTCCAGCTGGCGCGAGGAGGCCATGAGCTTGGCGACCACGTTCTGCAGCTCCGAGAGCTCGCTCGCGACGCGGGTGAGCTGCTCCACGAGCTTCAGCGGCTCGGGCGCGGGCGGGCGCGGGGCCTCTTCCGCCGGCGAGCGCGTCGCTTCGACCCCGGTGGGTCGCGGCCGGAAAAACGCCCCGCACCCGGCGAGCACGAGCGCCATCGCGACCAGGCCCAGGACGGCGGTCCTCACGGCACGTGATCCGCCGTCACGGAGACGCTCTCGACCGGCCACGAGGCCGGGGCACGGACCTCGAGCACGACGGTCACCTCCCGGCTCAGCGCCACCTCGACGAGCCAGAGCCAGCCGTCCCGCGTGTCGAGCGGCCGGTAGCTCCGCGCGATCTCCCCTTTCGTCATGACGTAGCGCCGCTCGCCCGGGTCGAACGTCTGGAGGCGCTCGCCGAGCACGAGCGTCCCGTCGCTGGTCACGCACAACACGTAGTCGATGAGCTGCCGGGGCCAGGCGCGTGCGATGCGGATCGGCCCGGCGCCAGGCTCCGCCGGTTGCGCGATGTCCACGGCGAGCTCGGCGAGCCGCGCGTACGCGACCGGCGCGTCGCGCAGGGCGACCAGCTCGTTGCCGCCGCTCTCGACGCGGAGCGCCGCCCGATCGGCCACGACCGCCGCGCGCGGCTGGCTCTCAGCCTGAGCGGCCGCCACCAGTGACACCAGCGCTCCGAGGATCCACCGTCTCATTCACTGACTCGCGCCGACACCCGGGCGCACCGCCGGGCCCGGCGCCGAGATCCAGCCGCTGCGCCCGTCGACGCGCCCGCGGATCACCGGCGCGACCGGCAGGTCATCGCCGTCGGCGAGCGCCGCCGCCGCGACCTCGTCGAGCCGCGTGAGCGCGGCCCCGGCGCGACGCGCGCCCTCCACGAAGCGCTCGAGCGCGGGGCGGAGCGGCCCGCCTTCGACTTCGGCGTGGAGCGTGAACACGTTGCCACCCGGCCGGAGCGCGCCGACGAGCGCTCCGGGAAGGTCGCGGACGCGGCCCAGCAGCTCGTCCATCGTCGGCAGCGTCGTCGGGACCTGGATGGTCTTGAGCGAGCCGCCGGCGGCCCACGGCCTGAACGGCGCGTCCCCTCGCGTGTCGCTCGCGTATCGAAGCCCCCAGTCCTCCTGGATCACGAGGGCCTCGGGTGAGGTGCGCCAGCCCGGCGCCGCGCTCGCCCGGGGCGCCTGCCCGAAGATCGCGACGAACGCCCGCGCGGCGCTCGTCAGGTCACCGCGGATGGCCGACGGCGCCAGGCGATCGATCCGGTCCTGCCAGCCCACGTGGTCCCACCCGTGGAGCGCGACCTCGTGGCCCGCGTCGGCGATCTGGCGCAGGAGCGCCGGCGCTCCGGCGCCGACGGGGAGTGCCGGCAGGAGCGTGCCGGACAGGAGCGTGCGGAGACCGTAGAGCCTGAACGGATTCGTGCGCCACATCTTGAGGAGAAAGCCGGGCCGGAGGGCGCGACGGATCGCCACGCCCGACCGGTCGGGTCCCATGGTGACGAAGAACGAGGCGCGAAGGGTCGAGCGCCGGAAGATCTCCAGCAGCCGGGGGACACCCTCCTCGAGCCCGCGCCGCGTGTCGACGTCGACGCGCAGGGCTACTGTCGCTTGAACCACTCGATGGTCCGCCCGAGGCCGTCGTCGAGGGTCACGCGGGCGCGCACGCCCAGGAGCTCGCGCATGCGCCGCACCGAGGGCACGCGCCGCGGGATGTCCTCGTACCCCTGGTCGTAGACCGCTTCCTTCGCCACGGAGATCAGCCTCGAGGAGGAGCCGCTCAGCTTGATCATCCGCGCCGCGAGCTCCCGGATCGCCACCTCCTCCTCGGAGCCCACGTTGATCGCCCGCCCCTCGACCTCGCGGCGCAGGCCCGCCTCGACGGTCGCGCGCACGGCGTCGTCCACGTAGGTGAACGCCCGCGTCTGCGACCCGTCGCCGATCACCGTGAGCGGCTCGCCGCGCAGGAGCTGGCCCATGAAGATCGTGACCACGCGCCCGCGGTCCATCTGGTCCAGGCGCGGACCGTAGACGTTGAAGTAGCGGAGCACGACGACCGGCAGCCCCATCCGCGCGAAGGCGAAGCAGAAGTGCTCGCCCGCCGCCTTCGACGTCGCGTAGCACCAGCGATCGATCAGCGTCGAGCCGAGGACCCGGTCCGAGTCCTCGTGGAAGGGGACGGCCGTGTTCCGGCCGTAGATCTCCGAGGTCGAGCTGAAGACGACCTTCTT
Source organism: Candidatus Rokuibacteriota bacterium (assembly GCA_003220315.1). GTDB lineage: Bacteria > Methylomirabilota > Methylomirabilia > Rokubacteriales > CSP1-6 > 20CM-2-70-11. Next base: position 6,426 of record QHSA01000055.1, read on the forward strand.
CGCGTGGCGGAACGCCGCGGCGAGCACCTCCTGGGTCCCGTTGATGTTCACCGTGAGGACCTGGTACGGATCGCCGACGTAGTGCTCCACGCCGACCACCGCCGCCAGGTGATAGACCAGATCGGACCAGGCGACGAGTCCCTCGAGGATGTCGTGCTCGAGCACCGACTCACGGATGACCCGGAATTTTGGATTGGCGCGGAGATGGCGGATCTTCACGTCGGACGCCGGGTCGAGCACGGTCACGTCGTCGCCCCGCTCGAGCCACGCCTCCGCGAGGTGCGAGCCGAGAAAGCCCGCGCCCCCGGTGATGAGGATCCTCACGGGCCCTCCGTCACGCGCATGCCCGGCCGCAGAACGCGTCGGAGCGCCCACAGGTCCGCGGGCTCCTCGGCGCCGCCCGCGCTCTGGGCCCGCGTCAGCAAGAGCGCGCCCTCCCCCGTCGCGACCAGGATCCCCTGGGCGTGGAGGATCTCGAGGAGCGTTCCCGGGGCCGCGCCGCTCCTGAGACCCGGGAGCGCCGCGCCGCCCCACAGAAAGAGACGACCGGTCCCGTCGCCGACGAACGCGCCGGGATAGGGATGGGTGACGGCGCGGATCGTGTCGGCGACGCGCCCGGCGGGCCACGTCCACTCGACCCGCCCGTCCTCGGGACGGCGCCGCGGGAACACGGTGGCGCGCGCGTGGTCCTGAGGGATGCGCGGCGCAGCCCCGACGAGGACGGCCGGGTACGCGTCGAGCAGGAGGTCGACGCCGACCTTCACGATACGCCGGTAGAGCGTGAGGGCCGTGTCCTCGGGCTCGATGTCGATCGCCTGCTGGGCGACGATGTCGCCGGCGTCCGCCTCGGCCGTCATGTGGTGGAGCGTGACGCCCGTCCGCCGCTCGCCGTTCACCAGCACCCAGTTGACGGGCGCCCGCCCGCGATACTCGGGCAGCAGCGAGCCGTGGAGGTTGAGCGCCGCGACGCGGGGCAGCGCCAGGAGGTCCGGGCCGAGGAGTCGCCGATACCACACCGAGAGGATGACGTCGGGGGCCAGGGCGCGGAGCGCGTCGACGACCGTCGGCAGGTTCGGTGACGGCGGCGCGAAGAGCGGCAGGCGGTGAACCCGCGCGGTCTCGGCGACCGACTCGAACCAGTCGCCCTCACCGGGGTCGTCGGGATGCGTCACGACCGCGACCACCGGCTCCCCGCGCGCGAGCAGCGCCTCGAGGGCGCGCGCGCCGAAGGTGTGGTAGGCGAAGACCGCCCAGCGCGCCACGCTCAGAGGCTCGCCTCGGACGGCGGGGCCCCAGCCCCGCGACGCCCTGCGGCTCGCACGGCCACGCTCACTCGAGCACCTCGCGGATCACGTACCGCGGCCGCCGCCGCACCTCCTGGTAGATCCGTCCGACGTACTCGCCGATGAGCCCGAGGGCCAGGATCTGGAGGCCGACGAAGAAGAAGAGGATGGCGAAGAGCGTGAACACCCCCTCGACCTCGGGACCGATCAGGAGGCGCCGGAGGCCGAGGACGACGGCGAAGCCAAGGCCCAGGATGGAGACGAGGACCCCGGTCAGGCTGACGACCTGGATCGGGAGCAGCGAGAAGCCCGTCAGCAGATCGAAGTTGAGCCCGAGCAGGCGGAGGAGTCCGTAGCGGGAGCCGCCGTGCGCCCGCGGTCCGTGGGCGACGGGAACCTCCGCCACCGACGTTGCGAACGTGTTCGCGAGCGCCGGGATGAAGTGCGACACGCCCTGACAGGCGAGGATCTGGTCCACCACGGAGCGCCGGTAGGCGCGGAGCATGCACCCGTAGTCGCGCATCCGGACCCCGACCACCGCCGACGTCACCCGGTTCACGGCCCACGAGGCGAGCCGGCGGAGCCACGGATCGTGGCGGCTCACCCGCCGCCCGCCGACGACGTCCACGCCGTCCCCGAGCGCCGCGAGGAGGCGCCCGATCTCCTCGGGCGGGTTCTGGAGATCGGCGTCGAGGGTGACGACGACGTCACCGCGCGCCCGCTCCATCCCGGCGAACACCGCCGCGTGTTGCCCGTAGTTCCGGTTGAACCGGACGACGCGCACCGCCCGGTCCTGGGCGTGGAGGGCGCGCAGGACGTCCGCGGAGCCGTCGCCGCTGCCGTCGTCCACGAAGATGATCTCGTGCGGCCGCCCGAGCTGCTTGAGCGCCTGGGTGAGGCGATGGTGGAGGTCGCCGAGGCTCTCGGACTCGTTGAAGACCGGCACGACGACCGAGAGCTCCGGGCGCGCCGCGGCGCTCACCGCGGGACCTCGCGCACGAGGAGGCAGTCGTTGTGACCGCCGAACCCGAAGGAGTTGGAGATCGCGGCCCGGATGCCGACGCTCAACGGGCCGTTCGGCACGTAGCTCAGGTCGCACTCGGGATCGGGCACGCGGTAGTTGATCGTCGGCGGGGCGATCTGGTCGCGGATCGCGAGGACCGTCGTCGCGAGCTCGATCGCGCCGGCGGCGGAGATCGTGTGGCCGATCATGGA
>QHSA01000092.1 GCA_003220315.1 Candidatus Rokuibacteriota bacterium
CCGCGCTTGCGCCGCTTCGTCTCGCGGTGGAGATCCAGGGACAGGGTCGCGTCGTCCGTCAGGCGCCCCGGCCGGGGGAACCGCTCCGGCTGGGCCTCACCGCCCGGCTCACGCTGGCGCCTGGGACGGCGAAATGAGATGCCGCGCGGGATGCCTGTGAGCGAGCTGCTCGCGGCGCTGCCGGTCAAGACCGTCGTCGGGGCGCCGCCGTTCTCGGTCGCATCCATCACGGACGACTCGCGCCGGGTCGAGCCGGGGGCCTGCTTCGTCGCGATGTCGGGGCTTCGACAGGATGCGCGCCGGTTCGTGCCCGAGGCGGTCCGTCGGGGGGCCACGCTGATCGTCACGGAGGGCGCGCCGCTCCCCGACGTCGCCGTCGCCCAGGTGCTCGTACCCTCGGCCCGAGAGTCGCTCGCACGCCTGGCCGACGCGTACTACGGCCGCCCCTCGCGCGAGCTGGTGCTCGTCGGGATCACCGGGACGAACGGCAAGACGACCACCTCGTACCTCGTCGAGGCGTTGCTACGCGCGCGGGGGCTCGCGACCGGCGTCATCGGCACCGTCCAGTACGTCCTCGGGGCCGAGCGCCGGCCGGCGCGCCAGACGACCCCCGACGCCCTCGAGCTCCAGGGGATGCTGGCGCTGATGCGCGAGCGTGGAATTGGCGGCGTCGCCATGGAGGTGTCCTCCCACGCCCTGGCGCTCTCGCGCGTGGACGGCGTCGCGTTCGACGTCGCGGTCTTCACCAACCTGACCCAGGACCACCTCGACTTCCACGGCACTTTGGCCGAGTACCGCCGCGCGAAGCGCCGCCTCTTCGAGCTCCTCGCCCGATCGGGGAAACCCCGGCGCACGGCCGTGATCAACGGGGACGACCCGTCGGGGCAGGCGATGGTCGAGGGACTCGATGTGCCCGTGCTGACTTTCGGGCTCCGCGAGGGCGCCCGCGTCCGTGCGGTGGACTACGCCTCCACGCTGGAGGGGCTCCGGATGACGGCGGAGACCCCCGCCGGCCGCCTGGTCCTGACCTCGGCGCTGATCGGTGAGCACAACGTGATGAACCTGCTCGGGGCCGTCGCCACCGGCCTGGCGCTCGGCCTCGAGCCCGCCGCGATCGGCGTCGCGCTCGCGACGGTCGGGACCGTCGCCGGCCGATTCGAGCAGGTGAGCGCCGGGCAGCCGTTCCTGGTCGTCGTGGACTATGCCCACACGCCCGACGCGCTCGAGCGCGTGCTGACCACGGCGCGCAAGCTCACTCGGGGGCGTCTGGGCGTGGTCTTCGGGTGTGGCGGCGACCGCGATCGCGGCAAGCGCCCGATCATGGGCGAGATCGCCGCCCGCCTCGCCGACCGGGTCTGGGTGACCTCGGACAACCCCCGCTCGGAGCGGCCGGAGGCGATCATCGACGAGATCCTCGTCGGTGTGCGCGCGGCCGGTGCCGAGCCTGGCCGCTACGCGGTCGAGCCCGACCGCTCCCGGGCGATCCACGACGCGCTGCATTGGGCCGACGCCGGTGATACGGTGGTGATAGCGGGTAAGGGTCACGAGACGTACCAGATCGTCGGTTCCGACGTGCTTCCCTTCGACGATCGCGAAGTCGCCCGGCGGATTCTCCAGGAGCGTTCGCCATAGGAGCCCGGATGCCACCGTTCACCGTCCAGGACATCGTTCGCGCGACCCGGGGCGCACTCGTCGCCGGCGACCTCGGCGTCCCCGTGACGGGGGTGTCGATCGACTCGCGTGCGCTCGGCGTCGGCGAGGCGTTCTTCGCGATCCGGGGCCACCGGCTCGACGGTCACGCGTTCCTCGCGGACGCGGCGGGGCGGGGCGCCGCCTGCCTGGTGGTCGACACGCTCCACGACGACGCGCCTGCCAACGTGCCGCTCGTCCTCGTCGAGGACACGACGAAAGCGCTCGGCCTGCTCGCGGCCTATCACCGCGCGCGGTTTTCGATCCCGCTCGTGGCGGTGACCGGCTCCAACGGCAAGACCACGACCAAGGAGCTGATCGCGGGCGTCCTCGGCGTGCGCTGGCACGTCCTCAAGCCCACGGGGAGCTTCAACAACCAGTGGGGCCTCCCGCTCACGCTCTTGAAGCTTCTCCCCGAGCACGACGCGCTCGTGCTCGAGCTCGGCACGAACCGGCCGGGCGAGATCGCCTACCTGGCCGAGCTCGCGCGGCCGACGGTCGGCGCGGTGACGAACGTCGCGGCCGTGCACACGGAGTTCCTCGGCTCGCTCGACGGCGTCCGTGAGGAGAAGGCGGCGCTCGTGCGCGCCGTGCCCGCCGACGGGTGGGTCGCGCTCAACGTCGACGACCCACGCGTCGCCGGGATGGCGCGCGACGCCAAGGCCCACGTCGTCACTTACGGGCGCGCGCCGACGGCCCACGTCCGCCTGGTGGGTGAGGTCGTCGAGGACGCGCGCGGCCTGGCGTTCACGCTCGAGGCGGCGGGCGCGCAGCAGCCCGCGACGCTCGCCCTGGCCGGGCGCCACAACGTGATGAACGCGCTCGCCGCGGCCGCCGTGGGCGCGGCGCTCGGCTTCACGCTCGACGAGATCGCGCGGGGGCTCGCCGGCGTGCGGCCGGTCGCCGGCCGCTGCGTGTGGCGCGAGGCCGGCGGCATCCGGATCCTCGACGACACGTACAACGCCAACCCGGTCTCGGTGCGGGCCGCGCTCGACGCGGTCGCGGCGCGCCGGGGCGCCGGCCGGCTCGTCGCGGTGCTCGGCGACATGCTGGAGCTCGGCGGGATCGCCGACGAGGCCCACCGCGAGATCGGCCGCGCGGTCGTGGCCGCGGGCGCCGACGAGTTGGTGGGCGTCGGGCGCTTGGCGCTCTTCGCCGTGGAGGCCGCCCGCGAGGCGGGGCTCGCCGAGGCGCGCCACGCGACGACGTTCGAGGACACCGTGGCCCACCTGCTCAAGCGCCTGGTTCCCGGCGACACGGTGCTCGTGAAGGGGTCGAGGGGGATGCGCCTGGAACGGGTCGTGGACGCGCTCGTTGCGCGCCTGGCCCGGGAGTGAGGACGGCGGATGCTTTACCACTTCCTCGTCCCGCTCGCGAAGGACCACATCCTCTTCAACGTCTTTCGCTACCTGACGTTCAGGTCCTTCATGGCCCTGATCAGCGGGCTCGTGATCTCGCTCCTGATCGGCCCCCCGCTGATCCAGAAGCTCCGGGAGCTGCAGCACGGCGGCGAGACGATCCGCGAGGATACGCCGGAGCGCCATCGGATGAAGAAGGGCACGCCAACCATGGGTGGGATCGTGATCATCGCCGCGATCCTGTCCACGACCCTGCTGTGGGCGAATCTGGGGAACCGCTACGTGTGGGTCGCGATGCTCGCGACGCTCGGCTTCGGGCTCCTCGGCGTGTGGGACGACCTGACGAAGCTTCGCACGCGGAAGGGGCTTTCGATGCGCCTGAAGTTCGGCATGCAGGTCGTGCTCACGGGGGCGCTCCTCCAGATCGTCTTCTGGCAGCCGGCCTCCGCGTGGCTGCCGGTGCTGGCGATCCCGTTCTTCAAGGGCTGGCTCATCAACCTCGGCTGGCTCTGGATCCCGTTCGCGATGCTGGTGGTGATCGGCGCGTCGAACGCCGTGAACCTGACGGATGGCCTCGACGGATTGGCGGTCGGCCCCGTCATCATGGCCGGCGGCGCCTTCGGCGTCATCGCCTACCTGACCGGCAACTTCAGGGCGGCGGACTACCTCAAGATCCTGAACGTCAAGGGCGCGGGGGAGCTGACCGTGTTCTGCGGCGCGCTGATCGGCGCGGCGATCGGGTTCCTCTGGTTCAACTGCCATCCGGCGGAGGTCTTCATGGGCGACGCGGGATCGCTCGCGCTGGGCGGTGCGATCGGGACGCTCGCGGTGCTCACGAAGGCGGAGCTGCTGCTGCCGTTGATCGGCGGCCTCTATGTGGTCGAGGCGGGGTCGGTGATCGTCCAGGTCGCGAGCTTCAAGCTGACGGGGCGTCGGGTCTTTCGCATGGCGCCGCTCCACCACCACTACGAGCTCTCGGGCTGGGCGGAGCCGAAGATCGTCGTGCGCTTCTGGATCGTCTCGTTCGCGCTGGCGCTGCTGGCGCTGACCACCCTCAAGCTGCGATGACTATGAGTGCGAAGCCAGGTCGTGCCCTTGTCAGGCCACCCACCGAGTGCAGCGGGCTCGCGGACCCCGCTACAACGGTGATTGAAAGTGCGGAGCCGGAGGGGGCGCACCTCGGGGCAGGCCACCCACCGACGGCGCCGGCCTCACGGACCTCCCGTGGAATGGGACGCGACAGGCGGGACGGAGCCGGGTCGTGCCTCGGGGCAGGCCACCCACCGACGGCGCCGGCCTCACGGACCTCGCTACAGTGATCACGGAGGGGCATGAGGTCGACATGGTGACGCGAGGGCGGGCGTACCTGGAGTCGCTCGCCGGCCGACGAGTGACGGTCGTGGGACTCGCGCGCAGCGGCGTCGCCGCGGCGCGCCTCCTCCGGGCGGTCGGCGCCCAGGTGACCGGCATCGACGTGAAGCCGCTCGAGGCGCTCGGCCGCGAGGCGGCCGCGCTGCAGACGCTGGGCGTCCGTCTCCTGACGGGCAAAGAGACGCGCGGCGCCTTTGACGGCGCCGACCTCGTCGTCGTGAGCCCGGGCGTGCCGCTCGACGGCGATCAGCTCGTGCCGGCGCGTGCTGTTGGGGTGCCGATCATCGGCGAGCTCGAGCTCGGCTGGCGCTCGCTCGAGGCGGAGACGATCGCGATCACCGGGACCAATGGCAAGACGACGACGACCGCCCTCACGGGTGCCCTGCTCGCCGAGCAGCCCCGCCCCGTGCTCGTCGCCGGCAATATCGGGACCCCGCTCGCGGCGCACGCGCTCGGGTTCCCGCCGGACGGTCTCGTCGTCTGCGAGGCGTCGAGCTTCCAGCTCGAGTCGACGGAGACCTTCCAGCCGCGCGTCGCCGCGGTGCTCAACATCACTCCGGACCACCTCGACCGGCACGGGAGCCTCGCCGCCTACGTGGACGCGAAGGCGCGGATCTTTGCCAACCAGACGTCGGCCGACTGTGCGGTCCTCAACGCCGACGACGAGGCGACCGCCGCGCTCGCCCGACGGACGCGCGCCCACGTCGTGTGGTTCAGTCGCCGCCGTCCGCTGTCGCACGGGGTGTTCGTCCGCGACGGCCGGATCGCGGCGCAGCTCAACGGCGATGTCGAGGAGATCTGCCCGGTGGCCGAGATCTTCCTCCGGGGCGCGCACAACGTCGAGAACGTGCTCGCCGCGACGGCCTGCGTGCTGTGGATGGGGCTCGCGCCCGAGGCGATGCGACGGGCGATCGGCCGGTTTCGGGGCGTCGCGCACCGGATCGAGTTCGTCCGCGATCGGCGGGGCGTGCAGTACTACAACGATTCGAAGGGTACCAACGTCGCGTCCACGCTCAAGGCGCTCGAGAGCTTCTCCGAGCGCATCTTGTTGATCGCTGGTGGCAAGGGCAAGGGGCAGGACTTCGAGCCCCTCGCCACCGCCGCGCGCGGGCGCGTCGGCCACGTGTTCCTGATCGGTGAGGACGCGCCCAGGCTCGCGGCGGCGTTCAAGGAGGCGTCGGTCCCCCTGACGCGCTGCCCGTCGCTCGAGGCCGCCGTGGACGCGGCGCGCCGCCTGGCCGTGCCCGGCGACGTGGTACTGCTCTCGCCGGCGTGCGCCTCGTTCGACATGTTCGAGAATTTCGAGCATCGGGGCGACGTCTTCAAAAAGCTCGTGGAGAGGTTGGACTGATGGCTCGCGCGATCCCGTTGGGGGGGTCTGGGGGAGGAGCGGCGGTCGCTCCCCCCCAGACCAGATAGATGCCGAGGAAGCTCGCACCCGACCTCTGGCTTTTCGGCGTCGCCGTCGTGCTCCTCTCGGTTGGTGTGGTGATGGTCTATTCGGCGAGCGCGATCGTCGCGGGCGACCGCTTCCACGACCCCTACTTCTTCCTCAAGAGGCAGCTCTGCTGGGCGCTGCTCGGCGCCGCGGGCCTCTGGGTCGCGCTCCGCGTGGACTACCGGCGGCTCGAGCGGTTCGTGCTGCCGCTCCTGGTCGTATCGGTCGCGCTGCTCGTCCTCGTGCTCATCCCGCCCATCGGCCAGGCGATCAACGGGACGCGCCGATGGATCCGGCTCGGGCCGGTGTCGTTCCAGCCGGCCGAGCTGGCGAAGCTCACGCTGGTCGTCTACCTCGCGGCGTTCCTGGGCAGGAAGCGGGACTCGCTCGACGACTTCCGGCAGGGGCTCCTGCCGCCGCTCGCGGTCGCCGGAACGCTCGGCGCGCTCGTGCTCGCGCAGCCCGACCTCGGCAACTGCCTGACCCTGATCGCGCTGACGTTCGCGCTGTTGTTCCTGGCCGGCGGGCGGCTCGGGCACCTCGGGCTGATTCTCGCCCCCGCCGTGCCGCTCATCGCGATCGCGATCTGGGCGGCGCCGTACCGCCTCCGGCGGATCACCGCGTTCCTCGACCCGTGGTCGGACCCGCGCGGCAGCGGGTTCCAGATCATCCAGTCGTGGCTCGCGTTCGGCAACGGCGGCGTGCTGGGCCAGGGCATCGGCGCCTCGAAGCAGAAACTGTTCTACCTGCCCGAGGCGCACACGGACTTCATCTTTGCGATCGTCGGCGAGGAGCTGGGATTCCTCGGCGCGGCGGGGGTGATCGCGCTGTTCAGCGTGTTCGTCTGGCGCGGGCTCCGGATCGGGCTCCGCGCCCCCGACGCCTTCGGCGGGTATCTCGCGCTGGGGATCACGGTGCTGATCGCGACCCAGACGCTCGTGAACCTGGGCGTCGTGCTGGGCCTCCTGCCGACGAAGGGGCTGCCGCTGCCGTTCATGTCGTTCGGCGGCTCGGCGCTGCTCGTCACGCTGCTCTCGACCGGAGTGCTCTTGAATATCTCGCAGCACGCCAATGTTTAAGCGCTACCAGCAGATCCACTTCGTGGGCATCGGGGGCGCCGGGATGTCCGGCATCGCCGAGATCCTGTTGAATCTCGGCTACCGAGTGACGGGGTCCGATCAACGGCGAAACGAAGCCGTTGAGCGACTCGAGGCGCTTGGAGCAAAGGTTTTCATCGGCCACGAGGCGGGTCATGTCGAAGGCGCGCACGTCGTCGTCTACTCCTCGGCCGTCTCCCGCGACAACGTCGAGGTGCAGGTCGCGCGCCAGCGCGCGGTCCCGACGATCCCCCGCGCGGAGATGCTCGCCGAGCTGATGCGCCTGAAGTACGGCATCGCCGTCGCGGGCACCCACGGCAAGACGACGACCACGTCCATGATCGGCGCGGTGCTGGCGGAGGGGCGCTACGACCCGACGATCGTCGTGGGCGGTCGCGTGGCCAACCTCGGATCCAACGCGCGCCTCGGCCAGGGGGACTACCTCGTCGCAGAGGCGGACGAGTCGGACGGCTCGTTCCTGAAGCTGGCGCCGACGCTCGCGGTCGTCACCACGGTCGACGCCGAGCACCTCGATCACTACGGCACCCTCGAGGCGATCCGCGAGGCGTTCGTCCGCTTCGTCAACAAGGTGCCCTTCTACGGCTCCGCGGTCCTCTGCCTCGACCAGCCCAACATTCAGATGCTCATTCCGCGAATCGAGAAGCGGATCATCACGTACGGCCTCGAGTCGAGCGCCGACCTGGTCGCACGCCGGCTCTCCCTCAGCGGGATGACGAGCCGCTTCGAGGTGTACCAGCGCGGGGGCCTCCTCGGCGAGTGCACGCTCCAGATCCCCGGACGCCACAACGTGCTCAACGCTCTGGCGGCCATCGGCGTGGGCCTGGAGATCGAGATCCCGTTCGTCACGGTGGAGCGCGCCCTCGCGGGCTTCGCCGGCGTCCAGCGCCGGTTCCAGATCCGCGGGCGCGCCGCGGGCGTCACCGTGGTCGACGACTACGGCCACCACCCCGCCGAGATCCGCGCGACGCTGGCCGCCGCCAAGGCCGGGTTCGACTGCCGGACCGTGACGGTCTTCCAGCCGCACCGCTACTCGCGCACGCGCGACCTGCGCCAGGAGTTCCTCACGGCGTTCAACCAGGCGGACGTGCTGATCGTGATGGACATCTACCCGGCCGGCGAAGCACCGATCCCCGGGGTCACCGCCGAGGACCTCGCCGAGGGGATCCGGGCCCACGGCCATCGCGACGTCACCTACCTCGGCAGCGATCGGGCGCGCGTCGTCGAGCACCTCTGCGAGACCACCCGGCCGGGGGATCTCGTGCTGACGCTCGGCGCGGGCGACGTGGGGCTGCTCGGCCCCGAGCTGCTGAAACGCCTCGAACCCGACGCTCTGAACGGGAGGGCGCAATGCTAGGAGAGATCCGCGGGGAAGTGCGGTTCAAAGAGCCGCTGAGCTTCCACACCTCGCTCCGCATCGGCGGCCCCGCCGACATCTTCGTCGTCCCCCAGGACGTCGACGACATCCGTCACGCGCTCCTCTTCGCCGAGCGCGAGCAGCTGTCGGTGGCGGTCATCGGCGGCGGGAACAACCTGCTCGTCCGTGACCGTGGCGTGCGCGGCGTCGTCCTGCGGCTCGAGGGATGCCTCGGGCGTGCCGAGTTCCACGGCGAGGAAGCGATCGTCGGTGCGGGCGTGAGCCTGTCGGCCCTCATCCGCGAGGCGGCGGCGCTGAACCTCGGCGGGATCGAGTGCCTGGTCGGAATTCCGGCGACGATCGGCGGCGCACTCGCGATGAACGCCGGAACGGCCGACGGCTGGATCGGCGATTTTGTGAGCGCAGTTTACTTTCTCCACCCGGACGGCTCGCTCGGCGAATTCAAGCCGACCACGGGCGCCTTCACCTACCGGGCCTTCGACGCGCCCCCGGGCGCCGTCCTCATCGGCTGCCGCTTGCGGCTCACGCGCCGACCGCTCACCGAGGTCCAGAAGGACATCAAGGTCCGCTTGAAGCAGAAGAAGGCCACGCAGCCGCTCGCCCTCGCGTCGGCGGGGTGCGTCTGGAAGAATCCGCCGGCCGACGTGGCCGGGCGGCTGATCGAGAAGTGCGGGCTCAAGGGCAAGCGGATCAACGGCGCGGAGATCTCCTCCAAGCACGCGAACTTCATCGTGAACCGAGGCGGCGCGACCGCGGCCGACATCCTGGCGCTCATGGACCTCACGCGCGACCGCGTGCAGCACCAGTTCGGGATCGCGCTCGAGCCCGAGATCAGGATCCTCGGCGAATAATGCCGAGCGGCCTCGGGTCGCCGCGGAGTCGGGCCGCCCGTGTCTCGGACCTGGGCGAGCGCTCGGCGTTCGTCGCGAGCCAGCGGGTGGGCAAGGACCGCCGGCGCGCGCGCCGGCGCGCGCGCCTCCGGCGCCTGCTCCCGCTCCTGGTGCTCACCGCGGCCGCCTGGTTCGCGGTCGTGGTCTTCAGCCACTGGCTCCTCACCACTCCGCGCTTCAGTGTCGCGACGGTGGACGTGCGCGGAGCCTTTCGCGTGCCGCCGGCGCGGATCCTGGCCGCTGCCGCCGTCGAGCCGGGAACCAGCCTCTTCCGCCTCGATCCGCGCGCCATCGCCGGCCGCGTCGCGGCGATCCCCGAGATCCGGCGCGCCGACGTCGTCCGCGAGTTCCCGGACCGGGTCGTCATCAGCGTTGAGGAGCGGCGCCCCTTCACGCTCGTGCACTCGGGGCGCCTCCACTGGCTCGACGAGGAGGGTCGGCTCCTCGGCGCCTCGCCCGAGGCCGTCGTGCCCCAGGTGCCGGTCGTGAGCGGTCTCTCCGACGACGAGGTCGCCTCGATGCGGAGCGCGCCGAGCCCGAAGGCGCTGGCCGCCATCGCGCTCATCCGGGTCCTCCTCCGGACCGGCAGCGCGCTGGCCGCCGAGATCTCCGAGATCGACATGAGCCGTAAGGACGGTCCGGTCCTATACACCGTGGACGGCGTCGAGGTGCGCCTGGGCACCGAGGAGTGGGAAGAGCAGCTCGCGCGCCTTGAGGGCGTGCTCACTCAGGTCGCGGACCAGGATGTCCGAGCGGTGGACCTCAGGTTCCGCGACCAGATCATCCTGCAGCGGCGGCGCTCGTGATGCGGCGCCCGAAGGTCCCGGACCTGATCGTCGGGCTGGACGTGGGCACGACGAAGATCTGCGCCGTGATCGGGGAGCCCGCCGCGCACGGCGGCCTCGACGTCGTCGGCGTCGGGACGGCGCCCTCCCGCGGCCTCCGGCGCGGGATCGTCGTCAACATCGACTCGACGGTCGAGGCGATCAAGGCCGCCGTCGCCGAGGCCGAGCAGATGGCAGGCCTCGAGGTCGCGGGCGTCTACGCGGGCGTCGCCGGCGGCCACATCCGCGGCGTCAACAGCCGCGGCGTCGTCGCCGTCTCCGGCAAGGACCGCGAGGTGGACTCGACGGACGTCGAGCGGGCCGTGGAGGCCGCGCGCGCGATCAACCTGCCGCAAGACCGTGAGATCCTCCACGTGCTGCCTCAGAACTTCGTCGTGGACGACGGCGACGGTATCCGGGATCCCATCGGGATGTCGGGCGTGCGCCTCGAGGTCGAGGTGCACGTCGTCACCGCCGCGGTGACCTCGGTCCAGAACGTCGTCCGCTCGGTGAACCGCGCGGGCCTCGCCGTGCACGACATCATCCTCGAGCCGCTCGCCTCGGCCGAGGCGGTGCTGTACGAGGACGAGAAGGAGCTCGGCGTCGTCGTGGTGGACATCGGCGGTGGGACGACCGACGTCGCGCTCTTCCGCAACGGCGCGATCTGGCACACGGTCATCCTCCCGCTCGGCGGCGACCACATTTCGAACGACATCGCGATCGGCCTCCGCACCCCGTTACCCGCGGCCGAGGACCTGAAGAAGCGGTACGGGTGCGCGCTGACGGCCCTGGTGCCGGCGGAGGAGACCGTGGACGTGCCGTCGGTCGGCGGCCGGAAGCCCCGCCAGCTCTCGCGCCAGGTCCTCTCGGAGATCATCCAGCCGCGGGTCGAGGAGATCTTCACGCTTCTCGCCCGCGAGTTCGGCCGGGCGGGGTTCCAGGACGCGGCGACGGCCGGGGCCGTCGTGACCGGCGGCACGTCGCTCATGGAAGGCGTCCCCGAGCTGGCCGAGGCGGTCTTCGATCAACCGGTCCGGCGCGGCGTGCCGCTCGGCGTGGGCCGCCTCGCCCACGTCGTGCACAGCCCGATCTACGCGACCGCAGTAGGCCTCGCCCTCCACGGCGCCCGCCGGCGGACTCAGACTGAGACGGCCGCGGGGGCGGACGGGAGCCTGTTCGGACGGCTCACGCGGAGCCTGTCCGGTCTGCTGAATGACATCTTTTAGGACGGGTCGGGGCGAGCAGCCGCCACTGTTTCCGTCCGACGGCACGCGCTCACCGGGCCGGCGGCGCAAAGCGGCCGCCGGCAGACACCGGAAGGAGGACCTGATGGAGAGGGATCGCACACGGCGCCCGCTCTTCGAGCTCGACGAGGTGCCGCAGGCTGCGAAGATCAAGGTCATCGGCCTCGGCGGTGGCGGCAGCAACGCGGTGAGCCGGATGATGGCGGCGGAGTTCACGGGGGTCGAGTTCATCGTCGCCAACACGGACGTGCAGGCCCTCCACGCCTCGCCCGCGCCCGTGAAGCTCCAGCTCGGCGCAAAGCTCACGCAGGGCCTCGGCGCGGGCTCGAACCCGGACATCGGCCGGCAGGCGGCACAGGAGGACCCGGACCAGATCACGCGGCTCCTGCACGGTGCCGACATGGTCTTCATCACCGCGGGGCTCGGCGGCGGCACGGGCACGGGCGCGGCACCGGTCGTCGCGTCGCTCGCCAAGGACCTCGGGATCCTCACCGTGGCCGTGGTGACGAAGCCGTTCGCGTTCGAGGGCCGACGCCGGACGGCGCAGGCCGAGGCGGGGCTCGAGGCGTTGCGGGGCGTCGTGGACACGCTCATCACGATCCCGAACCAGCGGCTCTTGTCGGTCGTCGACCGGGGCACGCCACTGATCGAAGCCTTCCGCGTCGCGGACGCCGTGCTCCAGCAGGCCGTCCAGGGCATTTCCGACCTGATCCTCGTGCCCGGGCTCGTGAACCTCGACTTCGCCGACGTCCGCACGATCATGTCGGGGATGGGCATGGCGATGATGGGCACCGGCACGGGCCGGGGCGAGCATCGCGCGCTCGATGCCGCCCAGAAGGCGGTCGCGAGCCCGCTCCTCGACGACACGTCCATCCAGGGCGCGCGTGGGATCTTGATCAATTTCACCGGCGGAGCCGACCTGTCGATCCACGAGGTCGAGGAGGCGGCGCGCATCGTCCAGGAGGCGGCCCACGAGGACGCCAATATCATCTTCGGCGCGGTCATCGACCCACACATGACCGATGAGGTCCGGATGACCGTGATCGCGACGGGGTTCGCCGAGCGGAAGGAAACGGTCGGTGTCGGCGGGAAGGTCGTGGACCTCCCGCGCGCGGCGCGCGCGAGCGCGGCCGGGGCGGGGAATTGGCGCCGGCGCGCGGGGGAGTTGCGCGCGGAGATCGACGACGCGGTCGGCGACGGCGATCTGGAAGTCCCGGCGTTCCTGCGCCGACAGGCGGATTAGCCGCGCGGCGATCGCGGGACGCTGAGCCTGGTGGGTGACACCTCGCTCCTCTCCCACGGACAACCGCCCGCGTATCTCACCTTCGCCTCGCTGACGGCCCTCGGGCTGCCGAACGCGACCACCACGCGCCACTGCCCGGGCGTCGCGTCGTTCGACGAGCCGATCCCTGGCTCGCCCTTCCGCGGCGACGCGATCCGGATGCTCACCGCGGCCGGCCTCGATCTCGCCCGGGTGAGCTACGCCAAGCAGGTCCACGGCGCCGAGGCGGCGCAGGCACCTGCCGGCGGAGGCTTCGCCGGCACAGTCGATATCCTCGTGACCGTCGAGCCGCGCGCGCCGCTCGCGATCTTCACGGCCGACTGCCTTGCGATCATCCTCTACGATCCTGAGGTGCCCGCGCTCGGGGCAGCGCACGTCGGCTGGCGGGGCACGGTGCGCGGCGCCGTCCGGGCCGCCGTCGCCGCGCTGGGGCCGCTCGGTGCCCGCCCCGAACGACTCCACGCGGCCATTGCGCCCTCGATCGGCCCGTGCTGCTACGAGGTCGACGAGCCGGTGACGCGCGAGCTCGCCCGGGCCTACCCGGACCGCTGGAAGGCGTGGGCCACTCCCGGGCGGCCCGGGCGGGTCATGCTGGACCTCTGGTCCGCCAACGAGGCGTTGCTCCGGGGGGCGGGCGTCGATCCGGCGCGTGTCGAGAACCCGCGCCTGTGCACCGCCTGTCACCCGGAGCTCCTCTACTCGTACCGCCGGGGCAGTCGCGGCCGGCTGGTCACGCTCGCCGCGCTCCCGTAGTGCGAGCCGAGCGGCGGCCGCGGAGGCTCGGCGACGCGCGCCGCGAGGCGAGTCTGTGACCGAGCCCCCGCCGTCCGAGGTGAGCCTGTGATGTAGAATCGCCGTGCGGCTATGGACGACATCCGGGCCAGTCTCGAGCGTGTGCGTGAGCGCGTCGCCCGCGCTGCCGAGCGCGTGGGGCGCCGGGCGGAGGACGTGCTCCTGATCGGCGTCTCGAAGACCGTCGAGCCCGCGCGGATCCGCGAGGCGATCGCCGCCGGGGTCCCGGCCCTCGGCGAGAATCGGGTTCAGGAGGCGCGTGCGAAGATCGCCGAGCTCGGGCGGCCCGTGCCATGGCACCTCGTCGGGCAGCTGCAGACGAACAAGGCTAGGGACGCCGCCGAGCTCTTCGACCTGATCCACTCGGTGGACCGTGCAGAGCTCGCGCGGGAGCTCGACAAGCGGGCCCAGCAGGGGGGTCGGCCGGTCGAGGCCCTCGTCCAGGTGAACGTGGCCCGCGAACCGTCGAAGGGGGGTGTGGCCCCCGAGGGGCTCGACGAGCTGCTGGAGAGGGTGGCGAAGCTCGACCACGTCAGGGTGCTCGGGCTGATGGCGATTCCCCCCGAGGCCCCGGACCCCGCCGGCGCGCGCGTCTGGTTCCGAACGCTCGCGAAGCTCGGCGAGCGCCACGGGCTTCGGGAGTTGTCGATGGGGATGAGCGGCGATTTCGAGGTGGCGATCGAGGAGGGGGCGACGATGGTGCGCGTCGGGACGGCGATCTTCGGACCGCGCGCGGCCGGGCCCCCAAAGGAGCCACGCGAGCGATGACGATCAAAGGCAAGAAGATCGGGTTCGTCGGTGCCGGGAACATGGGTGAGGCGATGATCAAGGGACTCCTGGCGGCGAACCTCGTGCCGCCCACGGCCATCTGCGCGACCGACGTGCGCCTCGAGCGCCTCAAGGAGCTCGACCGGCAGTACGGCATCCAGATTGCCGCCGACAACCCGGAGCTGGTCCGGCACGCGGACGTCGTCATCCTGGCGGTGAAGCCGCAGATCATCGAGCCCGTGCTGAGGGAGGTCGCCCACGCGCTGACGCGACGGAAACTCATGATCTCCATCGCCGCGGGCGTCTCCACGGCCAGGCTCCGCACGATCGTCGGCAAGGACGCGCGGCTGATCCGCGTGATGCCGAACACCCCGGCGCTCGTGCTCGAGGGCGTCACCGCGATCGCGAAGGCCGAGGGGCTCGAGTCGGACGACCTCGACACCGCCGGCGAGATCTTCAGCGCCGTCGGGCGAGTGGTCGTGCTGGACGAGGAGCTGCTCGACGCGGTGACGGGGCTCTCAGGATCCGGCCCCGCCTACGTCGCGCTCGTGATCGAATCGCTGGCCGACGGCGGGGTGAAGATGGGACTCGACCGGATCACGGCGATGACCCTCGCGACCCAGACGGTGCTCGGCGCCGCCAAGCTCCTGCTCGAGACCGGTCTCCACCCCGGCGCCCTGAAGGACATGGTCAGCTCGCCCGGCGGCACCTCGATCGCGGGAATCGCCGCCCTCGAGGAGGGCGGGATCCGCACCACCTTCATCAAGGCGGTCGAGCGCGCCACACAGCGTTCTCGGGAGCTCGGGGTGCTAAGATGAGGGCGTGTTCGTCTTGGGGAACCTCATCCACGCGGTGGCCAACCTCATCGACCTGGTGCTCAACGCGTATCTCCTCATCGTGATCGCCCGCGCCGTGCTCTCGTGGGTGAGCCCGGATCCGTACAACCCGATCGTGCGCTTCATTATCCGTGTGACCGAGCCGGTGCTGGGTCCGATCCGCGACCGACTCCGACTCCCGACGGTCGCGATGGGACTCGACCTGTCGCCGATGGTCGTCCTGCTCGCGATCTACTTTCTCAAGTCGTTCCTGGTCGGCTCACTCCACGATATCGCCGCGAGCCTCAGGTAGCGAGTCGGAGGGTCCGATGCGAATCAGTCCCCTCGACATCCGGCAGCAGCAGTTCACGGTGCGGATGTTCCGCGGCTTCGACAAGCACGAAGTGGACGCGTTCCTCGACGACGTCGCGGACGACTACGAGACCGTGCTGAAGGAGAACGCGCTGCTCCGGGAGCAGCTCGCCACGCTCGAGGAGCGCTCGCGGGGGCTCGCCGAGCGCGAGCGGGCCCTCCAGGACACGCTCGTGACGACGCAGCGGCTCGGCGACGAGATGAAGGCCGCGGCCCGGCGCGAGGCGGAGCTCCACATGCGGGAGGCCGAGTTGCGGGGCGAGAAGGTCGTAGAGGGAGCGCGCAGCGAGGAGGCGAAGATCCGGAGCGAGATCCAGTCGCTCCGGCGCGTGCGCCGCCAGCTCGTCGAGGACCTGCGTTCGACGCTCGAGAGCTACTACCGCATGATGGCGGCCGACTTCGGTGAGGACGCCGGCGAGCCGAAGGGCTGAGGGCGCCCTGCTGCGCCTGCGCGTGCAGCCGCGCGCCTCGCGGGACGAGATCCTCGGCTGGCAGGACGGGGTCCTGCGTGTGCGCGTGACGGCGCCGCCGGTCGAGGGCGCGGCCAACGCCGCGGTGGTCGCCCTCGTGGCGCGCGCGCTCCGTGTCGCCCCGGCGACGGTGCACGTCGTCGGCGGCAAGAGCAGCCGGGACAAGCGTGTGCGCGTGGCCGGCCTGACCGATGCCGACGTGCGAACCCGTCTCGCGTGAAGCCCGACAACTCCGATAACTTCCTGTCGCCGGTCTGGTGGGCCGACGACCGGCTGATGCTTGTGGACCAGCGGCTCCTGCCCGCCGAGGAGCTCGACCGCGCGTACGGGCGGTGGGAGGACGTCGCCGACGCGATCCGGACGCTCGTCGTGCGAGGCGCGCCGGCGATCGGCGTCGCGGCCGCCTTCGGCGTGGCGCTCGCCGCGCGCCAGAGCCGGGCGACGACGTTCGACGCCCTTTTCGGAGACCTCGAGGCGGCGATCAAAGGCCTGGCGGCGACGCGGCCGACCGCCGTCAACCTCTTCTGGGCGCTCGAGCGGATGCGGCGCGTGGCCCTCGCGTCCGTCGGCGTGCCGCTCGATCGGGTGACGGCCCGCCTCCTCACCGAGGCCCAGGCGATTCGCGACGAGGACATCGCGGCGAACCGGGCCCTGGGTACCCACGGCGCCGCGCTCGTTCCGGCGAACGCGCGCATCCTCACCCACTGCAACGCCGGCGCCCTCGCGACCGCCGGCTTCGGCACGGCGCTCGGCGTGATCCGGGCGGCCCACGCCCAGGGGAGGGTCGACCGCGTGTGGGTCGACGAGACGCGGCCCGTGATGCAGGGCTCGCGGCTCACGGCCTGGGAGTGCGCGCGCGAGGGGATCCCGCACACGCTGATCGCCGACGTCGTGGCCGCCTCGCTCATGGCGCGCGGTCAGGTGGACCTGATCGTCACCGGCGCGGACCGGATCGCCACCAACGGCGACACGGCGAACAAGATCGGCACGTACGCGCTGGCGGTGCTCGGCCGGCACCACCGGGTGCCGTTCTACGTCGCCGCGCCGTTCTCGACGATCGACCCCGCGCTTGCGTCCGGGGAGCATATCCCGATCGAGGAGCGCGATCCCGCCGAGGTGCGCCGCGTGGGCGCCCAGCAGACCGCGCCCGCCACGTCGCCGGTGTTCAATCCCGCATTCGACGTGACGCCGGCCGCGCTCATCACGGCGATCATCACCGAGCGCGGCGTCTTCCGTCCCCCGTACGATTTCGCGTGACCGTCCGGGCGCCGCCGCGCCCGACGTTCGGGGAGGTCAACCCGTGGAGGTGTCGAACCGCGAGACGCGCATCGCCCGCGAGTACCACGATCGGACGGCACACTCGCCCTCGTCGGTCCGCACGAGCAGCCACGCTCTCGCCTGGGACATCAAGCCGTTTCCCTTCAAGGTCTACACGGATCTCCCTCCGCTCGCGCTGCCGCGCGAGGTCGACCCGCTCCCGATCGACACCCTCGCCGCCCTCGCGGCCGGACCCAAGGGGGCCGCCGCGCGCGTGACCCTGGCCGACCTCACCGCGCTCCTCTACTACGCGGCAGGGGTGACCAAGAAGAAGACGTACGCCGGGGGCGGTGAGGTCCTCTTTCGCGCCGCCCCGTCGACGGGCGCGCTCTACCAGACCGAGGCCTATGTCGCCGTGGGCCGGGTCGACGGGCTCGAGCCCGGGCTCTACCACTTCTGCCCGGGCGACTTCGCGCTGCGGTGCCTTCGCGCGGGCGACGTGCGGGCATTCCTCGCCCACGCGGTCGCCGACGAGACGATCGCCCGGCGCGCGGCGACGGTTCTTCTCACCGCGATCTACTGGCGGAACACGTGGAAGTATCAGGCGCGTGGCTACCGCCACCTCTTCTGGGACTCCGGGACCCTGCTCGCGCACCTCCTGGAGGTGGGCAGTGCGCTCGGGCTGGCGCCGCGTCTCTACGCGGGCTTCGTCGACGCCGCCGTCAGCCGCGCGCTCGGCGTGGACGCCGAGCGTGAAGCCGTCCTGGAACTGGTGGCGCTCGGGCCCGAGGGGGCGCCCGCCCCGCCCGTCGCCTCGGTCGAGGACCGCCGCCATCCGTACCTGCCGCTCTCGTCATCCGAAGTCGATTACCCCCTGCTCCACGAGATCCACGCGGCCTCGATGCTCGCTACCCCCGACGATGTTCGCGTCTGGCGCGAAGCCGGGCGGGGGCTCGGGGGGCGCGTATCGGCGAACGTGGTCGAGGAGGGCGGCCCCCGAGCCCTCGTCGCGCTTCCGGCGCCGCGCGAGGCATCCGGGCGCGTCCTAGGGGAGACGATCCAGCAGCGGGGGTCGACGCGGCAGTTCAGTCACGCGTCCTTGAGCGCGGCGGAGCTCGCGACCGCGCTCTGGGCCGCGACCCGCCCGATCGACGCCGACGTCCCCGCGGGGCTCGTGGATCTCTATCTGATCGTCAACGCGGTCGACGGAGTCACGTCGGGGGCGTACTGGTACCGCCCGGAGGCGCACGCGCTCGAGCTCTTGGCGGCGGGCCACTATCGGAACGAATCGGCGTACCTCTGCCTCGAGCAGCCCCTCGGCGGCGACGCCGCGGCGGTGATCTACTTCCTCGCGCCGCTCGCGCGTATCCTCCCCGTGCTCGGCAACCGCGGCTACCGCCTCGCCAACCTCGAGGCCGGCATTGCCGGCGGCCGCGCCTACCTCGCCGCCTACGCGCAGGGCTTTGGCGCCTCGGGGCTCACCTTCTACGACCGTCACGTCGTCGAGTTCTTCTCGTCGCACGCCGCGGGCAAGGACGCCATCTTCGTCGTGGCACTCGGACGCGGGGCCGGAAGCGGACGTGTTACCATCGGAACGACACCGAGCCGTCCAAGGAGGCCGTCCGCATGAAGAAGTACCAGTTGATGGCGCCGGGCCCGACACCGGTGCCGAGCGAGGTCCTCCTCGCGATGGCGCAGCCGATGATCCACCATCGGACGCCGCAGTACGAGGCGTTGTTCACCGAGGTCCGCGCCGGGCTCAAGAGGATTTTCCAGACGGCGGCCGACGTCCTCCCGCTGGCGTGCTCCGGCACCGGCGCGATGGAAGCGGCGGTCGTCAACACGCTCTCCGCCGGGGAGGCGGTCGCGGTGATCCGGGCCGGGAAGTTCGGCGACCGCTGGGTCGAGATCTGCAAGGCCTACGGCGTCACCGTTGTCGAGCTGGCGGCGCCCTTCGGTCTCTCGGTCCCCGCCGAGCGCGTGGCCGAGACCCTCCGGGCGCACCCGGGCGTGCGGGCGGTGCTGACCCAGCACAGCGAGTCGTCCACGGGCGTGCTCCACGACGTCCGCGGCTACGCGGCGGCGACGCGTGGGACCGACGCGATCCTCATCGTGGACGCGGTGTCGAGCCTCGGAATCGCCGATCTCCCGATGGACGCCTGGGGCGTGGACCTCGTCGTCTCCGGCTCGCAGAAGGGGCTCATGCTGCCGCCGGGCGTCGCCTTCTGTGCGCTCGGGGAGAAGGCGTGGGCGAAGGCGAAGACCTCGACGCTGCCGAAGTACTACTTCGACCTCGCCGAGGAGCGGAAGGCCGTCGTAAAGAACGAGGCACACTTCACGCCCGCGGTGGGCATCGTCGTCGGGCTCCGGGAGGTGCTCCGAATGCTCGAGGCGGAAGGGCTCGCGAACGTCTTCAAGCGCCACGACCGGCTGGCGCGGGCCACGCGCGCGGGCGTCGAGGCCCTGGGGCTCGAGTTATTCGCAAAGGCGACGCCGAGCCCGGCGCTCACAGCCGTGGCCGCGCCGAAGGGCGTGGACGGCGAGACGATCGTCGCCGCCTACGCCAAGACCCACAACATCACGATCGCGGGCGGACAGGGTGAGATGAAGGGCAAGGTCTTTCGGCTCGGCCACATGGGATACGCCGCGGAGTTCGACGTGATCATCGCGCTCTCGGCCCTCGAGCAGGTGCTCGCCGATCTCGGCCAGCCGGTGGATTTCGGCGCGAGCGTCCGCGCCGCGCAGAAGATCTTCGCCGAAAAGTCGTGAAGCGGGTCCTCGTGACCGACGGCCTGCAGGCCGTCGGCGTCGACGCGCTCGCGAAGCAGGGGCTCGAGGTCGACGTCGTGGAGACGCTTCCGGAGCCGGCCCTCGTCGCGCGCATCGGCGAGTACGAAGGCCTGATCGTCCGTAGCGCCACCAAGGTCACCCGCGTCGTGCTCGTGGCGGGCGTGAAGCTCGAGGTGGTCGGTCGCGCGGGGGCGGGCGTGGACACGATCGACGTGGACGCCGCGACCGAGCGCGGCGTGGTCGTGATGAACACGCCGGGAGGCAACACCACTGCGGTCGCCGAGCACACGCTGGCGCTCGTCCTGGCGCTCGCGCGGCGCGTCCCGGCGGCGGACGCCGCGCTCAAGGCCGGCCGCTGGGAGAAGAGCCGGCTGCAGGGCGTCGAGCTCTTCGGCAAGGTGCTGGGCGTGCTGGGGCTCGGACGCATCGGGTCCGAGGTCGCGCGGCGGGCACTCGGCTTCCGCATGCACGTGATCGCCTACGACCCCTATCTGACGCGCGAGGCCGCCGAGCGCCAGGGCGTCGAGGCCGTCGAGCTGGACGAGCTGCTCGCGCGCGCCGACTTCATCACGATCCACGTACCGCTCACGGGGGACACGCGCCATCTGCTCGGCGAGGACGCGCTCGCCCGCGTCAAGTCCGGCGTCCGGATCATCAACTGCGCCCGGGGCGGCATCGTGGACGAGCGGGCGCTCGCCGACGCGATCCGGGCCGGGCACGTCGCGGGAGCGGCGCTCGACGTCTTCGAGCAAGAGCCACCGCCCCCCGACCACCCGCTGCTCGGGCTCGAGCAGGTGATCGTGACGCCGCACCTCGGTGCCGCGACGGACGAGGCCCAGACGGCCGTGGCGCTCGCGATCGCCGAGCAGGTGGCCGATGCGCTCCTGCACGGGATCGTCGTCAACGCCGTCAACCTGCCGTCGATCGACGCGGAGACGTACCGCGAGCAGGCGCCATGGCTCGGGCTCGCCGAGAAGATGGGGCGCTTCCTCGCGCAGCGGACCGAGGGGCGCATGCGGGAGGCGCGCCTCACGTATTCCGGCGAGATCGCCGCCCGGTCGACGGCGACGCTCACGCTCGCGTTCGTCCGCGGACTCCTCGGCACGATCCTGTCCGAGCGGGTCACCGACGTGAACGCCCTCCCGGTCGCGAAGTCGCGCGGGCTCAAGGTCACCGAAACCTCCACGACGGAGGCCGAGGACTACGCGAGCCTGGTGGCGGCCGAGCTCGTGACCGACCGGGCAACCTCGTCGGTCGCGGGGACGGTCTTCTTCACGCGGGAGGCGCGCTTCGTGCGGATCGACGGGTTTCCCATCGAGGCGCTGCCCCAGGGCTGGATGCTCGTCTTCGCCAACCTCGATGTCCCCGGCGTGATCGGCCGCATCGGCACGCTCTGCGGCGGGCACGGGATCAACATCGCCGGCATGCAGCTCGGTCGCGAGCGGCGAGGCGGGCGCGCGGTGTCCATCCTGAACCTGGACGACCCCATGCCCCCCGCGGTGCTCGACGAGATCCGGGCGATGCCGGACATCGTCTTCGCCAAGCTGGTCAAGCTCTAAGAACCTCGGCGGGGGGTGTCGCCTCCCTGAAGGTGCCAAAAACCCTGTCCCAGAAGTGGTCGCCCACCATGAAGTTCACGTCAGCGTCGTGATGGAGCTCGTGCCGGCGGCGGGCCGTGCGAAACCACCGGCGCCGTTCGAGCCCCGGCGCCAGAAGATGAAACTGGGTGTGGACAGCGTTGAAGAGGACGACGAGAACCACGATCTCGCCGATCGCGACCGCGAGGCGCCAGCCCGCGTCGAGGACCCAGGCCAGCGTGGCCTCGATCAGGAGCCAGGGGAGCAGCGCGGGGGTGCTCGAGGCACGGCCCGAACCGTAGTGGAACTGCGTGGACCGTGTGTGGCGGGAGTCCGGATAGAGCGTGTGATGCCCGGCGAGGTGAAAGGTCCGGAGCGAGCTCCACGGCAGATGCGAGAACCAGTGGCCGGCCCAGAGCGCAAGCGTCGTCGCGTAGTAGGTCGCGGCGAACACCAGCGCGAAGCTCGCGAGGCCTGCGGCACGTGCCATGACCGTCAACGCTCGGCGGGCGTGTAGGTTCCGAACACCCGATCCCAGACGAACTCGATCACACCGAAGTTCTTGGACGCGTCACGATGGTGCACGAAGTGGAGCTCGCGCTTTCTGTGGAACCACCCGAAGCGCCGGAGCCACGAGTGGTTGAGGTGGTACTGGGTGTGGACGTAGACATGCGCCGCGTACGAGGCGGAAAGGGCCGCGACGAGCACGACGAAGATGTCGAGCGGCAGGGTGGCGTATGCGGCTCCGCCCAGGGCAACCGCCGGCGCGGCGTCGTAGGCGGTGGCACTCTTCTCCTCGTCGCTGTAGGTGTCGGCGACGAGCGCATCGCCCGAGTAGATACCGTGGTGCTCGAGCATGTGGATGCGGTGGATGGCCCCGACCGAGCGGCCGGTGCCCGACGAACCAGTGGAGGCTCATCTGGATGAGCGACCCGAGGTAATGCCCCCGACCGCCGTCGTTAGGTAGATCGCTGTGCGTTCCATGATCAGCACCTCCCGCCGGGTGGGGAGGGCAACCGGGGTGCCAGCGCTGGAATCGTTCCATGGCAGGAAGTGACGAGACGTCCCAAAAGACAACCCGGTGGTGGAGGTGGTTCCCGACCCGACGCGCCACGAGCGGGCAGCGGGCCGGTCCGCTTATTGCGTTACAGGTTCTCCATGGATACGATCAGGCGTCCGATCAGCGGGGCCGGGACCGACCCAACATCCCTGAAGTATCGAATCTTCAATGACCGTGAGCCGTGGCTGCAGGGTGCGCCGCTGGTGGTGGTGGTGGAGCTTTGAACACGCTCTTGAAGGAACTGATCGGTGAGAGCCCCGGCATCGAGGCAGTCCGGGAGAAGATTCGGCGTCTGCTCGATCGCAAGCTCGGTTCGCGCCATCTGCCCCCGATCCTCCTCGACGGCGAGACGGGCACGGGCAAGGGCCTCGTCGCCTGGCTGATCCACCGTGTCGGGCCGCGGGCCGATGGTCCGTTCGTGCCGGTCAACTGCGCGGCGATTCCGGAAACGCTCCTCGAGTCCGAGCTGTTCGGGCACGAGCGCGGCGCGTTCACCGACGCCCGCCAGGCGAAGCCGGGACTCTTCCAGGCGGCCCATCGCGGGATGATCTTCCTCGATGAAATCGGGCTCCTCCCGGAAGGGCTCCAGGCCAAGCTGCTGAAGGTGATCGAGGAGCGGTCCGTGCGGCGGCTCGGGAGCACGCGGAGCGAACCGGTCGACGTGTGGATCGTCGCTGCCACTAACGAGGACCTCGCGGGCGCCACACGGGCACGGCGGTTCCGGGAGGACCTCTACCACCGGCTCGCGGTGCTGACGCTCTGGGTGCCGCCGCTCCGCGAGCGCGGCGAGGATGTTCTGTTCCTGGCCGACCACTTCCTGGCGCGCGCCTGCGCCGAGTACGGCCTGCCACCGAAGACCTTCACGCCCGACGCCCGCGCGGCTCTTCTCGGCTATCGCTGGCCCGGGAACGTTCGCGAGCTGAGCAACGTGATCGAACGCGTCACGCTGCTCGCTGAGGAGCCCGAGGTCACGGCGGAGACGCTCGGGCTCCACGAAGCCCCGGTACGCAGCGAGCACGCGAGCACCGTAGAGCGTCGCACTCGACCGCTCGCCGACGCCGTGGACCCCGACGAGCGCGGTCATCTGCTTGAGGCGCTCAACGCGACCGGCTGGAATATCTCACGGACGGCAGCACGTCTGGGCATCACCCGGAACACGTTGCGGTATCGCCTCGAGAAGCACGGCCTCCACCGCGAGGGCGAAGCGCTGTCGCGCCGCCGGCCGTCAGAGCCGCCGCCGCGCGCGAGGTCGGCCGCCGTCAGCGTGCCGGTGCCGCCGGCGCCCGCCTCGGCGGTGCGCTGGGAGCGACGTCGCGTCACGCTGCTCCGTGCCGTCGCCGGAGCGCCCGGGCTCGCGTCCCCCCTCTACACGAGCCGCGCGGTCCAGGTGCTCGTCGAGAAGGTGCAGAGCTTCGGGGGTCAGGTCGAGGAGCTGAGCCCCGGCGGAGTTATGGCGGCGTTCGGGCTTGAGCCTGCCGAAGACGCGCCGCGGCGGGCGGCGCACGCAGCCATGGCGATCCACAAGGCTGGGGAGCGGGCGCGCCGCGCCGGCGACGAGCCGTGGGAGTTTCGGATCGGGATCCACGTCGATCAGCTCCTCGTCGGCCAGGCGGCCGGACACGTCCGGATCGATCCGGACGCCAAGCGCGACGCCGGTGGGATCCTCGACGTCCTCGTGGGTGCTGCCGACGGGGGGACAACCGTCGTGAGCGAGGCCGCCGCGTCGCTCCTCGAGCGACGGTTCGCGCTCACCCCGATCGGCGCCCTCACGTCGCACGTCGTGCCCGGCCGGGTGTACCGCCTCGGCCACGAACGGCGCGGGCTCGGCTTCGGACAGCGGCCGGCTCGCTTCGTCGGGCGTGACCAGGACCTCCAGCTCCTGCTGAGCCGGCTCGCCGCGGCCACGCGGGGCCGCGGGCAGGTGGTCGGGATCGTGGGCGAGGCCGGGATCGGCAAGTCGCGGCTCGTCTTCGAGCTGCGTCAGCGGCTGCGCGGCGAGGAAGTGACGTATCTGCGGGGGCGGTGCCTGTCGTACGGAAGCGCGGTGCCCTACCTCCCGCTCGTCGACATTCTTCGCCACGCGTTCCGTATCACCGAGGCCGACGGGCCAGAGCGGGTTCGGGAGCGGGTCCACGCGGGGCTGCGTGAGCTGGAGATCGAACCAGACGAGGCGGCGCCGTTTCTGTTGCGTCTGTTCGGCGTGCGGGAAGGAGCCGAGCGTCTCGAGATGCTGAGCGACGAGGTGATGCGGGCGCGCACGCTCGACGCATTCCGCCAGCTGATCCTCAAGGGGGGCCGGCGGCGGCCGATCATCTTCGTGGTCGAAGACCTGCACTGGGTCGACAAGGCGTCGGAGGACTGTCTCACCTTCCTCGTCGAGCACCTCGCGGCCTCGCCGATTCTGTTCCTCGCGATCTACCGGCCCGGGTACCGCCCGCCGTGGATGGACAAGTCCTACGCGACCCAGATCGCGCTCCAGCCGCTCTCACATCAAGAGAGCCTCGAGCTGGTGCGCTCGGTGCTGCCGTCCTCGCCTCTGCCCGAGCGACTGACGCGGCTGATCCTCGACAAGGCCGAGGGCAACCCGTTCTTCCTCGAGGAGATGTCCCGCGCGGTCGCCGAGCAGGGGAACCTCCAGCCCTCGCAGGCCGTGCCGGACACGATCCAGGAGCTCCTGCAGGCGCGGATCGACCGCCTCCCGGCGGAGTCGCGGCGTCTGCTCCAGACAGCCTCGCTCCTGCGCCGCGAGTTCTCGCAGCAGCTCCTCGCGGCGATCTGGGAAGGGCCGCTGGAGCCCCACCTGGACGAGCTCACGCGCCTGGAGCTCTTGTACGAGCGAGGCCGACCCGGTGGGCCCGTCTACGTCTTCAAGCACGCGCTGATCCAGGAGGTCGCGTACGCGAGCCTGCCCGAGTCCGGGCGCCGCGCGCTCCACGCCGCGGCCGGGCGCGCGCTCGAGACGCTCTACGGGGGGCGTCTCGAGGAGGCGTACGACAGCCTCGCCTATCACTACTCGAAGACCGACGACAGCGCCAAGGCCGTCGAGTATCTGACCCGCTCGGCCGAGCGCGCCGCGCGCAGCTACGCGCACGAGGAGGCCGTGCACGGGCTTCAGGAGGCCGTCGCTCACGTGGGGCGTCTGCCCGAGGCGGAGCGCGACGCGCGACTCTTCGATCTCCTCCTGCGCCAGGGATTCTCCCTAACCGCCCTCGGGCGTGTCCAGGAGGTCCTCGACCTCCTCCTGCCGCATCAGGAGCGCATCGACCGCCTGGGCGACCGCGCCCTCGCGGGCCGCTACTACTTCCTCGTGGGCCGTACGTATAGCTTCCTCGGGCAGTACGAGCGGGCGGCCCAGAACGCGGAGCGCGCGATCGCCGAAGCCAGGCAGTGCGACGACGAGGCGACCATGGGCAAGGCGCACTCGCTCCTGGCGATCCAGAGCGTGCTGTCGGGCGAGGCGCACCAGGGCCTCGAGCACGGCCGCCAGGCGATTGCCCTGCTGGAGCGAACAGGCGAGCGATGGTGGCTCGGCCACGCCTACTGGATGGTCGGACTGAACTACACCCAGATGGGGGAGTTCGAGTCCGCGCTCGAGGCCGAAGGTCGCGCCCACGCGATCGGCGAGGACATCGGCGACCCGAAGCTCCAATCGTTCGCGTCCTGGGTGAGCGGAATCATCTACGCCTCGGTCGGTGAGTACGAGGCTGGCATCGAGGCGTGCGAGCGGGCGCTCCGTCGAGCGCCCGACCCTCTCGAGCGGGCGATCGCCGCGGGCTGCCTCGGCTACGCGTATCTCGAGAAGGGGGACACGGCCGCAGCGATTTCGCACCTCGAGCGTTCCGTCCAGCAGTTCACGGAGTTCCGCTACCGCCCCTTCCAGGGATGGTTCTCGGCGATCCTCGCCGAGGCGTGTCGGCGCGAGCGCCAGCTCGAACGCGCCACGGACCTCGCCAGGCAGGGGCTGGTGATCACGCGCGAGGCGAACTTTCGCACGGGCCTCGGCTGGGCTCAGCAGACGCTCGGCCGGATCGCCCAAGCGCGCGGCGCCTACGCCGAGGCCGAGGCGCATCTCACCGCGGCGCGGGAGACCTTCGCGGCCATCCGCTCGCGGTACGAGCTCGGCCGCACCTACCTCGACCTCGCCTCGCTGGCGCGTCTCCAGGGCAACCGTGAGGCGCTCGTGACGAACCTCCGGGCCGCGCACGACCTCTTCCGGACCCTCCGGGTCGAGAAGTATGTCAGACTCGCAGCGCACCTCGCCCGCCAGTTCGGCGTCGTCCTGTCCGGCGAACCGCCCGCCTGATGGTGGGCCGATCCGCGGTAGAATGACGGGGTTGTGAGCAAGCTCAGGCTCTTCCTCATACGGCACGGCGAAACGGTGTGGTCGCGCGAGCGGCGGTTCGCGGGTTCCCGGGACGTCCCGCTCGCCCCAGAGGGGCTCCGGCAGTGCGAGGCAGTCGCCACCACGCTGGCGTCCCAGATCGTGGCGACGGTCTACGCGAGCCCGCTCGAGCGGGCTCGCGCCTCGGCGGAGGTGATCGCCAGACCCCACCGGCTCCCCGTGGTGACCGAGCCGGCGTTTCGCGAGATGGCGTTCGGTGCGTGGGAGGGGCTGACCCGCGGGGAGGTCGCCGCGCGCTTCCCCGACGACTACGAGCGCTGGCGCGCGGCCCCGCACCTCCTGCGCATCGGGGGCGGGGAGACCCTCGGCGAGGTCGGTGCGCGCGTGACGGCCGGCGTGCGCGAGCTCCTGGAGGCGCACGACGGGGAGACGGTCGTGCTCGTGAGCCACGCGGTCGTGATCCGGCTCGTCGTCCTCGACGCGCTCGGCCTCGGTCACGAGCGCCTCTGGACCGTGGACGCCGCGCCCGCGGGGATCACCGAGATCGAGTACGAGCCCGGCTGGGCGACGGTGCACCGGATGAACACGCTTGCCCACCTCGAGGCGCTCGAGCGATGAGGCCCCACGCACCCGTGGCAGACCACCCATGGTGCGAGCCGGCCTCGCGGATCCCGGGACGATGAGGCCGCTTCACCCGCAGCTCCCGAAGGGCGCCCGCGTGTACCTGCCGGACGAGGCGGCGCGCAAGCGTCACGTCGAAGCACGGCTGCTCGACGTGTTCACGCGGTGGGGCTACCGCGAGATCGTCACGTCCACGTTCGAGTACGCGGACGTGCTCGCGATGGGCACCGACGAGAGCGTCCAGGAGAACATGTTCAAGCTCGTGGACCGTGAGACGGGCCGAATGCTCGCGCTCCGCGCCGACATCACGCCGCAGATCGCGCGCATCGTGGCGACGCGGCTCCGGGACGAGCCCAAGCCTGTCCGGCTGGCCTACGTCACCAACGTGTTCCGCTACGACGAGCCGCAGATCGCGCACTACCGCGAGTTCTACCAGGCGGGCGTCGAACTGATCGGGCTCGAGAAGCCGGAGGCCGAGGCCGAGATCATCGCGATGGCCATCGAAGGGCTGCGCGCGCTCGGGCTCGAACGCTTCCAGATCGACCTCGGGCACCCCGACTTCTTCCGCGGGCTGTGCGAGGAGGCAGGCGCTGAGCCGGGGCGCGTGCGCGAGCTCCGGGCGGCGCTCGCGCGCAAGGACGCCTCCGCGCTGGAGCGGACCGTGACCGACCTGGCCCCGGCCGCGCACGTCGGCGAGGCGTTGCTGGCGCTGCCCTCGCTCTTCGGTCACGAGGCCGTGCTCGACCGCGCCGCGGGCTTCGCGCGTAACAAGCGGTCGGCGAAGGCCCTGGCGAACCTCGCGGAGGTGTACCGGCTCCTCACGATCTACGGGCTCGCCGACGCGGCCCTCCTGGACCTGGGCGAGGTGCGCGGCTTCGACTACTACTCCGGGACCTACTTCGAGGCCTACGTGTCGGGCTTCGGCGCATCGGTCGCCGCCGGCGGGCGGTACGATCACATGCTGGCGCGCTTCGGCTACGACTGCGCAGCGGTCGGCTTCGCGTTCGACGTGGCCCGCGTCCTCTCAGTGATGGAGGCGCAGGGTATCGCCGTCGCGCTGTCGGGGCCCGACGTCTTCATCATCGACTTCACGCGAGACAAGACCGCGGCGCTATCGCTCGCGCGGCGGCTGCGCGACACGGGGGCCTCGGTTGCGCGCGACATCATCAGTCGCGGGCTCGAGGAGTCGGTCGACTACGCGCGCGCGCAGCGCGTGCGCCACGTCCTGGTCGTCGGGAGCCCGCGCACGCAGCCCGAGGAGATCCTTGCGCTCGACCTCGCGGACGGTTCCGAGCGCGTCCTGGCCGTGGCGGAAGTCCTGGCGGAGCCCGGACGCTTCTTCAGGGGAGTGGGCCATGCCTAACATCGTAGTGGTCGGCACGCAGTGGGGGGACGAAGGCAAGGGGAAGATCGTCGACATCCTCGCGCCCCACGTGAACGTCGTCGCGCGATTCGCCGGCGGCAACAACGCCGGCCACACGGTCGTCGCCGGGCGCGAGAAGTACGTCCTGCACACGATCCCGTCGGGTATCCTCCACCCCGGCTGTCGCTGTGTCATCGGCTGCGGCGTCGTCGTCGACCCGGGGTCGCTGATCGAGGAGATGGAATCGCTCGTGCAGCGCGGCGTCACGCTCGACGGCAACCTCTTCATCTCGAAGAACGCGCATCTGATCATGCCCTACCACCCGGCGCTCGACCGCGCCTCGGAGGCCAAGCTCGGCAAGCGGCGGATCGGCACCACCGGCAAGGGGGTCGGACCCGCCTATGTGGACAAGGCGGCGCGCGTCGGGATCCGTATGGCCGACCTCCTCAACGAGCAACTCTTCCGTGAGAAGCTCGAGCTGAACGTCGCGCAGAAGAACCGGCTCCTGCGCGAGATCTATGACGCCCAGACCTTCTCGGTGGAGGAGATTCTCAACCAGTACCTGCGCTACGCCGGCTGGCTGGCGCCCTACATCACCGACACGGCGCTCCTGCTCTCGCGCTGGATCGAGAGCGGCTACAGCGTGCTCTTCGAGGGCGCGCAGGCGACGATGCTCGACATCGACCACGGCACGTACCCGTACATCACCTCGTCGTCGACGACGGCCGGCGGGGCGGCGACCGGCACCGGCGTGCCACCCACGCGGATTCACGGCGTCCTCGGCGTCTCGAAGGCCTACACGACGCGCGTCGGCGCCGGGCCGTTCCCGTCCGAGATGTCGGGGCCGCTCGCCGAAGCGATTCGCGCGCGCGGCCACGAATACGGCTCCACCACCGGGCGGCCGCGGCGCTGCGGCTGGTTCGACGCTGTCGTGGGGCGCTACGCAGTGCGGATCAACGGGCTCGACACCGTGGCCCTCACGAAGCTCGACGTGCTCGACCAGTGCGAGACGGTGAAGATCTGCGTCGCCTACCGGCACGGTCGCGAGGTCCTCACGGAGTTCCCCGAGGACGAGACCGTCGTGGCCGCGGCCGAGCCCGTCTACGAGGAGATCGAGGGCTGGCGCGCCTCGACCATCGGCGCCAGGAACGAGGCCGACCTGCCGGCGAAGGCGCGCCGCTATATCGAGCGGCTCGAGGAGCTGGAGGGTGTACCGTTCTGTCTCATCTCCACCGGTGCCCAGCGGGACGAGACGATCCTGTGCGAAGAGTCGCCGCTGCTGCGCTGGTTTCCCTCGGTCCGGTCCAGCCTCGTCTAGCGTGTCGCCGCCACGGACCCATCGGCTGCTCTTCATCGTCGGGCGCCAGCGCCGAGCGCTCTACGACTCGCTTCGACGCACCTTCGAGAACGACGACACCGTGCAGATCGTCCTCGACCGTCGCGTGCGGGAGCGTCGCCGGCGTCGGCCCACCCGGCGCACGGCCGAGCGCCGTCGGAGCGAGCGCCGCGCCCAGCGCGCGATCGACGCCCAGCTCGGCGCGCGTGGCTATGCGGTCGTCGGCGTGCTGACCTTCCTGCGCGCGCCCGCTGGCACCCCCGAGCCCGCCGGGCGCAAAGCGCGGTAGAATCGCCTCGGTGCGCTCGGCACGAGCCGTTAGCTCAGTTGGTAGAGCACCTGACTTTTAATCGTCAGGATGATGTGGTTTTCTTTCAGCGTTTGGCTGGCGTGGGGCGGTTTGGGGTGGATTTCAGCCCGTCGCGGGCATAACCACGGGCATAACAGAAACGGGCGTTGCTCGAGTAGCGATTTATCGGAATTCGGCTGGCGAGATAATGCAGAGGCCGACGCCCGCCGGTCCCGGGCCGCCCAAGGCGCTTCTCCCGCGCGCTGCAGCGGCAGCTGGGCCTATTCGATGAGGCCAGCGTGTCGCAGTCGCACTAGTCGTGGGATTTTCCGCCGTCGCGACGGTAGGATCTTGAAGGTCTCGAAGTCATCCGGAAGATTTCGCCCGGGAGGCGCCCACGGCCTCGCCGCCCATGAGCCGCCCCCCTCAGGCGCTCTTGACGTCGGGTACGCCTTGTCGCTGACGCTCGAGCGCCTCATGGCCGGGGCACTGGCACGGCCGCTCGGACTGGTGCACCTTGACGAAGACGACCTGTGCCCCGCCACCTTGCCCGATGGCCTTGTAGTAGTCCGCCTCATAGAGCCTGTCATCGACCCAGAAGTGCGCCCTTACCAACTCCACGTCTGTAGGCTGGCGGCGCGGCGCGCACCCGGCAATACAGGAATTCCCTAAAGGTCCTTGGGAAAATCCCTACTGAGCTCCTCCTCCCGCGCCCTCGCCGCTTCGCGTGAGGGCCAGATGGACAATCCGCGCGAGGTAAGCGAACTCGAACGGTTTGGTGACGTACGCGAATGCCCCCAACGCTCGGGTCTGCTCCGCCAGAGTGGCGTCTGCCCGTGCCGTCACGATGATGACCGGGAGCGTGGCACGCAGAGCGAGGATTCGCTGGAGGACCTCCACGCCATTCATTCCCGGCATCATGAGATCGAGGAGCACGAGATCCGGCGGATCATGCTGGACCAGCGTCAGGGCATCCCCGCCGTGCTGAGCGAATTCCACGCGATAGCCAGCGGTCGCGAAATACTGCTGCATGACGGTAATGACCGAGTCGTCATCGTCGACGACGAGGATACGGGGCCACTCGCGCGCCACAGTTACAGCTACTTCACCTCTCTAGACTCTAGACCTGAGTCAGACCCACGCGAATCGCGTAGCGGACGATGCCGGCAGTATTCGGCGTGTCGAGCTTCTTCATGATCCGGGTCCGGTGGGACTCGACGGTCTTGGCGCTGATCCCGAGGAGTTTGGCGACCTCCTTCGTCGTCTTGCCCTCGGCGACAAGCTGCAGCACCTCGCGTTCCCGCGGCGTCAGCGGATCGGCGGGCAGCGCCGACTTCGCCAGGTACGCCTGCACC
>QHSA01000023.1 GCA_003220315.1 Candidatus Rokuibacteriota bacterium
CTCTACCATCTGAACCGGGGAGGCATCGCCGATGTGCTGCAGATCGCGGCGACGCCCTCCTCCGTCCATGACGTTCTCGATCACCTCTTCTATCAGGCGTGGCGGCAGGGTGCGATCGCGGTGACCGGGCGCCTGGAACCCCGCTTCCTGCAGGCCCTGTCGGACAAATACTGTCTGTTCCACCGCCGCGGTCCATGGATGCTCGTCAGCGCGAAGCAGCCACGACTCGTACAGTCCTTCCTGAACGGAGACGCCTTCTTTTCCCGCTTCGACGGCGAGTGGTGTCTCGGCTACTAGCGGAAGAAGGGTGCGCCGGACGACCGAACTCTCATATGGAGCACATCATGACGAGCTCGCTGTGGGTCCTGGCCTCTGTCGTCCTCCTGCTTCTTGCCGTGGCGGCGGAGCTTGCCGCCCGATGGTGGTTACGTCACCGGAGCCTCTATTATGTGTTTCCCCCGGGCCTGCGCCTCCGCCTCCATCCGGACCCAGAGGTGTTCCCGCAGCTCGAGCCGCTGGTGCGGTTCGAAGTCAACCGCCACGGCGAGCGAGGAGGCGAGGTCCCACGCGTGCGCTCGGGCGCCAGACTCTACCGAGCACTCGTCGCCGGCGGGAGTCAGCCTGAGGGCTACCTGCTGGACCAGGACACGAGCTGGCCCGGTGCCCTCCAGCGCCTGCTCCAGGCGCCGGAGCACCTCCAGCGTCTGGGGGCCTCCGAGGTGCATGTGGGAAGCATCGCCCGCTCGGGCGCTGGGTCGGAGGCTGTCGATGTCATCCTCGAGCGGCTGCTCCCACGTTACCCACGCATCCAGGCGATCATCATCTTGGTCGGTGTGAGCGACGTCTTCCGATGGCTGGAGCACGGGGCGCCGCCCTCTCCGCCCCCTCAGGTCCGGACGTCGGAGCTCTTCATGTGTCATCCCGAGGGGCCGTTCGGCTGGAAGCCGAGGGAGCTCGCGCTCGTCGAGTTGCTCCTGAGGATGCGCCGGCTCTGGCTCCGGCCTGTGCACGTGCACGAGCGTGTCGGTAAGTGGGTCGGAAAGGCCAGGGTAATGCGGGCGCGGGCGAAAGAGATTCGGACGACCATGCCGGATCCGGCCCCGATGCTGGACCACTTCGAGGTCCACCTCCGGAGGGTTCTCCAGAAGGCCAAGGCACACGCCGATCGTGTCCTCGTGGCGCGACAGCCCTGGTTCGACAAGGACTACACGCCGGAAGAGGCGGCCCACATGTGGCACGGCGGGGTGGGACAGGCCTGGCGCGAGGAGGTCACGACCTACTATTCCTTCGAGGTCGTCTCCAGGCTCATGGCCCTCCTGGACGCCAGGGCCGCCCGCGTGGCGAAGGAGCTCGAGGTCGAGCAGCTCGATCTCATGCCGATCCTGGAACGGAGCCTCGACACCTACTACGACTGGCTCCACCTCTCTCCGGCCGGGGCGAGGGCCGTGGCGGCCGCCGTGGCTGCTGCGATCCTTCGCCGGCCGCTCCCGTCCCCCCTGCTACCGGATCAGGACGGGGACGGACTCACGTCCTCCCGAACCCCACTGGGAGATCCAACGAGATGTGCGGCTTCGCCGGCATCCTGACAACTGCCGGACTCAGGAGCGACGAGCTCGCTGATCGGGCCCGACGCATGATCGCGCCGATCGTGCACCGGGGCCCGGACGACAGCGGAGTCTGCGTGGACGAGCAAGCGGGGCTCGCCTTCGGGTTTCGCCGGCTCGCGATCGTCGACCTGTCAGCCAACGGTCACCAGCCGATGTGGTCGCCCTCGCGCCGGTTCGTCATGGTCTTCAACGGACAGGTCTACAACTTCAAGGAGCTCCGCCGCGAGCTGGAGCAGTACGGATACCGCTTTCGGGGGCACTCGGACACCGAGGTGATCCTCGCCGCCTTCGAGCGGTGGGGAATCCACGAGGGCGTCCGCCGCTTTGTCGGGATGTTCGCAATCGCCGTGTGGGACGCTCATCGCAGAGAGCTGTCGCTCTTCCGAGACCGAATCGGCAAGAAACCGCTGTACGTGTATAGCGAGCCGGGCCTGATCACGTTCGGGTCGGAGCTCAAGGCGCTGCTGGCCGGCCCCTCCTTCGACCGCTCGATCGACCGCGCGGCGCTCGCGTCTTACTTTCGATATCTGTACGTCCCGGCGCCGAAGAGCATCTTCCAGCGTGCCATCAAGCTGCCGCCGGGACACATCCTCACCGTGTCGGACCCAAAGCTCGCGCTCCCCCCTCCGCAACCGTATTGGTCGTTGCGCGAGGTCGCGCTCACCGGCCTGGCCAAGCCCTTTACCGGCTCGGATGCCGAGGCGATCGACGAGCTCGACGCGCTCCTCGCGGACGCGGTCAGGTGTCGACTGTATGCGGACGTTCCGCTCGGCGCGCTCCTGTCCGGAGGAATCGATTCCTCCGCGGTCGTGGCGCTCATGCAGGAGATGACCACTCAGCCCGTCAAGACGTACACGATCGGATTCGCCGAGGAAGAATTCGACGAGGCGCGGCACGCGGCCCGGGTCGCGCGACACCTCGGGACCGACCACACGGAATTGTTGCTCACGGGCGAGGGCGCGCACGCGGTGATCCCGCGCCTGCCGGAGATCTTTGATGAGCCGCTCGCGGACCCATCACAGCTTCCGACGTTTCTCGTCTCGCAGCTGGCTCGCCAGCACGTCACCGTGGCGCTCTCGGGGGACGGTGGGGACGAGCTGTTTGCCGGCTACAACCGGTACCTCTACGGCACGCGCGTGCTCTCGGGCGTGAACCGTCTTCCTCGGGGGGTACGGCGACTTGTGGCCGCGGGGATCGGGAGCGTGCCGCAGCCGACGTGGGATCGCCTGCACCGGATGACGACGGCTCTGCTTCCCGGAGTCGCGAACCAGCATCTGCCCGGGGAGCGAATGCATAAGCTGGGCAATCTCATGCGCGCGGCCTCAGTGGGAGACATGTATCGCGCTCTCCTCTCGGCGTGGCAACAACCAGACAGCCTCCTGGTGGACCGTGGCGCCATCGAGGACCCGAACCGACGGATTCTGGACGGCGGCCAGCCGGCACACTTGCTGGACCGGATGATGCTCGCCGATCAACTGACCTACCTTCCGGATGATCTCCTGGCAAAGGTCGATCGAGCGAGCATGGCCGTGAGCCTCGAGGTTCGCACGCCGCTTCTGGATCACCGAGTGGTGGAGTTCTCGTGGCGATTGGCGCACTCCCTCAAGGTGCGAGGGAGCCTGGGGAAATGGGCGCTGCGTCAGGTGCTGTATCGTCGATTGCCGCGGCACCTTGTGGAACGCCCCAAGATGGGATTCTCGGTGCCCATCGATCGATGGCTGCGAGGACCTCTTCGGAAGTGGGCCGAGAGCCTGCTCTCCCACGACGAGCTAGGTCGGAACGGATTGCTGGAACCCGCGCCCATCATAGGCGCGTGGAGAGAGCTGCGCGAAGGTCGACGGCCGGCCGGCTCGGCCCTGTGGGCGGTCATCATGTTTCAGGCCTGGAGGGCGCGATGGGGAATCTGAAACTCCTCTTCCTGTGCCAGACGCTGCCCTACCCACCGGATGGCGGGGTCTGGATCAGGACGTACCACGTCCTCCGTCTCTTGGCGCGCGCGTTCGACATCACCGCGCTCTGCTTCGAGCGCGCGGCGACGTCCGGCAACGGCGCGGCCTCGGATATCGCAGCGAGTCGCGATGCGTTGGGTCGGTTCGCAGCCGTCGAGGTATTTCCCATTTCACAGAAGCACAGCCGGCTCAGGTATGCGTGGGACCACCTCCGGAGCGTCGCGTTGCGGCGGGCCTATACGGCATACATGTACGATTCGAGTGCCTACGACACGAGGCTCACCGACCTCGTGCGATCGAACGATTTTGATCTCGTCCACGTCGACAGCCTGGGGGACCTGGCCGGGTACCTGCCCGCGTGCCGTCGCATTCCTGTCGTCTGCGTGCATCACAACGTGGAATCGGCCCTTCTCCAGCGGCGCGCCGCCATCGAGCGGAGCGAATGGCGGAGTGCGTATCTCCGGTATCAGTCCCGGCTGACGGAAGAACTGGAGCGCTGCTGGTGTGAGCGCGTGGCCTTGAACGTCGCTGTCTCCGAGCAAGATCGCGCGACGCTGAAGCGTATCGCTCCGGCTGCGCGCGTGGCCGTCGTCCCGAACGGAGTCGACATCGAGGAGTTTCAGCCCGATCGCACGAAGGGAAACGGCGTGGCGTTTGTGGGCGGAACGAATTGGTTCCCCAACCGCGACGCGCTCGACTTTTTCTGTGATGAGATCCTGCCCCAGGTGCGTGCGGCGAGGACAGGTGTCCCCGTGCGTTGGATCGGCAGCGCGTCAACCGAGCAGCGACGATACTACTTCGAGCGATATGGCGTCGAGGTGACTGGCTACGTGGCGGATGTGCGGCCGTACATGCGCGAAGCGGCCTGTCACATCGTGCCGCTCAGGGCGGGCGGGGGGACTCGATTGAAGATTCTCAACTCATGGGCCATGGGCAAGGCGGTCGTCAGCACGTCAGTCGGGTGTGAAGGGCTCGCGGCCGAAGCGGGCGAAAACATCCTGATCCGAGACGATCCCACGGACTTCGCGAACGCCATTCTGGCGGTGCTCGACGATGACGAGCTGCGTCGCCGCCTGGGCGAGCGCGGCCGTGCCACGGTGGAACAGCTCTACAGCTGGGAGGTCATCGGGCACGACCTGATCGAACGCTATCTGCGCGTGGCCCATGGTGGGGCCTGGGGAACTCGCGACGGCCACCCCATGGGTGAGGCCGGGAGCACGCCACGGCCACTGATAAGTTAGCCCCGACGCGGCTGTCCGCCTCTGGGGCGGACGCGGCGGCACGTCCAACCCACGAGCCGGACCCGAAGTGGGACGTGCTCCTCGTCTGCGTCGCCGGGTACATGCTGATGGCGGTGGGCCGTATCCACCAGCTGTTCGAAGTCCTGGAATCGTTTCGACCAGCGCTGCTGACCGGCGTGCTCGCGATCGTGATGTATCTGCTCGATCGACATGAGGAACGACGGTCCGGTCACCTGCTCGTCCCGACGACCAAGTGGCTCATCGCGTTTCTCATTTGGATGGTCCTCTCCGTGCCTGGCGCCATCGCGCCCGGCAACAGCTTCGACCTGCTCTTCGGTACGTTCATTAAGACCGTG
Organism: Candidatus Rokuibacteriota bacterium; assembly: GCA_003220315.1. Classification (GTDB taxonomy): domain Bacteria; phylum Methylomirabilota; class Methylomirabilia; order Rokubacteriales; family CSP1-6; genus 20CM-2-70-11. The sequence continues at coordinate 5,154 of QHSA01000023.1, forward strand.
CTGATGTACCTGGTCCTGGTCGGAACCGTCCGCGGGATTCGCGACGTGGAGCGTCTGGCGGCCGTGTACCTGATCGCAGCGACGGTCTATGCGAGCGTGGTGATCTCTCGATTCCAGCTCGGTGACGGGAACGCCTGGCGGCTGAGCCGCTTGTACTATTACGACGCGAACGATTTTGCCACCTTCGCGGTGACGGCCATGCCGCTCGGCCTCTACTTCCTCTGCGCCGGGCGCCGAACGCTTGCGCGCGTGCTCGCGGCCGTCGGCCTCGCGGTGGTCACCGTGGCGTTCGTCCATGCCGGATCCCGAGGCGGCTTCATTGCCCTCGTCGCCGTCGCCGGCTTCGTGGTATCGCGATACACCGGCATCGCGCTCCGGTGGCGCCTCTGCGCCACCGCGCTCGTCGCGCTGGTGCTTCTGGCGTCGGCGAGTGACCGGTACTGGGAACAGATGCGCACGATTCTCGGGGAACGGGACTACAACTTCACGGAGGAGAGCGGACGCATCGAGGTGTGGCGCCGCGGCGTGGGCTACATGCTGCAGTCTCCGATTCTCGGCGTCGGGCCGGACAACTTCCAGACGGCCGAGGGCAGGCTGTCGCCCTTTGCCAATCGCCAGCAGCTCGGGATCGGCGTGCGATGGAACGCCGCCCATAACAGCTTCATCCAGATCGGCGCAGAGCTCGGTATTCCAGGCTTGGTTCTCTTTGTCGCCGTCATCGCCAGCGCCTTTGGAGCGCTCTCCCGATCCGGCGGCAACGAAGGCGCGCTCGCCGGCGCGGGACAGAGCCACCGACAGCTCACCCAGGCGCTGACGGCGTCGTTGCTCGGCTTTGTGATCGGCTCGCTCTTCCTGTCGCTCGCCTACTCGGAGGTGTTGTACATGCTGATCGCCCTGGCGGTCGGCCTGGAGAAGGTGACGGGCAACGCCGTGGCGCCGTCGACCGCGACGAACGGACGCCAGAAATGATCG
>QHSA01000093.1 GCA_003220315.1 Candidatus Rokuibacteriota bacterium
CTGCTCGACGCCGTGTCGAAGGGCACGCTCGACGGCGGCCACGGCGTGCTCGTGTACCACTACGGGAAGCAGACGGCGCTGGCCCTCTGGGGCTCGAGTCCTGCCTACGGCATGGATGCCAACATGCTGCTGGCCTGGCACAAGTACGGCGGCGGCAAGCAGCTGCTCAACAAGCTGTACGCCTCCATCGGGGCCAACGTCGTGTCCTTTCCCTACGGCCCGATGGCGACCCAGCCGCTTGGGTGGTACAAGAAGCCGATCACGAAGCCCGACGACTTCAAGGGGCTCAAGTTCCGGACTGTCGGTATCTCGATCGATCTGTTCCAGGGGTTGGGGGCGGCGGTGAACGCGTTGCCAGGCGCGGAGATCGTGCCGGCGCTGGACCGCGGGCTCCTCGATGCCGCCGAGTTCAACAATGCGACCTCCGACCGCATCCTCGGCTTCGCCGACGTCTCCAAGATCTGCATGCTGCAGAGCTACCACCAGAACGCCGAGCAGTTCGAGATCACGTTCAACAAGACCAGGTTCGACGCGCTCCCCGACAAGATGAAGGCCATCATCGAGAACGCGGTGGAAGCGGCCTCGGCCGACATGTCGTGGAAGGCGATCGACCGCTACTCGAAGGACTACATCGAGCTTCAGACCAAGGACAAGGTTCGATTCTACAAGACGCCGGATTCGGTGCTGCAGAAGCAGCTCGAGGTCTTCGACCAGGTCGAGGCGAAGAAGTCTGCCGAGAACCCGATGTTCAAGGAGATCACCGAGTCACAGAAGGCGTTCGCGGCGCGTGCGGTGAAGTGGGATCTCGATACCAACGTCAGCCGGCGCATGGCGTACAACCACTACTTTGGCAAGCCGGCCGTCAAGAAGAGCTAGCCGCTCCGTGACTCATGCCCGCCATCCCACCAGCCATCCGGCGTGCGTCGGATGGCTGGTGGCGTGTCTGGCGCGATGAACGCCCGGCGTTTCCTCCGCGCCATCGACACGGTCAGCTACTGGTCGGGGAAGCTCTCCGCATGGCTGATCGTGGCCCTCACCTTCGTGGTCTCTCTCGAGGTCTTCAAGCGCTACATCCTCAACGCGCCGACGGCCTGGATCTTCGACCTCGACAGCATGCTGTACGGCACGCTCTTCATGATGTGCGGCGCCTACACGCTGGCCGCGGCCGGACACGTGCGTGCCGACTTCGTCTACATCTACATGAAGCCGCGCGGCCAGGCGGCGCTCGACCTGGCGCTGTACTTCCTCTTCTTCATCCCGGGCATCCTGGGGCTCATCTACGCGGGGTACGACTACGCCGCGCTCTCGTGGCGCATCGGCGAGCACTCGACGGTGACGGCCGAAGGTCCGCCCGTCTACCACTTCAAATCGGTGATCCCGCTCGCGGGCGCGCTGGTGATGCTCCAGGGACTGGCCGAGATCGTCCGGTGCGTCGAGTGCCTGCGCACGGGCGCCTGGCCGGCGCGCCTCGAGGACGTCGAGGAGATCGACGTCGTCCAGACGCAGCTCGGCGGCAGCGAGTTCGTGGACGAGGAGTCGCGCCGGGTCGCGATGGAAGGGGCCCACGCGATCGACGAGGCCGCCCGCCACCGTAGCGTGGTGGAGCACAAGAACCCGTGAGCGACCCCTCACTCGGCCTGACGATGCTGGCGCTCATCGTGGTCGCGATCATGATGGGCTTCCCGACGGCGTTCACCCTGATGGGCCTGGGGATGGTCTTCGGCTACATCGCGTTCTGGGCGCCGGCGCAGCACTGGTACGACAACCGCATCTTCGACCTGATCGTGCAGCGGACGTACGGTGTGATGACGAACGACACGCTGCTGTCGATCCCGCTGTTCGTGTTCATGGGCTACATCATGGAGCGGGCGGCCCTGGTCGACCGCATGTTCCACAGTGTCCAGCTCGCCTTCCGGCGCGTCCCCGCATCCCTGGCGGTGACGACCCTCCTGGTCTGCGCGTTCTGGGGCATCGCCTCCGGCATCGTCGGCGCCGTCGTCGTCCTCATGGGCGTGATCGCGATGCGGCCGATGCTGAACGCGGGCTACGACGTGAGGCTGGCGTCCGGCGCGATCACGGCGGGCGGCACGCTCGGCATTCTCATCCCGCCGTCGGTCATGTTGATCGTCTACGCGGCGGTGGCCGGCCAATCGATCGTCAAGCTCTACGCGGCCGCGATGCTGCCGGGCTTCTTCCTGACGTTCCTGTACCTCGTCTATATCCTCGGCTGGGCCATCATCAATCCGAAGATTGCACCCAAGCTGCGGCCGGACCAGTACCGGGTCGCCGTACCGGACTGGCTCCGGCAGTTGGAGCGCGGTCGTTCCCGGAGCGTGGTCCCCGGCCTGCTCGCCGCCGCGTTTCGACCGCGCGCGGTGGCCTACGGCGCGATCGGGCGGCGCGTGCTCGTGCTGTCGGTCCCGCTGATGCTCACGGTCGGCACGCTCGCTGCGACGTGGTGGTACGTGGTCGTGTACAACGCTCCCGAGGCGGCCGCGACGGCGGCGGCTCCGGCGCCCTCCGGCACGGCGGCCGTCGCGACCGCGCCGGCCTCGCCCAAGGGCCCGAGGCCCGCCGTGACCGAAGAGAAGCTGCAGGAGCTCGGCGCGGTGGCCGACTCGGACAGACCCCAGGAGCTGGGATCGGCCGGGGAGTCGGAGCCGGTGCGGCCGCCGCCCAAGGTGGAGGGGCCGCTGGAGGAGATGACGTCGCTCCGGGACCCGACGGCCGCGTCGGGAGCGGGGAAAATCCCCGAGCACTTCTACGCGTGGTTCTGGGGGCTCGCCGCGTTTTCGGGCCTCCTGCTGCTTGTCTACTTCTGGCGCATGGACGGCGAGCAGCTCGAGATTCTGAAGGAGCTGTGCGCGTCGGTGGTGCCGCTGGGCGTGCTCACCGTCGTGGTGCTCGCGGTGATCCTGTTCGGCATCACGACCGCCACCGAGTCGGCGGCGATCGGCGCGCTCGGCGCGATGTATCTCGCGGTGATGGCGAAGTACGCGCGTCAAGTCTGGTGGTGGAGCCTGGTCGGGGCGATCGTCGGCATCGCGCTCGGATGGTGGCAGGGCGAGGACTGGGCGTCGCTGCTCGTGGCGGGCGCGATCGGCGGGACACTCGTGGGCACGGTCGTGCCCGGCGTGTGGCATCTGCGGACCTCGCCGGAGCTGCGCGAGAACCTGAAGCAATCGACCTTTCTCACGGCGAAGACGACGGCGATGGTGTGCTGGCTCTTCGTCGGCTCGGCGCTGTTCTCCGCCGTGTTCGCGCTCCACGGCGGCCAGTCGCTGATCGAGCGATGGGTGCTCTCGATGAACCTGTCGCCGCTCGGCTTCCAGTTCACGGCCCAGCTGATCATCTTCCTGCTGGGCTGGCCGCTCGAGTGGACCGAGATCATCGTGATCTTCTGCCCGATCTTCATCCCGCTGCTGAGCCACTTCCACATCGACCCGATCCTGTTCGGGACCATGGTGGCCGTCAATCTCCAGGCGGCCTTCCTGTCACCGCCGGTGGCGATGTCGGCCTTCTACCTCAAGGGCGTGTCGCCGAAGCACGTCACCCTCAACCAGATCTTCGCGGGCATGATGCCCTACATGCTCATCGTCATCATTTGCCTCGCGTTCATGTACATCTGGCCCGGCATGACGCTCTGGCTGCCCGAGTTCCTCTACGGGAAGTGAGTGAGGCGCCCGTCGCGCCGCCCCCCGCACGATGGATCTGACGAACCTCCACTGGCTGTCGGCGTCGGACGCGGCCCGTCTGATCCGGGACGGCGTCGTCGGCTCGGCGGAGCTGGTCCAGGCGTGCCTCGCGCGGGTGCGTGAGACGGACGCGCAGGTGCAGGCCTGGGCCTTCCTCGACCCCGACCACGCCCTCGCCCAGGCCCGCGCTGCCGACGAGCTCCGGCTCTCCGGACAGCCCGTCGGGCCCCTGCACGGCGTGCCGGTGGGCATCAAGGACATCATCGACACCGCCGATATGCCCACCGAGAACGGGTCGGTGCTCTGCGCCGGCCGCACGCCGTCGCGTGACGCCAGCGTGGTGGCGATGCTGCGCGCCGCCGGGGCGGTGATCATGGGCAAGACGGTCACGACGGAGTTCGCCGTCCGCGCGCCTGGCAAGACACGGAACCCGCACAACCCCGCGCACACGCCCGGCGGATCCTCGAGCGGCTCGGCCGCGGCCGTGGCGACCGGCATGGTGCCGGTGGCACTCGGCAGCCAGACCGGCGGCTCGACGATCCGGCCGGCGTCGTTCTGCGGCGTCTACGGCCTGAAGCCGACGCATGGCCTCGTCCCGCGCCACGGGATGTTCCGGCTCTCGCGCACGCTCGACCATGTCGGCCTGTTCGCGCGCTCCATCGAGGATCTCGCGCTCCTCATGGAGCTGGTCGTCGGTTACGACGAGCGTGACCCGGACTCGCGCCCGCGCGCGCGCGTCCCGTACCGCGACGTGGCCGCCGAGGAGCCGCCGCTGCCACCGATGTTCGCATTCGTGCGGACGGCGCGTTGGGACGGTGTCGACGCGGACGCCAAGGAGGCCTTCGCCGAGCTGACCGGTCACCTCGGCGAGCGCGTGGAGACGCTCGAGCTCTCCGATGCCGCCGAAGAAGCGTCCGAGTGGCACCGGGTCATCATGGAAGCGGAGATGGCGGCGAATCTCAGCCGGGAGTGGGAGACGGGGCGGGCCCGGCTGTCCGAGTCGCTTTGCGCGCGGCTCGAGCGTGGCCGGGACGTGCGCGCGCTCGACTATCTCCGCGCGCTGACCCGCATCCCCGAGCTCCACGCGAGCTTCGCCGAGCTGTTCGCCCAGCGCTACGACGCCATCGTGACGCCCACCGCCGCCGGCACCGCGCCAGAGGGGCTCGGCTCGACCGGGGATCCCGCCTTCTGCACGCTGTGGACGCTCTGCGGCATGCCGGCGCTCAGCGTGCCGCTCATGCGGGGCGCGAACGGCCTGCCGCTCGGCGTGCAGCTGGTCGGCCCCCGGCACGGCGACGCGCGGTTACTGCGCACGGCGCGGTGGCTCGTGACCCACGTCGCGTCGATGTGAGACGGGGGTGCCGTCGGCGTATGTCGCAGCGCGTCTAGCGCGGACCGCGCCGCCGGCGTAGGCTCTCGGCTCGCAAGGGCACGCCGCCGCTGACCGTCGGGACGGGAGGACCGCGCATGGCTGACGTGGAGCGTATGTACATCAACGGCGAGTGGACGTACGCCGAGGGCGGCGCCACGTTCGACGTCGTCAATCCCGCCGACCGCACGGTCGTCGGGAGAGTGACCAACGGGGCCGTGCCGGATGTCGGGCGCGCGGTGGCGGCGGCGCACACCGCCTTCCGCGACTGGTCCGCCCTCGCCCCCAAGGACCGCGGCCGGTTCCTGCTCCGGATCCAGGAGCTCATGGAGGAGCGGCGGGACGACCTGGCGCGGCTGGTGACCCTCGAGAACGGCAAGCCGTTCGAGGAGGCGAAGAAGGAGGTCCAGTTCTCGCTGGGATACTTCGGCTGGTTCGCCGAGGAGGCTCGGCGGATGACGGGCGAGTGGATTCCCTCGCCCCAGCCCGGGAAGCGGTATTGGGTGCTCCGCCAGCCGGTCGGGCCGGTCGCCGCGGTGACCCCGTGGAACTTCCCGGCGACGATGGTCACGCGCAAGATCGCGCCCGCTCTGGCGGCGGGATGCACCGTCGTCCTCAAGCCGGCGTCGGCCACGCCGCTGACCGCGCTGGCGATCGCGAAGGTCGCCGAAGACGCCGGGCTGCCCGCCGGCGTGTTCAACGTGCTGACGACCAACCGTTCGGGCCTGGTCGGCGCGGAGCTGCTCACCCACCCGCTCATCCGGAAGATCGGCTTCACGGGCTCGACGGAGGTCGGGAAGGGGATCATGGAGACGGCGGCCCGCCAGATCAAGCGGCTGTCGTTCGAGCTCGGGGGCAACGCGCCCTTCATCGTATTCGAGGACGCGGACTTCAAGGCGGCGCTCGACGGCGCCGTGGCCATGAAGTTCCTGCGCGTCGCGGGCCAGTCGTGCATCTGCGCCAACCGGATCTACGTCCAGCGGTCGATCGCCGACCGCTTCGTGCCGGCGTTCGTCGACGCGGTGAAGGGCTTGAAGGTGGCGCCGGGCTTTGAACCGGGAGCGCAGCTCGGTCCGCTCATCAACGAGGAGACGCGCGCGAAGGTCCACGCGCTCGTCGAGGATGCTGTCACGCGGGGCGCCCGGCTCGTCACGGGCGGCCACTACCTGAGGGGCGAACGGTACGCGAAGGGCTTCTTCTACGCGCCGGCGGTGCTGCTCGACGTCGCCGACGACATGCCGATCGCCCAGGAGGAGATCTTCGGGCCGGCCGCTCCGGTCCTCACCTTCGACACGGAGGAGGAGGTGATCCGGCGCGCCAACGCGACCAAGTTCGGGCTGGCCGCCTACTTCTACACGCGCGACATGACGCGCCTGGTCCGGGTGGCCGAGCAGCTCGAGTACGGGCTCGTCGGGGCCAACGACGCCGCCGGCTACACCCACGAGATCCCGTTCGGCGGGTTCAAGGAATCCGGCCTCGGCCGCGAGGGAGGCCACGAGGGGATCGAGGAGTACACGGAGGTGAAATCGGTCGTCGTGAACCTGGGCTAAGCAGGGGGATCGTCGGGGTCGGGAGGAGGAATGACCATGCCTCTCTACGAGTTCTTTTGCGACAAGTGCCAGAAGGAAGTGTCGGTGACCATGACCATCAGCGAGCGCGGGAAGGGACGGGCGACGTGCCCCCACTGCGGCAGCCACGAGCTGCGCCCGCTCATGGGGACGTTCTTCACCCAGACGTCGAAGAAGTCCTGACAAAGGAGACCGCATGAAGCTCGAGGGCAAGCGGATCGCGATCCTCGCGGAGAACCTGTACCAGGAGATGGAGCTGTGGGTGCCGTACTACCGGTTCAAGGAGGAGGGCGCCGACGTGAAGGTGGTCGGCGCCGGCGGCGCCCAATCGTACACCTCGAAGCACGGCTACCCGGTCACCGTGGACGTCCAGGCGGATCAGGTGAGGGCGGTCGAGTTCGATGCGATCGTCGTTCCGGGCGGCTACGCCCCCGACCTGATGCGGCGGCACGCGCCCATGGTCGGTCTCGTGCGCGAGGCGGCGCAGCAAGGCAAGGTGGTCGCCGCGATCTGCCACGCCGGATGGATGCTGGTGTCGGCCGGGATCCTCAAGGGCCGGAAGGCGACGTCGTTCTTCTCGATCAAGGACGATCTCGTCGCGGCGGGCGCCAACTGGGTGGACGCCGAGGTGGTCGTGGATGGCAACCTGATCACCTCCCGCCGGCCGGACGACCTGCCCGCGTTCTGCCGCGCGATCATCTCCGCGCTCAGCAAGTCCTAACGCGTGTCGGTCGGAGGGGGCCGTCGAGGCCCCCTCCGCCGCCCCTGGCTTGACAAGGTAGCTCCCAGAAGCTACCTTCGCCCCATGCGAGCCGTCGGCCTCAAGGTGCTCAAAAACAGGCTCAGCGAGTACGTTCGCCTGGCGGCGACCGGCGAAACGGTGCTCGTCACAGACCGCGACCGCGTCGTCGCCGAGCTCGGGCCTCCGCGCGAAAGCCGGAGCCCGCTGCTGGCCGACGCTCGCCTCGCCGAGGCGGTGCGCCGCGGCTGGATCACCCCGCCCGCGATGCCCGGTGCCGAGCCTCCCCCGCGCCGGCCAGTGACGAGGCTGCGCCAGCTTCTCAAAGAACTGGGCCAGGACCGCGCCGATCGGTGATCTATCTCGACAGCTCCGTCGCCCTGGCCCATCTCCTCGCCGAGGATCGCGTGCCGCCTCAACGTCTCTGGGGTGAGCCACTGACCTCGAGTCGCCTGCTCGAGTACGAGGTATGGACACGGATTCATGGGCGGCGGCTGGCCGGCTCGCACGGTGAATCCGTGCGCGCGCTGATCGGACGCGTTGCCCTCGTGGAGCTGGCGCCTCCCGTGCTGTCCAGAGCGCTGGAGCCGTTCGCGCGGCCGGTCCGAACGCTGGACGCCCTGCACCTGGCCTCGATGGAATTCTTGAGAACCCAGGGCCAAACCGTCGAGCTTGCGACCTACGACGCGCGGCTCGCGCAGGCGGCAAGAGACCTGAAGGTCCCGCTCTACAAGCTCTGACGCGGGGCCCGCGCGACCTGCCAGCCGAGGTAGGCGACGGCACCGCTGAGCAGAACCAGCACGCCCGCCCCGGCGATGCGCGAGGAAACCGAGAGGACCGCCAGTGTCCCGCTCGAGAGACCCGTGAAGACGAGCCCGACGACGGGCAGCACGGGCGCGCCGCACCCGACGACGCTGCACGGACCGGTCGAGAGCCCGAGGACACTCGCGAACGCTCCGACCACGCCCCCGCTCCTCGACGCCGAGGCGCGCCAGCCCGAGACCCGACCCTGCTGGCGCGCGTGGAGCCAGAGGGCGCCGTACACCCCCACGAGGAGCGCCATCACCACGAACCGGAGGACGTCCATCGTGTCGACGGCGAAGCCCCACTCGGGAACGCCGTAGGGACCGTCGGCCGTGAACCAGAAGAGCGCGACCCGTGACAGGAAGTCGAGCTTCTTCTCGAGCGTCTCGCCGGAGATCACATACTCGGGAAGCTTCTTGAGCCACGGGTTGAAGGTAAAGTACGTCCACGGCGTGCGCGCGACGGCGAGGACGAGGGCGGGGAGAGTGAGGTCGAGCGCGAGTACCGCACCGGCGATCGTGAAGAAGGCGACGGGACGGGCGCGCACCGCGGCGCGGATGCCCCGCCACGCCATCACGCCCGCTCCACCGACACGTCTCAACACGTGATTTCCGGGAACAAATCGACCCGAACGTTGATTATATCTGGGACAGATCCGCCGCGCGTCTTGACATTGGTCAGACCGGATGTTAGAGCTACGAAGCCCGCGAGGGCACGGGAGCCTCCCATCCGACGGAAGCGAACCCAATGGAGGGAACAACATGGCAGGGGAAGTGAATCGGCGAGATTTCTTGAGCACGCTGGGCGTGAGCGTCGGCGCGGCACTGACCGCATCGGCCGGGTCGGTCATCCCGTCCGTCGGGGTCGCCCACGCGCAAGAGAAGCCCAAGGGCAATATTCCGGATACTCCGTACAAGATCGGCCACATGACGTTCTTCACGGGGCCGGCGGCGGTGCTCGGCGAGCCCATGTACAAGGGCCAGCTGCTGGCGGCAGAGGAGATCAACGCCGCGGGCGGCCTCCTCGGCAAGCGAAAGATCGAGATCCTCAAGGCTGACGAGGCCGCGGGAACCGACGCCAACGTCAAGGAGCTCCGCCGGCTGAAGCTGTCGGAGAAGATCGACTTCTTTTGTGGAATCACCTCGAGCGGCAACACCCCGGCGCTGGGTCCCGTCGCCGAGGAACTGAAGTGTCTCACGATCTTCGTCGACGGCTGCACCGACTTTCTCTGGGACAAGGCCGTACCCAACCCGCACTACATCTTCCGGATCACGAACATGCAGTCGGCTGACGGCGTCACGTGCGCGGTTGCCGTCGCCCAGACGTGGCCGAAGATCAAGAAGATCGCCCACATCCACCCCGACTACTCATATGGCCGGAACGCGTTCGACCACTTCGGCATCGTGATGAAGAAGCTCCTGCCGCACACCGAGGTGGTCTCCGAGGGCTGGCCGAAGCTCGGTACGACGGACTTCTCGTCCCACATCACCAAGGCGATCTCTTCCAAGCCTGACCTGGTCGTTTCCTCGGTCTGGGGCGGCGACTACGTCGCGATGTACAAGCAGGCGCTGCGCTACGGCATGTTCCAGAAGGCGAAGTTCGCGAGCATGATCGCCTTCGGCGTGGCGCCGCACGCGATCGGCAAGGACCACCCGGAGGGCGTCATCGCTGGCGTGCACTCGAACTACCACTTCACCTATCCGGACGGCGACCGCTGGCCGTACAACAAGAGCTTCGTCGAGAAGTACCACAAGCGCTTCAGCGAGTACCCGAACTTCCAGGCCGAGGGCGGCTACACGGCGACGTATATCCTCAAGGCCGCCATCGAGAAGGCCAACCACCTCACGGGCGGCTGGCCCGAAGACGATGCGGTCATCGCGATGCTGGAAGGCCAGATGATCGCGGGACCCGCGGGCTACGTCTACATCCGGCCCGACAACCACCAGGGTTACAAGGACGCGGTGACGGGCTTCAGCAAGAACGTGGCGGAGTATCCGTTCCCGATCCTGGACCCGGCGCGAATCATCACGATCCCGATCCGGAACATCACGGCGCCTCCGGGCTGGCCCAAGGGGGAGCCGACCTCGACGTACACCTGGATCGACAAGACCTGGCCGGTCGCCAAAGTCTAGCGCGGCACCAGGGGGCGGGGGCTGCCCCGCCGGAACCTGAAAACGACACAGGTTCCGGGAGGCAGCCCCCACCCCCTCGTCACGTGCACCCCTTGACCCCCCGCCGCGGTCTCGCCGTTCTGGCGTGCGTGGTCTTCGTGCTGGCATCGGACGGAGCGCGGGCGGGGCACGAGATCCCGTTCTATCCGTCGTTCTACCCTCAAGAGATAACGCTCACGGTCGTCGCGCCCGCAGCGGCGCCGCGCCTGCTCGGGAAGAACGCCCTCCACGCCTACGTCGGGCCGCTCGACTCTGCCACGCCCGCGCACACGGCCTGGATCGAATCCCTCCGGTCCGTGGTTCTCCTGACGTTCAATCCAAGAAGCCCGGCGTGGGCCGACAGCGGACAGCGCTGCGCCGCCGCGGCCCGGCTCCTGCCGGCGCTCGGGCCATCCCGAGGTGACTACACCTTCCAGCCGTACCCGGTGACGCCGTACCACGAGGACTTCCTCCACCACGGGGATCTCGTCGAAGCAGCGAAGACGAAGGCGAGGGAGGCACCCCGCGGTGTCGTCGCACTCCGCGTCCGCGCCACGGGCCGGCTCGCGGAGCTCCTCGGCGGCTCGGGCTCGCGGCCGGCCGCCGGCGAGTGGGACGCGGCTCTCGAAGAGGTCGAGCTCCGTGACCTCGCGGCGAAGGAGGCGACGCAGCTCGACGGCTGGATGGGGCCGCCGTGGGGGAAGGCGGGCTGGTTCCAGGCTCATCTCGTCTACGCGCGTGGCGTGTCCGACGCGGGCCGGCGTAGCGCGATCGAGGAGGCGTTCGCACGCCTGCAGCGGGGCGGCTTCGCGAGCGCGGCCGAGCGAATCAACCTCGAGCGCCGCCTGGTCTCCCTCCTCACGCGCGGCTGCGAGCGCGTCGCCGTCGGCTATCGGGTCAAGCGCGAGGCGATCAACGACGACTACTCGGAGGGCGTGGAGAACATCGGCTGGGACGCGCAGACCGGCCTCGGCTCGGCGGTCTTCCTCCGGACCGTCAAGCTGAAAGACTTTCCCTGGAATGGGTGGCTCCGCGTCGGCGTCCCGTCCCGGCCGGCGGCGGCCTGGAATCCGATCGCGGGCTTCGGGGACGACGCCGGACGCCTCGTCTGGGCGGCGCTCGGCGACGCGGCCCTCCTCCCGGCGCCGTACGGCGGAGGCTGGGTTCCCAACCGGGTGCGCGCGCTGCCGCCTTCCGAGAGCGCGGGAAGCGGCGTGGAGGTGCCGCGCGACGCGCTCGTCCCTGATCCGGCCACGGGGCTGCTCCGTCCTCCCGCGTCCGCCGCGAGCGCGCAGCAGAAGGTCACCTACCGCGTGATGCTGTCGAAGTTCCACGACGGGACGAAGATGACGGTGGCCGACATCGTCTACCCGTTCGCCTTCGCGTACCGCTGGAGCGCGCGGGACCCGGAGATCGATCGCGCCACGGCGGTCCTGCGCGAGTGGCTCGCCGCGGTCCGGGTCGTGAAGGTGGACGCGGAGATCAAGGACTTTGGCGAGCTGCAGGTCGTGTACGAGGTCCCGCAAGTCGAGATCTACTTGAAGCACGCGGCCGAGGCCGGCGTCGCCCAAGCGATCGCGCCACCCTGGGGCGTCGTGCCCTGGCAGCTCATCGCGCTGATGGACGAGGCGGTGACGCGCCGGCTCGCGGCCTTCTCGGAGTCGGAGGCGAGGCGGCGTGGGGCGCCATGGCTCGACCTGGCGCGCGACGCCGGGGTGAAGAAGACGCTCGCGTCGCTCTTGGACGACCTCGAGCGCCGGGCGTTCATCCCGGAGGCGCTGCGTGGGCTGGTGACGGTGGAGCAGGCGAGGCTCCGCTGGGCGGCGCTGCGGCGCTTCTACCACGCGCGCGGGCACTTCCTGGTGTCGAGCGGGCCGTACCAGCTCGTGAAATGGTCGGCGGACTCGGTCGTCCTCGGGGTCTTCCGGGACCTCTCCTATCCGAACGCCGTCGGCTCGTTCGACGGCTATGCCCTGCCGCTCCGCGCGTGGGTCACCAGCGCGGAGCGTCGGGGCGAGAGGCTCGAGCTCCAGGCCGACGCAGAAGTGGTTTCAAAATTCGCGCGTTCGTATAAGATCGTGCGGGAGCCGTACCGCCTCGAGCCGACCGGCGAGCAATCGCGCGACACGCTCGTGGCGCGCTACGCGGTCGTCGGCGCCGGCGGCGAAGTGCTCGCCGCGGGCAGCTCCGAGGAGCGGGACGGCGGCCGGTTGATCGTGGATCTCAAGGGGACGCTCGCGCCCGGCGCGTACCGCGTGCTGGTGGCGCTGGCTCTCAACGGTAACCTCGTGAACCCTGAGGTGAAGGTGATCCCGTTCCGCGTGGCCGAGTAATGGACGTCCTCGTCATCCACCTCCTCAACGCGTTGCTCTACGCGTCGGTCCTCTTCCTCATCGCGGGCGGCCTGAGCCTCATCTACGGCGTCATGCGGATCGTGAACATGGCCCACGGCAACCTCTACGCCTTCGGCGCGTACGTCACGGCGTGGGCGATCGGGAGCGTCGCGGCGGGTGCGCCGACGGCGCTCCTGCTGGTGCTCCTGCCCGTGGGCGCGCTCGCCGCGGCCGTGCTCGGCGCGGCGCTGGAGCCCACGCTCCTCCGGCCGTTCTACCAGCGCGCCGAAGAGTACCAACTCCTCGTCACCTTCGGACTCCTGATGATCCTCGAGGACCTGCTGCGCTTCGTCTGGGGCCCGTATCCGCTCTCGGCCAGCGAGGTCTTCGAGAACTTCGGCAGCCTGACGCTCGGTGACTCGCTCTACCCGACCTACAACTTCCTCGTCATCGGCGTGGGGATCGTGGCGGCGACCTTCCTGTGGGCGTTCATCTATAAGACTCGGTTCGGCGTCGTCCTGCGGGCGACCTCGCAGAACATGCGTATGGCCTCCGCCCTCGGCGTCAACGTGAACCGGGTCTACATCGAGGCGTTCACGCTCGGCTGCTTCATGGCGGGGCTCGGCGGCGCCATCATCGTCCCCGGCCAGTCGGCGGTGCTCGGTATGGGGATCGACGCGGTCGTCCTCGCGTTCATCGTCGTCGTGGTGGGCGGGCTCGGCAGCCTCGAGGGCGCGCTCGTGGGGGCGCTCATCGTCGGCGTCGTCCGCGAGGCTGGCATCACGTGGTTCCCCGAGATCGAGCTCGCCGTGCTCTACCTCATCGCGGCGATCGTCCTGCTGATCCGGCCAGCCGGACTCTTCGGGCGGCCATGAGCACAGGAGCCGTGACCGCGTCCGCGATCGCGCACGAGAGCGCGTTGGTCCGCAACGTCATGCGCTGGGCCGTGCCGATCGCCGTCCTCCTGCTCGTCGTCCCCTGGATCGTCCCGCCGTACACGGCTATTTTGTTGACCTATGGCCTCATCATGGCGATCGCGGCGCTCGGCTTCAACCTGCTCCTCGGCTACACGGGGCTCCTCTCGTTCGGCCACTCCGCGTACTTCGGGGTGGGCGCCTACGTCGTCGCGCTGATGGTCAAGTACCTCAAGGTCGGGTCGATGGAGCTGTTCCTCTTCGGCGCGATCATCGGATCGGTGATCGTCACCGCGGTCTTTGGCTGGGTGTGCGTCCGGTACACGCGCATCTTCTTCAGTATCCTGACGCTCGCGCTTTCGCAGGTGCTCTGGTCGCTCGCGTTCAAGTTCTTCTGGGTCACGGGCGGCACCGACGGCCTCCGCGTGCCGACGCCGTCACTCCTGGTGGGGCTCGTCACGGGCAAAGGGGACAAGACCGACTTCATGTCGCACGCCTACTATTACTATGTGCTCGTCATCTTCTTCGCCTGCGTCGTCCTCATGTGGGTCATCGTCAACTCGCCCTTCGGCAAGGCGCTCCAGGCGATCCGCGACAACGAGACGCGCGCGGAGTTCGTCGGCGTCCAGATCTGGCGCTACCGCTTCGTGGCCTTCCTGGTCTCGGGTGTGTTCACCGGGCTCGCGGGGGCGCTCTGGGTGCCGCTGAACGGCCTCACGACGCCCGACATCATCCACTGGAGCTTCTCGGGCGAGATGGTCTTCATGACCGTGCTCGGCGGCTTCCGGTCCTTCGCGGGTCCCATCATCGGCGCGGTCGTGTTCAACTACCTCAAGACCTACGCGGTCGGCTACACGGTGTACTGGCAGCTCCTCCTCGGGGCCGTGCTGGTCGTGCTCGTGCTCTCGCTGCCCACCGGGATCGTCGGCACCGCGGGCCGGCTCGCCGCGCGCTGGAAGAAGGGGAGCTGAGGTGAGCCTGCTGGTCACAAAGAATCTCGTCAAGTATTTCGGCGACACCCACGCCGTGGACCACGTGGATTTCACGGTCAAGGAGCGGGAGGTGCTCGCGCTGATCGGCTCCAACGGCGCCGGCAAGACGACGCTCGTCAACCTGATCTCCGGGCTCTTCCCGCCCGACAGCGGGCGCATCCTGTTTCGGGGCCAGGACGTGACCCGCGAGTCGGTGCACGGGCGCATCCGCGCCGGGATCGCGCGGAGCTTCCAGCTCGTGAACCTCTTCGACCAGCTGACCGTGCTCGACAACGTCGCGCTGACGATCTTCTCGCGCGCGGGCAAGACGCGGCGGCTCGCCTCGCTCGCGAGCGCCGATCGCGCCGTGTGGGACGAGGCGCTCGAGATCCTCCGTCTCTTCGGGCTCGAGCCCAAGGCGCGGATGCTCGCGGGCGGAGTCTCACAGGGCGAGCGCAAGCTCCTCGACGTCGCCATCGCGTACGCGCTCCGACCGAAGCTCCTGTTCCTCGACGAGCCGACGAGCGGCGTGAGCACGCGGGAGAAGACGCCGATCATGGACACCGTCACCTCCGTGGTCCGGTCCACGGGCATCTCCGCCGCGATCATCGAGCACGACATGGACGTCGTCTTCAACTACTCCGACCGGATCGTCGCCATGCACCAGGGGACGATTCTCGCGGACGGGACGCCGGACGAGATCCGGCGTAACGAGGCCGTCACGACCACGCTCATCGGCACCACGCGGGCGCCCTGACCATGCCGGGAACGATGCTCGAGCTCGACCGCATCGACACCTACCGCGGGCCGGCGCAGATCCTCCGTGGCGTCTCGCTCGCCGTCGACGACGGCGAGGCGGTCTGCCTCGTCGGCCGAAACGGCGCGGGGAAGACGACGACGATCGACAGCATCATGGGGCTCCTCCCGGTGCGCGTCGGGAAGGTCGCGCTCCGGGGCCGGGACATCACGCACCTGCCCGCGCACGAGCGGGCCCTCCTCGGCATCGGCTACGCGCCCGAGGACGCCGGCATCTTCCCCGACCTGACCGTCGAGGAGAACTTCCAGATCACCTCGTGGCTCGCCCGGCCGGACGCTGCGCGGGGCGCCGCGGCGCCCGCGGGGGACGGCTACGAGCGCGTCTTCTCGCTCTTCCCCGAGGTGCGGGAGTTCCTGACGCGGCGTGGGCTCCATCTCTCCGGCGGCCAGAAGAAGATGGTCGCGATCAGTCGCGCGCTGACGCTCCGGCCCTCGGTCCTGCTCCTCGACGAGCCGTTCGAGGGGCTGGCGCCCGTGGTCGTCACCCGCCTCATCGCGGCGGTCAAGGCAATCAAGGCGCTCGGCATCTCCGTGCTGATCGCCGAGTCCAACCTCGTGAACGCGACGCGCGTCGCCGACCGCCTCTACGCGATCGACCGCGGTGAGATCATCTTCCGCGGACGGCCACAGGACGTCTTCGCGAACGAGGACGTCATGAAGACCATCCGCGGTTAGCCCTCCCTGGACAGTCTGGTCCTCAAGCTCGTTCTGACGCCGGCCCTCATCGGAGCGGCCAGCGTCGCCGGTCGCCGCTGGGGGCAGGGGGTGGGCGGCTGGTTCGTCGGGCTCCCGCTCACGTCCGGCCCCATCGTCTTCTTTCTCGCGCTCGACCACGGCGCCGCGTTCGCACGCGCCGCGGCCGTCGGTGCGCTCGCCGGAGCCGTCGCCGAGGCCGCCTTCGTCCTCGCCTACGGGTGGCTCGCCTCGCGCGCTCAGTGGCCTGTGGCCCTCGGGTCGGGCTGCCTCGCGTTCGGCGCGGCGATCCTTGCGCTCCAGCACGTCGCCCTGGCGCTCGTCTGGCTGTTCCCGGCCGTGATCCTGGCGCTCGCCCTGGCGTTCCGTCTGATGCCGCGAGGGGGAGAGCCCCGTGGGGGAGCGCCGCTCCCGCGCTGGGACATTCCGGCGAGAATGGCGGTGACGACCGCCCTCGTGCTGGGGCTCACGGGCCTGGCACAACCACTCGGCCCGCGGCTCGCCGGCCTGCTGGCGACGTTTCCTCTCTACGCCGCCGTCCTGACCGTGTTCGCCCACCGTCTCGAGGGACCGAACCCGGCGGTCGAGGTGCTTCGGGGCCTCCTCCTCGGACTGTTCTCCTTCGCCGGGTTCTTCGTCGTTCTCGGTGGACTGATCGAGCGCGTCGGCGTGGCGCCGGCCTTCGCCGCCGCCGGCGCTCTGGCGCTCCTGGTCCAGGCCGCCTCCCTCGTGCTGGTCGTCGGCAAGACCTAGTGTCCCGTCCTCGAAATGATCCCGTCGACCCCTGCCGCACGTGCCCGCCGGCCCGCTGCGCGGCGAGCGCGGCAGTCGTTAACATGACTTCCCCGACGGACTACTCACGCGTCGGGGTGCTCGTCCGCTCGCCGTTTGCTGCTATCATCGTGGCGGCATGGTCGTGCTCGGGATCAGTGAAACGCACTGCGCGACGGCGGCCGTGCTGCGTGACGGCGCGATCGTCGGCTGCGCGTCGGAGGAGCGGTTCTCGCGGCTGAAGAACGACGCCGGCTACCCGCGCCTGGCGATCGACGCGCTCCTGCGCGACCTCGCGCTCAGCCCCTCCGCGATCGACCGGGTCGTCCTCGCCGGCACGCGGATCCCGTCGTACGACTGGATGAACCGCGTGATGCGCGACGCCGCGTACACGCGGGAGTACTACGCCGTACGACTCGACGCGCCCCGGCGAGGACTCACGGGCCGGGCCCGCAAGCTCGGCGCGAAGCTGGGGCTCCTCGACCCGGCGCCGGGCAAGGCGCCGCTACCCGAAGGGGCGCGGCGTGCCGCCGTCACGACGCACCTCGGGATCGACGCCGACCGCGTGAGCTTCGTCGATCACCACACCTGCCACGCGGCCGCCGCCTACTTCGGCTCGCCCTTCGCCGGCGCGCCGGCGCTCGTGCTCACCAACGACAACTCGGGCGACGGCCTCTGCGCCACCGCCTCCCGCGGGCGGGGCGTCACGCTCGAGCGCAGCGAGGCGACGCCGAGCGGGCCCGGGTCGCTCGGCTCCTTCTATACGCTCGTGACGCTGCTCCTCGGCATGAAGCCGGGCGAGCACGAGTACAAGGTGATGGGGCTCGCGCCGTACGCGCCGGCCGGATCGACCGACCGCGCGGCCGCGGCGCTTCGCGTGGTGTTCGACTTCGCGGACGGGCGACCGTGCCGGTTCGAGTGGCGGAAGCGCGGCCCGCTCTACCGGGCCCTCCTCGAGGCGACGCTCGGCCTCAGGTTCGACTGGGTCGCGGGCGGCGCCCAGCGGATCCTCGAGGAATCCCTCCTGGCCTGGGCGCGGCGCATGCGCGAGCGCTACGGCGGCGAGCGCCTGGCCCTCGGCGGCGGCGTCTTCATGAACGTCAAGGCGAATATGCTGCTCGCCGACGAGCCCTGGGCGTCGGACCTCTTCGTCTTCCCGTCGTGCGGCGACGAGTCCAACGCTGTCGGCGCGGCCTACCTCGGGTACCTCGAGCGCTGCGCGCGCCAGGAACTCTCCGCCGCCCCGCGCCCGTTCGGCCCGGCGTACCTCGGGCCCGGCATCGACGACGGGGAGGTCGAGACGGTGGTCCGCCGGCGCGACCTCGCCGCTCGCCACCGCGTGAGCGAGCCCCCGCGGATGGAAGAGCGGATCGCGGAGCTGCTCGCCTCGGACGGCGTCGTCGCGCGCTGCGCGGGACGGATGGAGTTCGGCGCGCGGGCGCTCGGCAACCGCTCGATCCTCGCGAACCCGTCGGACCACCGCGTGGTGCCCCTGATCAATCGGATGATCAAGAACCGCGACTTCTGGATGCCGTTCGCCCCGTCGGTGCTGCGCGAGCGCGAGGCGGACTATCTGGTCAACCCCAAGGGGCTCGCCTCGCCCTACATGATGCTCGCGTTCCCGACCAACCCGAAGCGGCGCGACGAGATCATCGCCGCGATCCACCCTCACGACGGCACGGCACGCGCCCACATCGTGGACGAGGCGTGGAACCCGCCCTACTACCGGGTGCTCCGGGAGTTCGAGGCGCGCACGGGCATCGGCGCCGTGCTGAACACGTCGTTCAACCTGCACGGCGAGCCGCTCGTCTGCTCACCCGAGGACGCCGTGGACACGTTCGAGCGCTCGGGGCTGCCGCACCTGGCCCTCGGGCGCTATCTCATCTCAAAGAGGACACCATGACTGGAGTCGACCTCTGCGACACGCCTGCCACCCAGCTCGTCGCCCTCATCCGCGCGAAGAAGCTCTCACCGGTCGAGCTGACCCGCGCTGTCCTCGAGCGGATCGAGCGGCTCAATCCCGTCGTCAACGCCTTCTGCACCGTCACGGCCGACGCCGCGCTCGACGCGGCGCGCGCCACCGAGCTGGCGGTCGTGCGGGGCCAGCGGCTGGGCCTGCTCCACGGGATCCCCGTCTCCATCAAGGATCTCCACCTCACCAAGGGTGTGAGGACGATGTCCGGATCGTTCATCTTCCTGGACCGCGTGCCCGACGTGGATGCGCCGTTCGTCCGCCGCCTGAAGGAAGCCGGCGCGGTCATCGTGGGGAAGACGACGACGCCGGAGTTCGGCTGGAAGGCGATCGGCGACAGCCCCCTGACCGGGATCACGCGCAACCCCTGGAACACGAAGGTGACGACCGGCGGCTCGAGCGCCGGCGCGGGGGCGGCCGCGGCCGCCGGGATGGGGCCGCTCCACCAGGGCTCGGACGGCGCCGGGTCGATCCGGATCCCGTCGGGCTTCTGCGGCGTCTACGGTCTCAAGCCCACCTACGGGCGCGTCCCGACGTGGCCCGTCTCCAACACCGACTACACCTCGCACGTCGGGCCAATGACGCGGACGGTGGCCGACGCCGCGCTGATGCTCGCGGCCATGGCGGGCCCCGACGAGTGGGATCGGACCTCGCTCGAGGGCGTCCCGCAGGATTACGTCGGCTCGCTCGGTCGCGGCATCGAGGGACTGAGGGTCGCGTTCAGTCCCGACTTGGGCGGGCTCCCGGTGGACGCCGAGGTGGCGACGGTCGTCGGGCAGGCGGTGCGCGCGTTCGACGGCCTCGGCTGCGTCGTGGAGGAAGTCAAGCCGGGCTTCGCCGACACGCACGAGCTGATCCGGTGCATGTGGAGCACCCACGAGGCGGGCAACTACGCGCAGTATCTCCGGGAGTGGGGCAAGCGCATGGATCCCGGCCTGGTTGCCTGTATCGAGGACGGCCTCCGCTACAGCGTCGTGGACTACATCGAGGCGCGCGGGCAGAAGTTCGCCTTCTGGGACACGGTGCGCCCGCTCTTCGAGAAGTATGACCTGCTCCTGACCCCGACGACCTCGGTCGCCGCGTTTCCCGTCGGCCGGCTCAACCCGGCCAGCTGGCCGCAGCACGCTTGGGACTGGCTCGGCTGGGCCTCGTTCAGCTACCCGTTCAACTTCACGGGCCAGCCGGCCGCCTCGGTCCCGGCCGGGTTCACGCCTGCCGGCCTCCCGGTGGGCCTGCAGATCGTCGGCCGCCGCTTCGCCGACCTCACCGTGCTCCGGGCGTCGGCGGCGTTCGAAGCCGCGCGCCCCTGGGGCGGGCGCCGGCCGCCGCTCGAGTAAGGAGCCGTCCCGCTCCGTCGGACTCACCGTGCTTCGAGGGGATCATCGCGGGCAGCGGTGTCTCCGAGGAGGGCAGGCACCAGCGGCAATCCCTCGGAACATGGAGGGTCAGCGGCGACGAGGCGATGGTCCATTTCGGGAATCCCTTGCGCGCTCTCATTGGGAATGACTCAAACGGGAGGGAAAAGACCCATGTGCAAACTGTGCGATGAGGGAATTCCGCAGAGTCATTCCGCTTCGCGGCGCGACTTCTTGAAGGCGACGGCCGCCACCGGGGCCGCCGCTGCAAGTCTTAATCTATTCGCGCCTCGCCGTGCCGCCGCGGACGGCGGGGACCCGCCCGAGGACACCGGCCGCCCTGGACGGCGCTACGTCATTCGCGGCGGTTCCGTGATGTCGATGGACCCCGACCCGAAGGTGGGCGACTTCGCTCAGGCCGACGTGCTGGTCCAGGGCAAGAAGATCCTCGCCGTCGGACCAAACCTGAAGGTGGACGCCGCCGCCGTGATCGACGCGCGCGGCCGCATCGTCATGCCGGGCTTCATCGATACGCACCATCACCAGTTCGAGACGGCGCTGCGCAGCTTTCTCGCCAACGGCATCCTGATCAACGACGGCTCGGGCTCGCCGAGCGCGAATCCTACGTATTACGAATACATTCTGCTCACATTCGCGCCCGTGTACCGGCCGCAGGATGTCTACATCAGCGAGCTATTCGGCGGACTGGCGCAACTCGATGACGGCGTCACGACGGTGCACGATATCTCGCAGATCCATCACTCGCCTGCGCACTCCGACGCCGCGATCCAGGCCCTGTTCGATACGGGCCGCCGCGCCGCGTTCGGCTATTTCGAGAGCGCCAGTGGCGTTGCCGGCAACCAGTATCCGAGTGACGCGTTCCGCATCAAAAAGCAGTGGTTCTCCTCGAATGATCAGCTCGTCCACATGATCATGGGCGGCGAGGTCTACCTGGGCGAACTGACCTACACACAGGCGTGGCAGATCGGGCGCCAACTCGGTCTCCAGATTGCGGCCCACATCCTCTCGCCGTTCGGGATCCGCCCGATCCTGGACGATCTCGCCGACGGCACTGGTGGCGTCAACAACAACGTCGGGCTCGGACCCGACAACCTGTTCATCCACATGACGGGGATGTCAGACAAAGGCTGGCAGGCGGTCAAGGACAAAGGAGTGCAGGTCTCGATCGCCTTCCCGATCGAGATGAACATGCGACACGGCATTCCGCCCATCCTCAAGATGCAAAGCCTGGGCATGGAGCCGTCCCTGAGCTCGGATGTCGAGGTCACGATGACGGCGGACTTCTTTACCCAGATGCGCTCCGCGATGACCATGCAGCGCATGGTCGTGAACCAGATGATCCTCGAGCAAGGAACATTCACACCACCTAACCAGTGGCCGACGCCGGCCGCCGGCACGCCTCCGCTTCTCAATGTGCGCGACGTGCTGCGGTTCGCCACCATCAACGGTGCGAAGCACCTGGGACTGGACGGCAAGACCGGCTCGCTCACGCCCGGCAAGGAGGCCGACATCATCATCCTCGACGCCACCGCGATCAACGTGGCGCCGCTCAACAACGTGCCGGGAGCGGTCGTCTCGCTGATGGACCGCACTAACGTCGAGACCGTGATCGTCGCAGGCAAGGTGCGCAAGTGGAAAGGAAAGCTGCTCGACGTCGATCTGCCGCACCTGCGTCAGCAGCTCGAGGCCTCGCGCGACTTTATCTTCGCGAAGGCGGGCATCAAGCAGGACCTGTTCCGCAGCACCTGAGGCCAATCAGCGCTGGCAGAACGTGGGGCGGCGGTGGGAGCGGCGCCGCTCCCCCGACGTCAACTTAGACGGGGCGGTCGGCGGGATTCGCCCGGCGCTCGGCCACGCGGTCGCCGGTGTGACCGTCGCGCCCGCCGAACGGCGCTGACGCCGGCTGGACTCCGACGATGTCCGACCCGGGCACCCGCCGTGCAGTGCGCGCATCACGCCGGAACCGCTCGCGGAGCGTCCCGAGCCGCTTCTGCGCCGACTCCATGTAGATGTAGAGCACGGGCGTGATGTAGAGCGTCAGGAGCTGCGACAGGAGCAGGCCGCCCACGACGGCCAGCCCGAGCGCGCGCCGCGCGTCGGCGCCCGCGCCGATGCCGAGGGCGATCGGGAGCGTGCCGAGGAGCGCGGCCATCGTCGTCATCATGATGGGCCGGAACCGGAGCAGGCACCCCTTGTAGATCGCGTCGGCCGGCGTGGCGCCCGCGCGCTCGGCCTCGAGCGCGAAGTCGATCATCATGATCGCGATCTTCTTCACGATTCCGACCAGCATGATGATCCCGACGAAGCCGTAGACGTTGAGCTCCAACTTGAACAACATCAGCGTCAGCAGCGCTCCCACGCCCGCCGACGGCAACCCCGAGAGGATCGTGAGCGGATGGATGAAGCTCTCGTAAAGAATGCCGAGCACGAGATAGATGACCAGGATCGTGACGACGAGGAGGAGCCCCTGGCCCTTGAGCGACGCCTGAAACGCCTGGGCCGTGCCCTGGAAGCTCCCGACGATCGTGGCCGGGAGCCGGAGCTCGCGCTGGACCTTCTGGACCTCCGCCACCGCCTCGCTGAGCGACACGCCAGGCTGGAGGTTGAACGAGATCGTCACCGCCGGGAGCTGGCCCAGGTGCGTGACCGTCAGGGGCCCGATGGTCGGCATCAGGCGCGCGACCGAGTTGAGCGGCACGAGCTTGCCCGACCGCGAGCGCACGTAGAGCAGCGAGAGCTCGGTGGGGTCGCGCTGGTACTTGGGATCGAGCTCCATGATGACCCAGTACTGGTTCGTCGGCGTGTAGATCGTGGAGACCTGGCGCGAGCCGTAGGCGTCGTACAGCGCGTTCTCGATCTGCTCGGCGGTCACGCCGAGCGCCGAGGCCTTGTCCCGGTCGATGTCGACGGTCACCTGCGGGCTCGTGATCTGGAGGTCGGTGTTGACGTCCGTGAAGCCCGGAAGCGTCCGCATCTTGTCGTAGAGGATCGGCGCCCAGCGATAGAGCTCCTGGAGGTCGGTGGCCTGGAGCGTGTACTGGTAGAGCGCCTTCGTGAGGCTGCCACCGATCCGGATGGTCGGCAGGTTCTGCGGGTACACCTTGAGCCCGGGCACCGTCGCGAGCTTCGGCCTGAGATCCTCGATGATCTTGTCGGCCGGCGGCCGCTGGTCGCGCGGCTTGAGCCGCATGAAGATGCGACCGGTGTTCGGCACGACGTTGATGGTCGAGGCGCCGATCGACGACATGATCTGGTCGATGTAGGGCTGCTTCAGCACGATCGCGGCCGCCGCCCGCTGCTTCTCCTTCATCGCGTCGAACGAGATGTCCTGGGCCGCCTCCGTGAACGCGAAGATCTGGCCGGTGTCCTCGGTCGGGATGAACCCCTTCGGGATCGCCACGAAGAGCCAGGCGGTCAACACGAAGGTCAGGAGCATCACGCCCATGACCGTGCGCCGGTGCGCGAGCACCCACCGGAGCGTCCAGTCGTACGTATGGAGCATGCCGTCGAAGAAGCGCTCGGAGACCGCGTACAGCCGTGAGTGCGACTGGCCCGGCGGACGGAGGAACCGGCTGCACGCCATGGGCGTGAGCGTCAACGACACGAAGCCCGACACGAGCACCGCGACGGTGATGACGACCGCGAACTCGTGGAGCAGCCGGCCGACGACGCCGCCCATGAAGAGCACGGGGATGAAGACGGCCGCCAGCGACAGCGTCATCGAGAGGATCGTGAACCCGATCTCCTTCGCCCCGATCAGCGCCGCCTCCAGGCGGCCCTTGCCGTCCTCCATGTGACGGACGATGTTCTCGAGCATCACGACCGCGTCGTCCACGACGAAGCCGACGCACAGGGTCAGCGCCATCAGGGAGATGATGTCGATCGTGTAGCCGAGCAGGTACATGGCCGCGAAGGTCCCGATGATCGAGAGCGGGACCGCGAGGCTCGGGATGATCGTCGCCGACAGGTTGCGCAGGAACAGGAAGATGACCAGGACGACCAGGGTGATCGAGAGGAGGAGCGTGAACTCGACGTCGTGGACCGACTCGCGGATCGCGACGGAACGGTCGTAGAGGACGTTCAGGTTCACCGACGCCGGCAGCTCCGAGCGGAAGCGCGGGAGCAGCGTCCGGATCGCGTCCACGACCTCCACGGTGTTCGTCCCCGGCTGGCGCTGGACGGCCAGGATCACGGCGCGCTCGTCGTTGTACCAGCTCGCGACCTTGTCGGTCTGCACGCTGTCGATCACGCGCCCGAGCTCCTCGAGCCGGACGGGTGAGCCGTTCCGGTAGGCCACGACGAGCGGGCGGAAGGCGGCGGCGTTCGTGAGTTGGCCCGTGGCCTGGACGTTGAACATCTGGTGGGCGCCGTAGAGCGTGCCGGTCGGGAGGTTGACGTTGCTGCGCGCGAGCGCCTGCTCCACCTCGTCGATGCCGATGCCCCGCGTCGTGAGCGCGCGGGGGTCGAGCTGGACGCGGACCGCGTACTTCTGGGAGCCGAACACCTGGACCTGCGCGACCCCGTTGATCGTCGAGATGCGCTGGGCCAGGTTCGTCTGGGCGTACTCGTCGACGGTGTAGAGCGGCAGCGTCGGCGAGCTCAGCGACAGGTAGATCACGGGCTGGTCGGCCGGGTTCACCTTCTGGTAGAAGGGCGGCGTCGGCATACCGGGCGGCAGGAGGGGCGCCGCCTTCGCGATCATCGCCTGCACGTCC